>NZ_FNSA01000003.1:4329784-4639054 GCF_900104775.1 Tsukamurella tyrosinosolvens
GCATGCGGTTCCGCCGCCAGGTCCAGCGCGGAACGGACGCCATCGCCCGGATGCTGGCCGAGGGTCTGTTCACGGACGACGGAGCGCCGCCCGAGCCGCTGCTCGGCATGGAGGTGGAGCTGAACCTCGTCGACGACGAGATGGAGCCGGCCATGGCGAACGCGGAGGCGCTGGACGCCATCGCGGATCCCGACTTCCAGACCGAACTGGGCCAGTTCAACATCGAGATCAACGTGGCCCCAAGGCCGTTCGTCGACCAGAGCACCGAGAACCTGGAGGACTCGCTCCGCGAGTCGCTGAACCGGGCCGACGAGCGGGCCCGCGCCGCGGGCTCGAACCTGGTCATGATCGGCATGCTCCCGACGCTCGAGGAGGAGCACTTCGGCAAGCAGTGGTTCTCCGCGAACCCGCGCTACGACCTGCTCAACGAGCAGGTCTTCGCCGCCCGCGGCGAGGACATCGAGATCGACATCGAGGGTGCCCCGCTGCCCGGCGCGGTGGTCGGCGAACGGCTCGACATCACCTCGGACACCATCCTCCCCGAGGCGGCCTGCACCTCCCTGCAGCTGCACCTGCGGGTCGCGCCCGAGGACTTCGCGGCCCACTGGAACGCGGCGCAGGCCATCGCGGGCGTGCAGGTGGCGATCGCCGCGAACTCGCCCTTCCTCGCGGGGAAGGCGCTGTGGCACGAGACCCGCATCCCGCTGTTCGAGCAGGCCACCGACACCCGGCCCATCGAGCTGCGCAATCAGGGCGTGCGGCCGCGGGTCTGGTTCGGCGAGCGGTGGATCACCTCCACGTTCGACCTGTTCGAGGAGAACACCCGCTACTTCCCGGCACTGCTGCCGGTGTGCAGTGACGTCGACCCGCTCGAGGTGGTCTCCCGCGGCGAGTCGCCCGAGTTGCCCGAGCTCCGCATGCACAACGGCACCGTCTACCGCTGGAACCGCCCCGTCTACGACGTGGTCGACGGGCACGCCCACCTGCGCGTCGAGAACCGCGTGCTGCCCGCGGGCCCGACGGTGGTGGACACCATGGCGAACGCCGCCTTCTACTACGGCGTGGTGCGCGCGCTCGTGGAGGCCGACCGACCCATCTGGACCCAGATGAGCTTCGACGCCGCCACGGAGAACCTGCACTCCGGCGCCCGCGACGCCTTCGACGCCGGCCTGTACTGGCCCAACGTCGGCTGGATCCGGCCCGACGAGCTGGTGCTGCGCCGCCTTCTCCCGCTCATGGACTCCGGCCTCAAGGCCTACGGCGTGGGCTCCAAGTCGCGCGAGCGCTACATGCAGGTGCTCGAGGGCCGGTGCATCCAGCGGCAGACCGGCTCCTCGTGGCAGCGGCAGGCCGTCGCGAACCGCGAGGCCGCGGGCGAGTCCCGCGAGCAGGCGTTGCGCGGCATGCTCGCCGACTACGTGCAGCTGATGCACGAGGGGAACCCGGTGCACACCTGGGAGGTGTGAGCCCGAGGTCGCCGCCGTCGCGCCCCGGTCATTCCCCCGGCGGGTACGGCCTGATGTCGAAGCTGTCGCCGAGGAGACGCTTGCCGTCGAAGACGGGATCTTCGTCGAGCGTTGCGATCACGCGGGGGTCCTGGGTCGCGGCGGCGTTGCCCTTGTCACGAGCGGCACGGGACGGCCATTCCGTCACGGAGACGACGACGGCCTCCGCAGTGTCGACGCCGACGAGCTGGGCGATGCCCCGAAGCTCGCCCGGGGAGTACGACGTGCCATCGGCATGGAAGTCGCTCTGGTTCGCCGCACCGTCGGCCTGCCAGTAGTCGACGATCCGGGTGGCACCGTGGTCGCGGTACACGGCGGCCATCCGTCGCGAGAACTCGAAGTAGTCTTCCTTCTTCGCGTGGGGCACCGGAGTGATGGTGATGTCGGCGAATGTCATTGCTCTACTCCCTGTTGCGGTTGTCCGACCGTAACAACTCCCGCAAGACGCAGGCAGCGTACGACGTGACGGTTGCAGGCGTGGGGTGGGCGCGGTCCCGTCGACGTCCCTTTCCGAGTTCGTCCCCCAGCATCCAGGGGATCGCGGTCCGGTGGCTTTGAGCGGCGCCAGACGGTCAGCGGCGCAGCACGAAGAAGAACGGCGGCACGTCGCGCAGGTCCATGACACCCAGCAGGGTGGCGTCGTCGACGCGGCGGAAGTGGTCGTTGATGGGCAGCGCGTCGTAGCTCATCGTCGCGGTGACGACGCCGCGGTGCTCCATCATGCGCAGCCGCGCACGGGGTTTCGACGTGCGCACCAGTCGCAGCCCGCGGCGGGCCAGCGGCGCGGTGGCGGTGAGCAGTCCGCGCGGCAGCCGCATCGACGCCCCGAGCGGCATGGCGGCGGGATTCACCGGGTAGGGGCCGCGCGGACCGTCGAAGACGAGCGGCTGCACGTCGTTCGCGGAGGCGAAGCGCTTGCCGTGCCAGCCGTAGAGCTCGAGCAGCCCGTCCATGGGGTGGCCGGTGTCGAGGCCCTCGCCGCGCCAGTCGCCGAGGATGTCGGCCACCTGCACGGCGGGGAGCGCGTCGTAGAGCGCGAAGGCCTCAGTGGCGGTGCCCGCGGCCTGCAGGCGGGCGAGCTCCGCGGCCGGTGCTCCGGGGGTCGTGATCATCGGTCCTCCTCGTCGGCGCCGTCGACCCGACGGTACGCGCTCAGCCGCCGAGCAGGTGCGCCAACGCGTCGTCGACCGCGGGGTACCGGAAGGGGTGGCCGCGTTCCTCCAGCACGCCGGGACGCACCCGCTGAGAGGCGAACGCGAGGTCGTCCGCGCCCTCGCGGCCCAGGAGGAGGGCCGGACCGAACGCCGGGACGGGGAGCAGGGTCGGCCGGTGCACGGCCCGGCCGAGGGCGCGGGTGTACGCCGCGTTGCGGACCACGCCCGGCGCGACGGTGTTGACGGGTCCCGACAGTCCGGTGTCCCACAGCGCCCGGTGGTAGACGTCCACCAGGTCGTCGATGCCGACCCACGGCTGCCACTGGCGGCCGTCGCCGAGCCGGCCGCCGAGGCCGGCGCGGAACAGTGGCAGCAGCAGCTTCAGCGTCCCGCCCTGGGGCGCCTGGACGATCCCGGTGCGGACGGTGACCACGCGCGGTCCGTCGCCGGCCCCGTCGTGCGCGGCGGCCTCCCAGCGGCGCACCACGTCGGCGAGGAAGTCGGGCTCCGCGGGCGCCGCCGACTCCTCGGTGAGGATCTCGTCGCCCCGGTCGCGCCCGTACCAGCCGACGGCGGAAGCACTGACGAACACGGGCACGCCGGCCCGGGCGGCGGCCCGGGCGAGCAGCCGCGTCGGCTCGATCCGGCTCGCCGCGATCCGTTCCTTGTGCGCCGGGGTGAACCGCCCGGCGATGCTCGCCCCGGCGAGGTGGACGACGGCGTCCACGCCCTCCAGCGCGGCGGGATCCGGCGCGGCCGGGTCCCACCGGCGCTCGTCCTCGGACCGCGGCTCACCGCGGACCAGCCGCAGCACCCGGTGCCCGCCGGTGCTGAGGAGGGCGACGAGGTCGGTGCCGACGAGTCCCGATGCACCCGTGACGGCGACGGTCGAGGGCCCCAGTCCCGCGTCGGCGGCCCGACGGTGCGCCGCGAGGTCCCCGGCGAGGCGCCGGTACCGGAAGGCGATGACCTCGGCCAGCAGGCGTTCCGGCACGGGGGTCTCCACCTCGTCGGTGACCCGGGTCCGGTGCGCGTCGACCGGCTCGAAGCCGTGGACGTGCCGCCAGGGGAACAGGCCGGCGGGCAGCGAGCGGACGCCGTCCGCCGAGACCTCGTCGACGAACCGGCGGCCGGGCACGTACCCCTCCGGGTCGTGCGCGGCGCGCCACTGCAGGCCCCCGGGCAGGTCGATCACCGTCACGCCGTCGGCGAGGGAAGTGGCCTGCGACCGGAGGCGCATCGGCAGCCAGGGCGCCTGCAGGCGCGCGAACGCCCCGGGGCGGGAGAACCAGTCGAAGACCTCGTCGACGGGTGCGTCGACGACAGCGGATCCGTGTATTCCCATGGCTCCACGCTAGCCCCGGGGCCCCGCGAGCACACGGTGGGAAATCTCTCGGTGTCCGCCCCCATCCGGCGGCGGCGCGGCTCCGAATGACGGGTATGAACGATGCGAACAAGCGCTTCGCGGTGATCGGCAGCGGGGTCGGGGGGCTTGTAGCCGCGCACGAGCTGAGCCGGACGGCGCGGGTCACGCTCTACGAGCGGGACACCCGCCTGGGCGGCCACGCGCACACCCACACCGTCGATCTCGGGCTCGACGCGCCCGTCCGGGTGGACTCGGCGTTCCTCGTGCACAACGACCGCACCTACCCCGTGCTCTGCGGCCTCTTCGAGGAGCTCGGGGTCGCGACGCGCGACGCGGAGATGAGCATGTCGATCCGCGACGACGTGCGCGGCGTCGAATTCGCCGGCGGCAAGGGGATCCGCGGCCTCCTGCCCACGAGGCGGCATCTCACCGACGCCGGTCACGTGCGGCTCCTCGCCGAGGTGCCGCGCTTCCACCGCCGCGCCCGGCGGCACCTGCGCGACAGCGGGCCGGACGTGCCGCTCGGCGAGTTCGTCCGCCGCGAGGGCTTCAGCGACCGCCTGGTGGAGGGCTTCCTCCGGCCGCTCGTCGCGGCGGTGTGGTCGTGCCCTCCGGACGGCGTCGACGCGTACCCGGCCCGCTACCTGTTCCGGTTCCTGGCGAATCACGGCATGCTCTCGGTCGGGCACTCCTTGCAGTGGCGCACCGTCATCGGCGGGTCCGCGCGGTACGTCGAGAAGATCGCGGCGGGCGTCGCGGACGTGCGCGCCGGGACCGGTGTCCGCAGCCTGGCGCGGACCGGCCGGGGCGTGCGCGTCGTCGGCGACAGCGGGGCCGCGGAGGAGTTCGACGGTGCCGTGGTCGCGGTCCACCCGCACCAGGCCCTCGCCCTCCTCGACGCACCGACGGCGCTCGAGCGCGAGCTGTTGGGCGCGATCGACTACACGCCGAATCCCGCTCTGCTGCACACCGACACCTCGCTCCTCCCGCGCACGGCGAACGCCCGCGGATCGTGGAACTACCTCGCCACGGGCGACGGCGGGCGGGTCTGCGTCACCTACGACGTCACCCGGCTCATGGGGCTGCCGCGCGGAGGCGAGACCGCGCTGGTGACGCTCGGCGGCGAGGGTCTCGTCGACCCCGCGCGGGTGCTCGCCGAGCTTCCCTACGAGCACCCGGCGTTCACCACCGAGTCGGTCACGGCGTCGCGGCGGCTGGACGAGATCTCCGGCCCGGGCCTGGCTTTCGCGGGCGCCTACCACGGGTGGGGTTTCCACGAGGACGGCGCGGCGTCGGGGCTCCGTGCCGCCCGCCGCGTCACCGGGGGCGCGCCGTGACCGGTACTCCCGCGATGTACGACACCGAGATCGGGCATCTGCGGCGCTCCCCCGTCGAGCACGGCTTCCGGTATCGGAGCGCGAGCTGGTTCATCGATGTCGACACCCCGCCGACGGTGCCGGTGTGGCTGCGGCCGCTCGTCTCGTTCCGGGTGTCCGACCACCTGTCGCCGGTCGCCGACGGTGCCGACACCCTCCGGGGGCGGGTCGAGGAGACGCTCCGCGCGCACGGCGCGCAGGTGCCCGGCGGGACGATCACGGCGCTCCTCAACGCGCGCTGCCTGGGCTACGTCTTCGATCCGCTGACCGTCTTCTGGTGTCACGACGCCGAGGGAGCGGTGCGGGCGATCGTCGCCGAGGTGCACAACACCTACGGCGGACGGCACGCGTACGTCCTGGGCCCGTCGGCGCAGTCCGGCGCGTCGGTCGCCAAGGCCTTCTACGTCTCCCCGTTCAACGCCGTGGACGGTGTCTACCGGCTCCGGATGCCCGAACCGGACGGGGAGCTGTCCATCGACGTGGTCCTCGAGCGGCCCGGTCGCGCACCGTTCACCGCCGAATGGCGCGGCGCCCGAAGGGTTCCGACGCCGGCCCGGATCCTCCTGGCGCAGCTGCGCGCTCCACTGGTCCCACTCGTCGCCGCCGCCCGGATCCGGTGGCACGGCATCCGACTGTGGGCCTCCGGCCTCCCCCTCGTCCCCCGCCCCGGCTCCACCGACCAGAAAGCGCACTCGTGACCGTCGACCTCGCACCCCGCAGCTCCCACGCCGACGACCTCCGCGTCCCCGTGCCGACCGGGGTCCGCGCCCGCGTCCTGGGCCGCGCGGCCCGCGCCCTGCTCGCGCGCGCCGCCGCGCGCTCCGGCGTCGCCGTCACGAGGGCGGGCGATCCCGTGCCCGCGGAACCGAACATCGTCCTCCACGCCCCGGACGCCGTGCACCGCAGGATCGGGACCTCCCGGCTCATCGGTTTCGGCGAGGCCTACGTGGCCGGCGAGTGGGACTCCCCGGACCTGGTCGCGGCGCTCACCGCCCTCGCGGAGCGGATGCCCGAGCTGGTGCCGCAGTGGCTGCAGTCGCTGCGGAGCCTCGCCGCGACCGCCCGGCCCCGCACCGAGATCGGCACGCCCGATCACGTACGGGACAACGTCTCCCACCACTACGACCTCTCCAACGACCTGTTCGCGACGTTCCTCGACGAGACCCTGACCTACTCGAGCGCGCTGTTCTCCCCGGCGGAGATCCCGGACGGCGAACCCGGCGTGACGCACGCCGGCCCCGCGACGGACGCTCGGTGGTCCGCGCTGGCGGAGGCGCAGCACGCCAAGATCGATCGCCTCCTCGACGCCGCGGGCGTCGGGCCCGGCACCCGGCTGCTCGAGATCGGGACCGGGTGGGGCGAGCTGTGCCTGCGCGCGGCGGCGCGCGGCGCCGTGGTGCGTTCCGTGACGCTGTCGACGGAGCAGCGCGACCTGGCGCTGGACCGGATCGCGGCGGCCGGGGTGGCGGATCGCGTGCAGGTGGATCTGCTCGACTACCGCCGTATCGACGGGGTGTACGACGCGGTCGTCTCCGTCGAGATGATCGAGGCCGTCGGCGCCGCCCATTGGAACGAGTACTTCGGGACGCTGGCGAGGCTCGTCGCGCCGCACGGGCGGATCGCGGTGCAGGCGATCACGATGCCGCACGACCGGATGCTCGCCACGCTGCGCACCTACACGTGGATCCAGAAGTACGTCTTCCCCGGAGGGATGCTGCCCTCCACCGAGGCCGTTTCCGACGCCGCCCGGACGGCGGGCCTCGCCGTGGTGACCCGGCACCGGTTCGGGGAGCACTACGCGGAGACGTTGCGCCTGTGGCGCGAACGCTTCCTCACGGATCCGGAGAGCCTGCCCCCACCCGCGGATTCCGCGGCGTTCCGCCGGCTCTGGGAGTTCTACCTCGCCTACAGCGAGGCGGGCTTCCGCTCGGGCTACCTGGACGTGCAACAGATCGTGTTCGCGCCGGAGGCCACCTGATGAGCACCTTCGTCCCCCGTCCCCACCGAGGAGAGAACCGATGATCCGCACCGCCCGCTCCACCGCCCTCGCCCTCACCGCCGCCGTCGCCGTCACGGGTGCCGTCGCGGCCCCCGCCGTCGCGGCACCGCTCGGCCCGGTCGCGAAGGTCGACGTGGCCCGGTACGTCGGCACGTGGCACCAGCTCGCGGCGATCCCCGCACCGTTCAGCGCGCAGTGCGCCCGCGACACCACGGCGACCTATCGGATCGTCGACGCGACGAACGTCTCGGTCCACAACACGTGCACCACGTGGACTGGTTCGACCTCGTCGATCCGGGGCAACGCCCGGGTCACCGATCCCCGCACCACCGCGCAGTTGCACGTCTCGTTCCCCGGCGTCCCCACCCAGGAGGCCCTCGACGGACCGCCCAACTACGTGGTCGCGGCCCTGGCGCCGGACTACTCCTGGGCGTTCGTCGGCGACCCGGCGCGGCGCAGCGCCTTCGTCCTGTCCCGGACCTCCGCCGTGCCCGCCGCCCGGTGGGCGCAGGTGCGCGCCACCGCGGAGCGGCTCGGCTACAACGCCTGCACCATCCTGAGCACGCCGACCACCGGGGGGCTCGAACGGATCGCGCCGCTGTGTGCGCTCCCCTGACTCTGCACCGGCCCGCGGACGGGGCCGCTATCGGGCCCGGAGCACCGGCTACCGGTAACGTACCGCGGGACGAAGGAGGCACGCGGATGACACGTGCGCGGACCGAGGCCGACGACCTGCTCGAGCGCACCGCCGCCGGCGACGTAGGGGCCTTTCGCGAGCTCTACGAACGCACCGGGCGCCTCGTCTTCGGCACGGCGCTGCGGGTGATCGGGGACCGCGGCTACGGCGAGGAGATCACCCAGGAGGTGTACCTCGAGGCGTGGCGCAAGGCCGCCGAGTTCGACGCCGCCCGCGGCTCCGCCGAGGCCTGGCTCGTGACCATCGCGCACCGCCGCTCCGTCGACCGGGTCCGGGCCGAACGCTCGCGCGGCGACCGCGAGAACAGCTTCGCCCACGCGAGTTACCAGCGCCCCCACGACGTCGTGGCCGAGACGACCGAGCAGCGCGAGGATTCCGGTGCCGTCGTCGACTGCCTCGACACGCTGAGCGACCCGCAACGCGACGCCCTCACCATGGCCTACTACGGCGGTCACACCTACCGCGAGGTCTCGGAGCGGCTGGACGCCCCGCTCGCCACCGTGAAGAGCCGCATCCGTGACGGCCTTGTGCGCCTGCGCCGGTGCCTGGAGCCACTCGGAGTGCTGTCATGACCGACGCACCGAGCGACGCGGGGAACGGGGACGCGCTCCTCGACGACGCGGAGGTCTACGCGCTGCACGCCCTCGACGCCGACGAACGGGCCGGCGTGGAGGCTGCGCGGGACGCGGCGGCCGCCGAGGTCCGGGAGGAGTTCGACGCCCGGGTCGGCGCGGTGCGCGAGACCATGGCCGCCCAGGCCGCACAGCACGGCGTCGAGCCGCCTGCAGAGGTCTTCGACCGGGTCCTGGCGCACGTCGTCGAGAATCCCGGCGTGACGCCGATCCGGCGCCGACGGCCGTCGCGCAGCGCGCTGCGCGCGGTCGCCGCGGCGGCCGTCGTCATCGTCGCCGTCGCGGCGGGCGTCGTCCTCGGCCGGTCCGTCCTCGGACAGGACGGGCGCGCACCGTCGGAGACCGAGATCGTGCTCGCCGCGCCCGACGCCCGGACCACGCAGGCCCGCGTCGGCGACGCGACCATCTCGTTCATCTACTCGCGGGAGCGCAACGCGGGCGTCGTCCTCATGAACGACGTTCCGCCGCCGCAGGACGGCACGGTCTACCAGATGTGGCTGATGGATCCGGGCGGCGGTGCCCGCTCGCGCGGCACGATGACGCAGGCCGACGTACGGCCGACGACGACGGCCGCGGTCACGTCGATCGACGGTGCGGAGACCTTCGGCATCTCGATCGAGCGCCCCGGCGGGGCGACCACCCCGTCGGACCGGATCGTGACGACCCTGCCGATCGCGCCGCGCTGACCGGCGCCGGTCGCGCGACCGCGGTGGTCGCGCGACCGGGTCAGTCGCGCCAGGGGTCCGTCTGCCGCCACGGCGTCGGGAGGTGGAGGGGCACCCCGTCCTCGCGCGCGAGCCGGCCCAGGACCGCCATCGACACGTCGAGGTCGTCGCCGGCGTAGGGCAGGGCGCGCAGGCCGCGCTCCAGCGGCCGGAAGAAGTCGTCCCAGTGGGTCAGGACCACCCGACGGGCGCCGACCGCCCGCACCGTCTCGGACCAGTACTGCTCGATGTACCCGACGGATTGCAGGCCCAGCTGCCCGATGCCGAGGTACACGACGTCGGCACTGCGGCCCGCCAGCGCCCCGGGCACGAAACCCGCGCTCCCGACGACCAGCGCCGTCCGCTCCGTGGTCCGGTGCCGCACGAGCATCGACCAGGCCTCCCCGCACCGGTAGGCCGACGCACGGACCGGCGGAACCACCGGGGCGGTGATCGGGCCCGGGTAGCGGTCGGGCGGGCAGTGATCGCCTTCGATCAGCGTCACCTCGAAGCCGCCGAGATCGACCGGGGCGGTGTCGCGCACGACGCGCACCTGCGCGCCGGGCAGGCCGTGCCCCAGGTGCGCGACGGACCCACCGCCCACCAGCAGCGCGCCCGTCCGCTCGGCGATGACCGCGGAATCCAAGGCGTGATCGAAGTGCGTGTGCACCGGCACCACCGCGTCGAGCCTGGTCACACCCAGCCGGTCGAGCCCCGCCTCGATGCGCGGGACGGACGGCGCCAGGCGCCCCAGGCCCACCCGTGCCAGCGACGGCCGGCTGAAGAAGCCGTCGGTCAGCACCGCGGAGTCGCCGTCGGCGATCAGCAGCGTCGTGACGCCGGCCCAGGTCACCGTGACGGGCGCCGTGGGCGGGGCGGCGGATTCGTCGACGAAGGCCTGATACGCCGCGAGATTCGGCCGGCCGGCTTTGATCCTCATCGGCCCATGATGGCACCGCGCCGGCTCAGGTGACCCGGCCCAGGCCGACGTATCCGTAGTCGCAGCGGAGCTGCGCCTCGGTGAGGGGGTACTCGGGGCGCCACCGGCCGTACCGCACCAGCCCGGGCTCGAGGATCTCGGTGCCGTCGAGCCACGACAGGATCTCGGCGCGGGGCCGCATGTGCAGCGGCGTGGAGGTCTGTTCGTAGCGGCGGCGCACCCAGTGCAGCTCGGCGGCGATCTCGGGGTGCGCGGAGTCGTCGGAGAGGTGCGAGAGCGCGATCATGCTGCCCGGCACGACGGTCCGCCGATAACGGCGAAGCAGGCCGCCGGGGTCGTCCTCGTCGCCGAGGAAGACGAAGGTGCCGACGGCGAGGAGCCCGACGGGCCGGTCGAAGTCGATGAGCCCGCGGGTCACCGGGTGCGTGAGCACCGCGTCGGCGTCGCGAATGTCGAGTTTGAGCACCCCCGCGTGCGGATCGTCGCCGATGAGCTGGCGCCCGAGCTCGTACGCGATCGGCTCGCGGTGGACGAAGACGGTCCGCGCCGCGGGATTGACCAGGCGCGCCAGCTCGTGGACGGTGCCCCCGGCCGTGATCCCCGACCCGAGATCGAGGAACTGCTCGACTCCCGCATTGGCCATCGTCTGCACCGCACGGCGCGCGAAGGTCCGGGTGAGCCGCGCACCGAGCGCCCAGTGCGGCGCCTCCCGCGCGATCTCCTCGCCCGCGTCCCGGTCGACCGGCAGGTAGCTGGTGCCGCCGAGGAAGTAGTCGTACAGCCGCGAGCCGTTCGGCCGGTCCATGTCCAGCGGGATCGTCGACGGTGCGCCGGTCGGTTCGGGATTCGTCATCGCAACGTCGAATCTAATCGAAGAGCGCGCCCCGCGTAGAGTGCTGGGTCGAACCGCGAGCGAGGAGGGTCATGCCGGGATCGTCACCGCTGGGTTTCCTCGCGCGGGGTGAATCCGTCGTCGCCCTGCTCGTGGACGAGTTCCTCATGTCGATCGCGGACGACGTGTATCTCCCGCTGCCGGCCGCCGTGGTCCGGGCGGACCTGCTGACGGCCTTCCAGTCGGTGATCGCCGCGCTCGGCGCCGACGACTTCGACCCGGCGGTGGGCCGCGACGTCGGGCGGCTGCTCGTCTCGCTGCAGATCACCGTGCCCGCGGGCGCGGCGGCGGGTGGCCGCGCCATCGCGACCCTCCCGGACGCGCTGGTCCGCGAACCGTCCGCGGAGGTCCGGCGCCGGACGTCCCTGATCCTGGCGGAGTACACCGCCGGCTACGCCGAGGCCCTCACCCGCCGGATCATCGACGGGCAGGCCGTGGTGCACCGGGCGGCGCAGCTGGCCCGGCGGTCCGCCGAGGAGCGCGAGCGCCAGGCGCAGGCACGGCTGCGGGTGATGTTCGAGCACGCCCGCTCCCCCGTCTTCGTGGCCGACGAGCGCGGCCGCATCCTCGAGGCGAGCTCGGCGATGACCGTGATGATGGAGGCCAATCCGACGCTCCTCGGGGCGTCGGGCGACGACGTGCGGCCGTTGCTCGCCGAGGATCCCGCCGACGTGGAGCGGGTCCTGCGCGAGCTGGCCGAGGCCGACGACGAGAGCGTGACGCGGTTCCTCGAGCACCGTCGGCTGCACTTCCTGGGCGACTCCAGCGTCGGCCGCTGGGCGCTGAGCCGGGTGCCCGCGGAGGGCGACCGGCCGGCGCTGCTCGTGGGCGTCGGGCACGACGTCACCGAGTTGCGGGCCACCCATGCGCAGTTGAGTCACCTCGCCCATCACGACGCGCTGACGGGCCTGCCGAACCGGCGGCGGCTGCGCGAGGACCTCACGGACGCGCCCGCCGGCAGGGTCGGCTTCTGCCTCGTCGACCTCGACGGCTTCAAGGCGATCAACGACCGGCTCGGGCACGCGGTGGGCGACCGGCTGCTCGGCGCGATCGCGACGCGGATCGGCACCGCGCTCACCGGCGTCGGCACCCTGTACCGCGTGGGCGGCGACGAGTTCGCGGTCCTCGTCTCGCCGCCCTTCCGGCCCGGCGACGCGGCGCAGCTCGTGCACCGCGCGCTGTCGACACCGGTCGAGCTGCCCACGTCCGACGGCGCCGAGGCGCACGTGGTGCGGGTCGGCGCGAGCGTCGGCACGACCACGACCGCGGAGGCCGGCACCTCGGTGGAGGCGCTCATCGTCGCGGCGGACGCGGGGCTCTACCGCTCCAAGGGGGCGAGGCGGGCCTGACGGCGCGCGTGCACGGTGCCCACGACCCACAGCAGCGCAACGATCGCCGCGGTCGAGAGCACCTGGTCCCGGACCCCGTCGTTCGCGATCGCCAGGGCCACGATGCCCAGCAGCACCGCGAGGACGGCCCACGACAGGTAGGGGTAGCCCCACATCCGGAGCGGTAGCGGCGTCCCGTCGCGGTCCGCGCGGCGGCGCAGCACGATCTGCGAGGCGATGGTCGCGAGCCAGGTGACGATGAGCGTCGACCCGACGACGGCGAGCAATCGGTCCAGCACCTCGGAGCCCCAGACGTACGTCGCGGGCACGGCGAGGAAGCCGATGACGGAGCTGGCGAGCACCGCGAGGACCGGGACGCCCGAGCCGTTGGCGCGGCCCGCGACCGCGGGCGCCATGCCGCGCTCGGCGAGCGAGTAGAGCATCCGCGAGCTGCCGTACAGGTTGGCGTTGAGCGAGCTGAGCAGCGCGACCACGATCACCACGCCGAGGGTCGTGCCGACCGCGGGCAGCCCGGCGGCGCGCAGCACGGCGACGAAGGGCTCCTTCGCGACGGCCGGGTCATCCCAGGGCAGGGCCAGCAGGATCACCGCGACGCTGCCGACGTAGAAGACCAGGATCCGCCACACGGTCGCGCGGATCGCCCGCCCGACGGTGCGCTCGGGGTCCTGCGTCTCGGCGGCGGCGACCGCGACGATCTCGATGCCGCCGAACGCGAACGCCACTACCAGTAGGGCGGCCACGACGCCGCTGATCCCGTGGGGCGCGAAGTCGGTGAGGTTGCCGAGGCCCGGCGACGGCGCCGACGTCCAGCCGAGCAGGTAGCCCACGCCGATGATCAGGAAGAGCGCCACGAAGACGACCTTGATCAGGGAGAACCAGAACTCGAACTCGCCGAAGCCGCGGACCCCGGCCAGGTTCAGCGCGGTCAGCGCGACCATGAACACCAGCGCCCACACCCAGACGGGCGGTCCGCCGGGCAGCAGCCCGTTCAGGATCGCCGCCGCGGCCACGGCCTCCGCGGCCACCACCAGGCACAGCTGCACCCACCACAGCCAGCCGACGGCGAAGCCGGCACCGGGGCCCAGCGCCCGGCCGGCGTAGTAGGAGAAGGCGCCGGGATTCGGGTCGGCGGCGACCATCTCGCCGAGCATCCGCATCACGGCGATGACGACGAGCCCCGCGACGGCATAGGCGATGAGCACCGCCGGGCCGGCCAGGGCGATCCCCTTACCGGCGCCGACGAACAGCCCGGCGCCGATCGCGGAGCCGAGACTCATCATGATCAGGTGCCGGGCGCGGAGCCCTGCGTGCAGGCCGGGATCGGACGCCGCGGCCGCTCCGGTGCTCTCGCCCGACGGTGCCGCCATCAGGCGAACAGCGCGGGCAGCGTGCCCTCGTGCGCGGCGCGCAGGTCGGCCAGCGTCACGCTGAACCGGCCCTGAACCTCGACGGAGTCGCTGCCCTGGTCGACCACGCCGATGCGGACGGCCGGGAGCTCGCGGGCGGCGCACATGGCCGCGAAGCGGGTCTCCTCGGTCCGCGGAACGGCGACGAGCACGCGGCCCGTCGACTCGCTGAACAGCTGCACGAAGGCGTCCGAGCCCTCGGGGAGCAGCAGGCGGCAGCCCGTCTCGCCCGCGAGCGCGGCCTCGACGACGGCCTGCCACAGGCCGCCCTCGGACAGGTCGTGCGCGGCGGAGACGAGGCCGTCGCGCGACGCGGCGGTGAGCACGTCGGCGAGCAGCTTCTCGCGCGGCAGGTCCACGCGGGGCGGCACGCCGCCGAGGTGGTCGTGCTCGACCTGCGCCCAGATGGAGCCGTCGAACTCGTCGTGCGTGTCGCCGAGCAGGTACAGCGTCTCGCCGGGCTCGGTGCCGAGGCCCGTCGGGATGCGGCGGCGGACGTCGTCGATGACGCCGAGCACGCCGATCACCGGGGTGGGCAGGATCGCGGTCGAGCCGGTCTGGTTGTAGAAGCTGACGTTGCCGCCGGTCACGGGGATGCCGAGCGCGACGCAGCCGTCGGCGATGCCGTGCACGGCCTGCTGGAACTGCCACATCACGCCCGGGTCCTCCGGCGAGCCGAAGTTCAGGCAGTCGGTGACGGCCTTCGGGGTCGCGCCGGTGACGGCGACGTTGCGGTAGGCCTCGGCGAGCGCGAGCTGCCCGCCGACGTACGGGTCGAGGTAGGTGTAGCGGCCCGAGGCGTCGGTGGAGAGCGCGATGCCGCGCTGCGTGGTCTCGTCGATGCGGATGACGCCGCCGTCGGCGTGCTCGGCGAGCACCGTGTTGCCGCGGACGTAGCGGTCGTACTGCTCGGTGATGAACTTGCGCGAGCACAGCGCCGGCGAGGCGAGCAGCTTCAGCGCGGTGGCACGCAGCTCGTCGTCGGACGCGGGGCGCCGCAGGCCCGCCGTGGTGTCGGCGATGAGCGCGTCCATGAAGGCCGGCCGCTCGACGGGACGCTGGTACACGGGGCCGTCGTGCGCGATCGTGCGGGCGGGGGCGTCGACGACGGTCTCGCCCTGCCAGCTGATCACCAGGTGCTCGCCGTCGGTGACCTCGCCGATGACGGTGGCGAGCACGTCCCAGCGGGCGCAGACGGCCATGAAGGCGTCGACGTTCTCCGGCGTCACGACGGCGCACATGCGCTCCTGCGACTCGGAGGACAGGATCTCCGCGGCGCTCATGCCCTGGGCGCGGCAGGCCACCTGGTCGAGGTCGACGTACATGCCGCCGTCGCCGGCAGCGGCCAGCTCGGAGGTCGCGCACGAGAGGCCGGCGCCGCCGAGGTCCTGGATGCCGACGACGAGCTTCTCGCGGTACAGGTCGAGGCAGCACTCGATGAGCACCTTCTCCATGAACGGGTCGCCCACCTGCACCGACGGCAGCTTCTTGGGCTTCTCGTCCTCGTCGAAGCTCTCGGACGCGAGCACGGAGACGCCGCCGATGCCGTCGAGGCCGGTGCGGGCGCCGAACAGGATGATCTTGTTGCCCTTGCCGGAGGCGAAGGCCAGGTGCAGGTCCTCGGTGCGCAGCACGCCCGCGCACAGCGCGTTGACCAGCGGGTTGCCGGCGTAGGAGGCGTCGAAGACGGTCTCACCGCCCACGTTCGGCAGGCCGAGGGAGTTGCCGTAGCCGCCGACGCCGCGCACGACCCCGTCGAGCACGCGCCGGGTGTCGGGCGCGTCGGCCGGGCCGAAGCGCAGCTGGTCCATCACGGCGATCGGGCGCGCGCCCATGGCCATGATGTCGCGGACGATGCCGCCCACGCCGGTGGCCGCGCCCTGGTACGGCTCGACGTACGACGGGTGGTTGTGGGACTCGACCTTGAAGGTCACGGCCCAGCCGTCGCCGATGTCCACGACGCCCGCGTTCTCGCCGATGCCCGCGAGCATCGTCGACCGCATCTCGTCGGTGGTGGTCTCGCCGAAGTAGCGCAGGTGCACCTTGGAGCTCTTGTAGGAGCAGTGCTCCGACCACATCACCGAGTACATGGCGAGCTCGGCGTCGGTGGGGCGGCGGCCCAGGATCTCGCGGATCCGCTGGTATTCGTCGTCCTTGAGTCCGAGCTCGCGGTACGGCTGGTCGACATCGGGCGTGGAGGCGGCGTGGGTCACCGTGTCTACGTGCACCAGCCCAGTTTAGACGGGTGATTCACGGCCGGAGTTTCAGCCAGCGGTCCAGCACCACCAGCGCCTGTTCCGCGGGCTCCCCGTCGTCCGGGCGCAGCACCAGCTCGGGCCGCTCCGGCTCCTCGTAGGGCGCGCTGATGCCGGTGAACTCGGGGATCTCACCGGCCCTCGCCTTGGCGTACATCCCCTTGGGATCGCGCTGTTCGCACAGCTCGACGGGGGTGTCGACGAAGACCTCGACGAACGGCAGGCCCGCCTCCTCGTGCTGGGCCCGGATCCGGTCGCGGTCCTCGCGGTACGGACTGATCAGCGACGCGATCGCCACCGTGCCCGCGTCCGCGAGCAGTTGCGCGACGGCCCCCACGCGGCGCACGTTCTCGGCGCGGTCGGCGGCCGAGAAACCGAGGTCGGCGTTGAGCCCGTGCCGCAGGTTGTCGCCGTCGAGCCGGTAGGCGGGCACGCCCCGCGCGACCAGCAGGCGCTCGAGCTCGCACGCCACCGTCGACTTGCCCGACGCGGAGAGCCCCGTCAGCCAGACGGTGCCGCCGCGCGTCGCGCGGTCCTCGCGGCGCACGGCCGCGCCGTGCCAGACGACGGCACTGGATTTCAACGTGGGGCCGGTGATCATCCCGGCGGCGACGGTCTCGTTGGTCTGCGGGTGCACCAGCACGAAGCTGCCGAGGGTGCGGCCCCGCCGGTACGGGTCGAAGAGGACGGGGCGGCGCGCGGTGAGCTGCACGCGGCCGATGTCGTTGAGCCCGAGCTCGGTGGCGTCCTGGTCGCGGTGCAGGGTGCTGGTGTCCAGCCGGTAGTCGAGCGCCTCCACCCGCACGGGCTCGGAACTGTGGGCGTGCAGCATCCGGTACTCGGCGCCGACGGTGAGCTTCGCGGTGTCGGAGAACCAGCAGACGGTGGTGTCCAGGTCGGTCGCGGACTGCGGCCGGTTGGCGGGCCGGCAGAGCACGTCGCCGCGGCCCACGTCGAGGTGGTCGGCGAGCCGTACGCACGCGGCCTCCCCCGCCTCCAGCCGGTCGGCCTTCGCCCCGCCGGGCCGGTACAGCTCGGCCACCGTCGTGGTGAAGCCCGACGGGAGCGCGACCACCTCGTCGCCGACCGCGAACGCCCCGGACGCGACGGTGCCGGCCACGCCGCGGAAGTCGCTGTCGCGGGGGCGGATCACGTACTGCACGGGCAGGCGCGCGTCGATGAGGTTGCGGTCGCTCACCACGTGCACGTTCTCCAGGTGGTAGAGCAGCGACGGCCCGTCGTACCAGGGCGTATTGTCCGACCGCTCGGTGACGTTGTCGCCCAACAGGGCCGAGACCGGGATGGCCTCCACGTCGTGCACCTCGAGCTTGGCCGCGAACTCGGCGAACTCGGCGCGGATGGCGTCGAAGCGGGCGCGGTCGAAGCCCACCAGGTCCATCTTGTTGATGCACAGCACGACGTGTTCGACGCCGAGGAGCGAGGTGAGGAAGGCGTGGCGGCGGGACTGCCGGGTGAGGCCGTGCCGGGCGTCGACGAGGATCAGCGCCACGTCGGCGGTCGACGCCCCGGTGACCATGTTGCGGGTGTACTGCTCGTGGCCGGGGGTGTCGGCGAGGATGAACTTCCTTGTAGCGGTGGCGAAGTAGCGGTGGGCCACGTCGATCGTGATGCCCTGCTCGCGCTCGGCCCGCAGGCCGTCGGTGAGCAGCGCGAGGTCGACTCCCTCCTCGCCCCGGGCGGCGGTGGTCGCGGCGACGGCGCTGAGCTGGTCCTCCAGCACGGCCTTGGATTCGTAGAGCAGCCGCCCGATGAGCGTGGACTTGCCGTCGTCCACGCTGCCGGCGGTCGCGATGCGCAGGATCTCCATCAGAAGTAGCCCTCTCCGGTCTCCGCGACCACCGAGCCACTCACCAACATTCGCGCGTCCATCAGAAGTAGCCCTCCTTCTTCCGGTCTTCCATGCCCGCCTCCGAGATCCGGTCGTCGGCGCGGGTCGCACCGCGCTCGGTGATGCGCGTGGTGGCGACCTCGGCCACGACGGCGTCGGGGGTGGTGGCGTCCGATTCCACGGCGCCGGTGCACGTCGCGTCGCCGACGGTGCGGAAGCGCACGGTCCGGCGCTGGGGCGTCTCGCCGGGCTGGGGCGCGACGAGCGGTCCGGTCGACAGCAGCATCCCGTCGCGCTCGATCACCTCGCGCTCGTGCGCGTAGTACAGCGACGGCAGCGCGATCGCCTCGGCGGCGATGTACTGCCAGATGTCCAGCTCGGTCCAGTTGGAGAGCGGGAAGACGCGGATGTGCTCGCCCTTGGTGTGCAGGCCGTTGAAGATGTTCCACAGTTCGGGGCGCTGCGCGCGGGGGTCCCACTGCCCGAAGCGGTCGCGGAAGCTGAAGATCCGCTCCTTGGCGCGGGCCTTGTCCTCGTCGCGGCGGGCCCCGCCGAAGGCGGCGTCGAACCGCTGCTCGCCGATCGTGCGCAGCAGCGTCGCCGTCTGCAGCCGGTTGCGCGTGGCACCGGGACCGGTGGGCTCGACGACGGCACCCGAGTCGATGTCGTCCTGCACGCTGCCGACCACCAGCCGCAGGCCGCGTTCGGAGGCGAGTTGGTCGCGGAACGCGAGCACCTCGTCGAAGTTGTGCCCGGTGTCGATGTGCAGCACCGGGAACGGGATCGCGGCGGGCCAGAAGGCCTTGGCCGCGAGGTGCACCATGACCACCGAATCCTTGCCGCCCGAGAACAGCAGCACGGGCCGCTCGAAGGTGGCGGCCACCTCCCGGAAGACGTACACCGCCTCCGCCTCGAGGACCCGCAGATGATCCGCGGCGACCGTCGTCTCCACCACTCCAACCTCCGGTTCATATTTGGACCGCCATGGTCCATTCTTGTTCCGGAGATTAGAACGTGTTCTCGCCGCCTGTCAACACCTCTCAGCGACCGGGCTTACGGCCCCCGATCCGCACGGTGATGCGGTCGGCGGCGGCGATGAGGGCGGCCGCCCGCTCGGCGATCCCCGCCTCGTCCAGCTCGGCACTGACGTACAGGCTCGCCACCATCGCCTGCGCGCCGTCACCGTCGTAGACGGGCGCCGAGATCACGCTGACGTTCTGCGACGCTCCGGCCGCGTCCGCCTCGCCCCGCAGGTGGACGCGGTCGCCGATGCCCGCGACCACCTCGCCGAGCAGCGCCCGCAACTCGGCCGGGATGTCGCCCGGCACGCCCGCCATGAGCCGGTACAGCTGCTGCCCCGCGGGGGTGAGCAGCTCGACGAGGTAGCCGTCGGCGCGGCAGGTCTCGATGACCCGCGCGAGCCGGTCCCCGTCGGCGCGGACCCGGTCGCGGGCGAGCCACCGTTCGAGCCGGCCGGTGCGGTCCCAGAGCACGTACATGAGCCCGATCGGCGGGGTGAACGGGTAGCTGTCCCCCACCTTCACCATCGCGGGGCGACCGGGATCGACGGCCACGTCGAGCACCGTCACCCGGTCGCCGACGACGCCCGAGAGGGAGACCGGGTGCCCGTAGGCCTCCCAGAGCCCGGCGAGCACGTCGCCGCCGGCGGGGTCGGCCCGCAGCGAGGTGCGGGCGGCCCGGCCGAGCGGGATCAGCGCGGGCCCGAGGCGGTAGGTCTTGTCCCGGTCGTCGCGGATCAGGTACCCCGATTCGACCAGCGTGGCGGCGATGCCGAGGCACGTCGGCTTGCTCAGGCCCACGCGCCGCGCGAGCTCCGAGATGCCGAACCGCTCGCGCTCGTGCCGGGACAGGAAGTCGAGGACGGCCACCACGCGCGCAGTCGGCGGCGACGTACGCCCCGCCGCCCCGGCCCGCTCCGCCGGCTCCACCGTTTCCGTCATCGCCACTCCTTGACACTCGTCCGCGCCTGCGCCTACGGTCTGGAACAGGTTCTACCGCATTGGTCCACATTTGTACCACTATCGGAGGTGGGATGTACAGCGATCCGCTCGTCGCGGCGATCACCGAGGCCGAGGGCCTCGTCGCCGCGGCACCGCACATCGAGACCGAGGCCGACCTGTTGGAGGGCCTGCAGTACCTCGCGCAGGGCGTGGCGGCCTGCGTGCACGGCGCCTTCCATTTCGACAAGGACCACCCGTTCCTGCTCAGCGGCACCGGGCCGTTCACCAAGATGGGCCTCGACAACCCGGACACGCTGTACTTCGGCGCGCGGGTCGACGGTGCGCACGAGTACGTCGTCACCGGTCGGCGCGGCACCACGTGCGATATCAGCTTCCAGGTGCTCGGCGGCGGCGAGTACACCGACGACAACGTGCCGGCCAGCACCGTCGCCTTCGACGACCGCGAACTGACCGTCGACGCCGACGGCCGCTTCGAGGTGCGGTTCGGCCCCGGGGAACCCGTCCCCGGCTCCTACTACCGACTGCCGCCCGGCAAAGCGCAGCTGGTGATCCGCGAGGTCTTCGACGACTGGGCGGCGGAGCGCAGCACCTTCGCCATCGCGCGCACCGACACGGTGGGCACCGCCCCGCCGCCGGTCACCCCCGAGCTGATGGCCAAGCGGTACGCCGCCGCGGGAAAGCAACTGGTGAACCGCGTGAAGACCTGGCTCCAGTTCCCCAAGTGGTTCTACGACCCCCTGCCGGTGAACACGCTGACGGCCCCGCGGCTCACGCCCGGCGGGCTCGCCACCCAGTTCTCCTCGGTGGGGCACTACGACCTCGCCGATGATCAGGCGCTGATCATCACGATCCCCCGCGGCGACGCGCCCTACCTGGGCTTCCAGCTCGGCAGCCTCTGGTACATCTCGCTCGACTACATCCACCACCAGACCTCGCTCAACGGCGCGCAGGCGCAGGTGGATCCGGACGGCATGATCCGGATCGTCGTCGCGCAGAACGACCCCGGCGTGACCAACTGGATCGAGACGCTCGGCCACCGTCGCGGCTACCTCCAGTTCCGCTGGCAGCGCACCGCTTCCCCGCTGTCGGCCGCCGACGGTCCCACCGCGCAGGTGGTCCCGCTCGCGGACGTCGCGCAGCATCTCCCCCACTACGCGGCCAACCGCATCGAGGGCGCCGCGTGGCGCGCCCGGATCGCGGAGCGGGCGCGGCTCATCGGCGAAAGGATGGTCGGCTGATGGCCGGGCTGGGACTCGACGGCAGGGTCGTCGTCATCGCGGGGGCCGGGCCGGCCCTCGGCGCGGTGCTCGCCCGACGGTTCGCCGACGAGGCCGCGCAGGTCGTCCTCGTCGCACGGACAGCGGAGCGGCTGGAGGCCATGGCCGCCGAGATCGACGGCGCTGTCGCGATCCCCGCGGACATCACCGACGAGGAGTCGCTCGCCGCGCTGGCGACGCAGGTGCAGGAGCGGTTCGGCCGGGTCGACGCGGTGATCAACAACGCCTTCACGTATCCGTCCATGCAGCGCCTGGTGAAGACCGACCCGGCGCACATCCTGCAGAGCGTCGACCTCATGGCGCTCGGCGCGCTGCGCACCGTGCTCGCCTTCCGCGAGGCCCTCGCCGCCGCGGACGGCGGCGGGGCCGTGGTGAACGTGAACTCGATGGTGATCCGCCACTCCGACCTGCGCTACGGCGGCTACAAGGCCGGGAAGACGGCGCAGCTCGCGCTCGCGCAGTCCCTCGCCACCGAGCTCGGCCCCGAGGGCATCCGGATCAATTCCGTGGTGCCGGGATGGATCTGGGGCGACACGCTCAAGGCCTACTTCGAGTACCGCGCGAGCACCAAGGGCGTCACGGTGGAGGAGGACTACGCCGACGCGGCGAGCAACTCCGACCTGCGTCGCCTGCCCACCGAGGACGAGGTGGCCTCGGCGGTCCTGTTCCTCGCCTCACCCCGCGCGTCCGGCATCACGGGCCAGACGCTCGACGTCAACTGCGGAGAGTTCCATGTCTGAGATCATCACGTCCGTCGGCACGGTCGACGACCTGCACGAGTCCGCGATGCGGCGCACCGGGCTCAGCGACTTCGGCGACCCGTCGGACGGCTACCGCGAGGCCCTGCAGGTCCTCCTCGACTCCTACCGTGAGGAGGCGGCGCTCACCGAACTCGGCTCGAAGCTCTCCCGGGTGTTCCTCCGCGGCGCGCTCTCGGCCCGGCTCATCAGCGAGGCGGCGTTCGCGGCGAACCCCGCGCACGCCGAGACCGCCATTGAGCGACCGATGTTCGTCACCGGCCTCCCCCGCTCGGGAACGACGGCGCTGCACCGCCTGCTCGACGCCGATCCCGGTAACCAGGGCCTGCAGATGTGGCTGGCGGAGGTGCCGCAGCCGCGGCCCCCGCGCGCGACCTGGGCGGAGAACCCTGTGTACCGGCTCCTCGACGAGCAGTACGCGCAGCACCACACCGAGCACCCGGAATTCATGGGGCTGCACTACATGTCGGCCTCGGAGGTCGAGGAGTGCTGGCAGCTGCTGCGTCAGTCCGTCCACTCCGTCTCCTACGAGTGCCTCGCGCACGTCCCGTCGTACGCCGCGTGGTTGGCGGAGCAGGACTGGACGCCCGCGTACCGTCGGCACAAGCGCAACCTGCAGCTGATCGGCATGAACGATCCCGGCAAGCGGTGGGTGCTCAAGAATCCGAGCCACCTGTTCGCGCTCGAGGCCGTGCTCGAGGTGTACCCGGACGCCCTGATCGTGCAGTGCCACCGGCCGGCCGAGACGATCATCGCCTCCGTCTGCTCGCTCGCGCAGCACGCCACGGAGGGCTGGTCGACGGCGTTCACCGGCGCGACCATCGGCGCGGACCAGTTGGACACCTGGGCCCGCGGGCTCGCCGCCTTCGACCAGGCCCGCGCGCGGCACACCGCCGCGGGGCGCGGCGCCCAGTTCGTGGACGTGGACTACCGCGACCTCGTCGCCGACCCGCTCGGCACCGTCGGGAACATCTACGGATCGTTCGGCCTGGAACTGACCGGCGATGCGCAACAGGCGATGTCGGCGATGCACGACGCCAGCCGATCCGGCGCCCGGCGCCCCAACCACTCCTATGCACTGGAAGACTACGGGCTCACGGAGGATGCGGTTCGCGCGCGCTTCGCCCGCTGAGCGCCCGCCGGGCCTACCCTCGGGACCATGGCGAATCGAGGAGGAATCCGGACCGCGACCACCGCGACCGTCGTAGCGGCCGCCCTCACCGCGACCGCCGCGTGCGGCCAGTCCGGAAACGGCGGGCACGAGAGTCCCCCGAGCAGCGCGTCCCCCGCGGTGGTGGCGCCACAATTGCGCGTGGTGACCTCCGCCGAACCCGTCGGATCCAGGGCGTGTCCCACCGCGACCCCGGCACCGTCGGCGACGGCGGAGCTCTGCGAGCGCACCGGCCCGATGCTCTACCGGCTCGAGCCGTCGGTGACGCACGCGCCCGCGACCGACGCGGGCGTCACGGAGCAATCCGGGCAGTGGCTCGTCACGTTCCAGCTCGACGCCGCCGACAGCCGCGCGGTCGCCGAGACCACCGCCCGCAATGTGAACAAACAGCTGGCGATCGTGGTCGGGGCGCGCGTCGTGTCCGCGCCGGTGATCCGCAGCGGCATCGACGGCGGCCGGATCCAGCTGGCGGGCGGCTTCACCGAGCAGCAGGCCCGCGACCTCGCACAGCAGCTGAAGCCGTCCTGACCGCGGGCGGTCGGGACGGCTTCGACTGTGGGAGAGGGTCAGTGCGCGGCGGCCACCTTCGTATCCGGGCCGGCGGGTCCCTCGGCGCCGTGGTCGTCGACCATCGTCGCCTCGTCGAACGGGTCCTGCTTGTCGAGCACGCGCTGGGTCTGCGCCAGGTCGACCGTGGAGGTCCACTTGCCGATGAGGAGCGTGGCGATCGCGTTGCCGGAGAAGTTGGTGAGCGCGCGAGCCTCCGACATGAACCGGTCGATGCCGACGATCACGCTGACGCCGCCGAGCAGCTCGGGGCGGTGGCTCTGCAGGCCGCCCGCCAGGGTCGCCAAGCCGGCGCCGGTGACGCCCGCAGCGCCCTTCGACGCGATCATCATGAACAGCAGCAGCGAGAACTGCTCCGCGTAGCTCAGCGGCGAGCCCATCGCGTCGGCGATGAACAGCGAGGCCATGGTCAGGTAGATCGCGGTGCCGTCGAGGTTGAAGGAGTAGCCGGTGGGCACCACGATGCCGACCGTCGTCTTCTCCACGCCGGCGTGCTCCATCTTGGCGATGAGCCGCGGCAGGGCCGACTCGCTCGAGGACGTCGCGACGATGAGCAGGTACTCGCGGCCGAGGTACCGCGCGAGCTTGAACACCGACAGGCCCGTGACGAAGCGCAGCAGCGTGCCGAGCACGACGAAGACGAACAGCGCACAGGTGATGTAGAAGGCGAGCATCAGCCAGCCGAGCTGGATGACGGCGTCGAAGCCCGTCGCCCCGACCACTGCCGCCATCGCGCCGAAGGCGCCCACAGGGGCCAGCCAGAGCACCATCACCAGCACGCGGAAGACCAGCTTCTGCAGCACGCCGATCGCGCGCACCACCGGCTCACCCGCGGGGCCCATGGCCTGCAACGCGAAGCCCACGAGCAGGGCGACGAACAGCGCCTGGAGCACGCTGCCCGCGGTGAGCGCCGAGAACAGCGTCTCCGGGACGATGCCCTGGATGAAGCCCCAGGTTCCGCCCGCGGCGTGCGCCTGGTCCGCGTACTTCGCGCCGACGGTCGGGTCGGCGTGGATGCCGAGCCCGGTGCCGGGCTTGAGCAGGTTGCCCACCACGATGCCGATCCCGAGCGCGAAGGTCGACATGCCGATGAAGTAGCCGAGCGCCAGGCCGCCGATCTTGCCGACGCTGGCCGCGGCCCGCACCGAGCCGATGCCGAGCACGATGGTGCAGAAGATCACCGGGCTGATCATCATCTTGATCAGGCTGACGAACAGGTCGCCGAGGGGTTTGAGCCCCTTGCCGAACTCGGGGGCCACCAGGCCCACGATCACGCCGGCCACCACGGCGATGATCACCGCGATGTAGAGCCAGTGCGTCCTGTCGCGTTTTCCTTGAGCCGCCACGGCGTCCTCCTTGATCGATGGGCTGAAAGAGCCTGGATAGATCTTGCGAGAACTGTGACCTGCGGCACAGCTTGTGTTCATTGTGTAAACGTCGTACCTGTGAGGAACAGAGCACGCAGCGTCGCCGCCCAGTCGTTCCTGGCCCAGGTGGCGATCCTGCTGACCATCGCCGTGGGCGCGTCGTGGCTGGTCGTGACCCAGGCGCGGGACGACGGTGACCGTACCGCCCGGGCGCAGACGCGGGCCGCCGCGGTAGCGCTGGCCGCGTCCCCGTCGACGGTGGCGGCGCTCGCCGCCCCGGACGGGCCGGCGGTGATGCAGCCCGTCGCGGAGCGGGTCGGGGCACTGGGCGGCCTCGACTTCGTCGTGGTCATGCGCCCCGACCGCACCCGCCTGAGCCACGCCGACCCCGCGCTCATCGGCGGCAAGTTCACCGGCAGCATCGACCGAGCGCTCGCGGGCGAGACGTTCACGGAGACCTACGCGGGCAGCCTCGGCCCGTCGATCCGCACCGTCACGCCCGTGCACGACGCCTCCGGCACCCTCGTCGGGCTGGTCTCCGCGGGCGTGACCCGCGCCCGGCTCGGCGACCAGGTGCGCGACGCGCTGCCCCGGATCCTCGCCGTCGTCGCAGCGGCGCTGCTCCTGCTGGTCGCGCTCTCGGCCCTCGCGCAGCGGCGGCTGCGCCGCCAGACCCTCGGGCTCTCCGCGCACGACCTGCGTGGCCTCTACGAGCACCACGACGCGGTGCTGCACACCCTCTCCGAGGGCCTCATCGTCTTCGACGCGGACGCGCCCGACGGTCCCGCCCGGGTGGTCAACGACGAGGCACGACGGCTCCTGGAGCTGCCGGACGGCGACGTCGGGCAGAACGACCTGCCGCCCTCGCTGCGCGGCGCCGCCGACCTGGAGGACGAGCTGCACGTGACCGGCAACCGGGTGCTCCTGGTGAACCGCCGCCCCGTCACCGGCCCGACCGGCCCGATCGGCACCGTCCTCACCGTCCGCGACCGCACCGAGCTGCAGACGGTTCTCGGCGAGCTCGATACCGCCCGGTCCCTCGCCGACGCCCTGAGCGCGCAGGCGCACGAGCACGCCAACCGGCTGCACTCCGTGGTCACGATGATCGAGCTCGGCGAGGACGCCGCGGCGGCGGACCTGGCGGTCGCCGACCGGTCCGCCTCGCAGCAGCTCATCGACCGGCTCGCCGGGGACCCCGCGCCGTCCGCCGTCGCGCTGCTCGTGGCGAAGACCGCCGCGGCGTCCGCGCTCGACGTCGAGCTGACCGTCGCGGAGGGCACGGACCTCGCCCGCGCCCCGCTCCCCGACGTCCAGCTGCTGACGCTCCTGGGCAACCTGGTGGACAACGCGATCGACGCCGCGGGGCCGGGCGGCTGGGTGGAGCTCTCGGCGTCGAGCCCCGGCGGGGTGTGGGAGCTGCGCGTGGCCGACAGCGGCCCCGGCATGTCCGCCGACGAGTTCGGCCGTGCCCGCACGCGCGGCTATTCGACGAAGGACCGCAGCGGTCGCCTGCACGGCGGCGGGCTCGGTCTTGCGCTGGTCGATCAGGTGGTGCGGCAGGCGGGTGGCACCATCGAGGCGGAGCGCGCGCCGTCGACGGTGACGGTGCGCCTGCCGGAAGGAGAGCGATGACGATCCGGGTGCTGGTGGTCGACGACGAACCGCAGATCGCCCGCGCGCACGCCGAATACGTCCGGCGCATGGACGGTTTCGAGGTCGCCGGGGTCGCCGGAACGGCCGCCGCCGCGCTCGGTGAGGTCCGACGGTCCGCCGTCGCGGGCCCGCCCGTCGACCTGGTGCTCGCGGACGTGGGCTTGCCGGACCGCAGCGGGCTCGACCTCGCCGCGGACCTCGCCGCCGTCCGCCCGCGGCCCGACGTCATGGTGATCACCTCGGCCCGCGACATGGAGACGGTCCGCGGCGCGATGGCGAGCGGCGCGATCCTCTACCTCATCAAGCCCTTCACCTTCGCCGCCTTCGCGGACCGGCTGCGCCGCTACCTCTCCTTCCGCGACGCGCTGGGCGGCGGCGACGTCGGCCAGCGGGAGGTGGACGCCGCGTTCGCCGCGCTGCGCGAGGCCCCCGCCGAGACGACGGCCCCGAAGGGGCTGGCACCGTCGACCCTGGAGGCCGTCACCGGCGCGCTGCGGCACGCCGACGGGCCCCTCGGTGCCGCCGACGTCGCCGCCCGGACGGGGATGTCGCGGGTGACCGCCTGGCGCTACCTCGAGCGCCTCGCGGACGACCGGCTGTGCGAGCGGGTCACCGAGTACGGCGGCCGTGGACGCCCGGAGGTGCGCTACCGCTGGTTGTGACGGCCTAGCCGGAGATGCCCTTGGCCGCCGACGAATCGCGCGTGGTCAGGTAGTCCTGGTGGAGCATCCGGCGGGTGATGCGCGGGGTGAAGGTCCGGCCCAGTGCGCCGACGACGCCGAGCGGCGTGTTCACCCGGGTGGGCCGGTCGCGCATCGCCTTGATGATGATCCGGGCGGCCTTCTCGGGGCTGATCACATGCGCGTCGTCGTAGGCCTCGGTCGGCGCGATCATCTCCGTGCGGACCAGCGGCATGTGGACGTTGGTGAAGGTGATGTGGTCCGACAGGGTCTCGGTCGCGGCGATGTCGGTGAACGCGTCGAGCGCCGCCTTGCTCGCGACGTACGCCGCGAACCGCGGTCCGCGGGCGAGCACGCCGATGCTCGAGATGTTCACCACGTGCCCGAATCCCCGCTCCCGCATGTGCGGCAGGAGGGCGAGGATCATGCGGACGGCGCCGAAGTAGTTGACGTCCATGGTGCGCTCGAAGTCGTGCATCCGGCCGGTGGAGGCCTTCACCGAGCGACGGATCGACCGGCCCGCGTTGTTGATGAGGTAGTCGACGTGACCGTGATCGTTGAGGATCCGCGCCACGGTCGCGTCGACGACGTCACCGTCGGTCACGTCGCACACGTAGGCGGACGCCTCGCCGCCGGTCGCCCGCACCTGCTCAGCGGTGGCCTCCAGCTCGGCAGCGTTGCGCGCCAGCAGGATCACGCGCGCCCCGCGCTCGCCGAGTTCGATCGCCGTCTGGCGGCCGATGCCCGACGAGGCGCCGGTGATGACGACGTGCCGGCCGGCGATCGGGTCGCGCCGGCGGAGCCGTGCCGGATCGAGCTGCTCGCGCCAGTAGCCGAACAGCCGGGGCCCGTACTCCCTGAGCGGAGGCACCTCGATCCCGGTGCCCTCCAGCGCCCGTTGCGTCGGCTCGGAGGTGTAGGTGGCGGTGAAGCCGAGGTTCTCGAAGGCCTTCGGCGGGATGCCGGCCTGCTTGAGGAACGTGTCCCGCACGACGCCGACCTTGCCCGTCCCGCTGACCCGGAGGGCGGGGTCAACCACGCGGCGCGGCACCCGGCCCACCGCGCGGGGCGCCCCGGCGGGTTGGGCGATGGCCCGGTAGAGGTCCAGGACGCTCTGCGGCTCCGGATTCACCAGGTGGTAGGTCCGCCCGGTTCCCTCCGGGCGCAGCATGAGTTCGACCAGGGCCTCGGCGACGTAATCGACCGGCACCACATTGGTATCGCCGGTGTCCGGCAGCACCATCGGGACCATCGACGGCACGCGTCGCAGCGCGTCGAAGGCGGGGAAGAAGTAGTAGGGGCCGTCGACCTTGTCCATCTCGCCGGTGCGCGAGTCGCCCACCACGATGGCCGGCCGGTAGACGCGCCAGCGCAGGCCATCGGCCTCACGGACCAGCTTCTCGGACTCGAACTTCGTCCGGTGGTACGGCGACGGGAACCTCTGCCCGAGGTCGAAGTCGTTCTCTCCGAACGTCCCTCGGTAGTCGCCGGCGACCGCGACGGAGGAGACGTGGTGCAGCTCGGCGCCGGCGCGACGCGCCAGCTCGATCACGGCGCGGGTCCCCTCGACGTTCACCCGGTCGTTCGCCGCGTCGCCCGCAGCCATGTCGTAGACCGCGCCGAGGTGCAGGACCGCGTCGATCCCCGCGGGCTCGGCCTCGATCCCGAGGCCGGGGGCGCCGAGATCGCCGGGCAGGATCCGGACGCGGTCCTCGCCCCAGCGGGCGCGCCACGCGTCGAGCTTCCACGCCGACGACGGTCGCACCAGCAGGTGGACCACCGCCTCGGGATCCCGTTCCAGCAGCAGGGGGACGATCCGGCGGCCCAGGAAACCGGTGGCGCCGGTGATCAGGTAGGTACTCATGTGTGCGACTCCTCGGGGAGGCTCTCAGCAACTGACTTTGAAGTAACCTTACTCCAAAGTCAGTTCCGCGCCAGCCCCGTCACTCCACTGTGAGCAGGTTCTCCAAGTCGGAGGCGTCCACGAGCGGATCCTCCAGGTCGACCACCAATCGCGAGTGCGCGATCAGCCGCGCACGGCCCGTGATGGCCGAGTGCAGCGCCGAGTACTCGCCCACCCGACCCGCGGACCGGACGGTGCCGACGAACCGGTTGCCCCGCGGGGAGATCGTCTCCAGCGACTGCCCCTCGGCGATCTGGCCCCGCCGGTGCATCAGCGCGAGGCGGGCCGAGGTACCGGTTCCGGTCGGGCTGCGGCACAACACGCCGGGGTGGACGTACGTCGCCGACGGCGACTCGTAACGGCCGTCGCCGATCGGCCGGACCTCCCCGGTGAAGTGCGCGAACGACAACGGCCCTACGTCACCGAGATCGGGGTGCTCCTGCAGCAGGTCCGGTCGCGCCGCCCGTACGAACGCATCGCCGAACGCGGTCAGGGCGATCTGTTCGTCGGAGGCGAGGGTGAAGTCGTGGGCACTCGCGTCGATGACGGCGTAATACGCGCCGCTCCACACCAGGTCGAATCCGACGCTGCCGTAGTACGGCACGTCGACGGCGAGCCCCTCCCGCGCGACGTACGCGGGTTCCCCCTGAGTGGTGATCGATTCCACGCGACCGCCCCTGACCTCGGCCTCGATCCGGGCGAGGCCGGCGGGCGATTCCAGCACCACGTTCTGCGTGCCCTCCCGCATCGGGATGGCACCGCTCTGCAGCAGCGCCGTCGCCGTGCAGATCGTGTTGGAACCCGAGTACATCGGGTACCCCATGGCCTCCATGATGATGTAGCCCGCCTGGGCCTCGGGGCGCCCCGGCTCGACGATGAGGTCCACCGACATCGCGGGGTCGCCGTAGGGCTCCGAGAGCAGCAGGCGCCGCAGCCCGTCGCCCTCGGCCTGCAGGTACCGGGCCTTCTCGCGCACCGTCGCTCCCGGGATCGGCCCGATGCCCGCGACGACGATCCGACTGACGTCGCCGCCCGACTGCGTGTCGATCAGCTCGAGCGAGCACTCACGCCGCAGCATGGGGCGCCCCCACGTCCGCCCAGTGCCGGTCGGGCACGACGACCAGCTTGCCGACGTAGCCCTTGCCCAGGAAGGCCCGTTGCGCGTCGTGGATCCGCGAGAGCGGATAGGTGCCGGACAGCAGCGGCCTGATCGCGCCCGACTCGATGTACCCGAGCAGCCGCCGGAACGCGCTGCGGGTGCCCTGCGAGGAGCCGTGCAACTCCAGTTGCTTGAGGTACATCGTGCGCAGGTCCAGCTGCACGACGGGGCCGCCGATGGCGCCCGCGGTGGTGTACCGCCCCTCGGGCCGGAGGATCCGCAGCAGGTCGTTGAACATCGGACCGGCCACGAGGTCGGCGACCACGTCGACCGGCGCGTCCACCACCTGCTCCACGGCGGCGACGAGGTCGGCGCCGTCGTCCCGGATCAGGACGTCCGCTGCGCCGATGTCACGCAGCGCCCCCTCCTTGCCGCGGCTCGACACCGCGTACGGCACGGCGCCGCGCACCCGCGCGAGCTGGAGGATCGCCGAGCCGACGCCGCCGGAGGCACCGGTGACGACGACCCTCTCCCCCGAGGCCAGCCGCGCCCGGTCGAGCATCTGCTCCGCGGTGAGGTACGCGCAGCAGAAGGTCGCCAGCTCGGCGTCGTCGATCGGGGCGTCGGTGCGGTACGCGTTCTCGGCCGGGACCGCGACGTACTCCGCGTATCCGCCGTCGCGGCCGTGGCCGATGTAGTCGATGTCGGCCAGGCTCTCGTCGCCCTCCGGCCGGTTGTAGATGCTGAAATCGACGATCACGCGCTCGCCGACCCGGTCCGCGTCCACCCCGTCGCCGACCGCGGCGATCCGCCCGACAATGTCGGCGCCCTGGATCCGGGGGAAGGTCAGTGTGGACCTCCCGCGGCGCCACGTCGAGACGGAGGCGGGGTCGGTCTCGGTGCCGTACGCGCCCTCGCGGACCCACACGTCGGTGTTGTTCATGCCGCAGGCGTGCACGTCGATGAGCACCTCGCCGGGGGCGGGGCTGGGCAGCGGCACGTCCTCGCGGTAGACCAGGTTGTCCAACCCGCCGTGGGCGACCAGCTGAACGGCCCTCATCGTCGCAGGAGCACCGGATCGATCTGATGACTCCACCCCTTCGATGCTAACCACGAGCCCGTCCGCCGTCAGCCGTTTCGTGACGTCAGCTACAGATCAGGCGAGTGGGACGAACTCCGAGACCAGGACGTGCTGAGGGTCCTCGGAGTCGTCGTACCCGGAGTACCGGATCACCGCGAACTGGAAGCCCTCGAGGTCGGGGCCGGAGTCGTCCCCCGCGGCGCCCACCACCGACGCTCGGACGAACTCCCGCAACATGCGGTACGCGGCCTTCGTCTCGACATCGCCGCGGGATGCGGCCACACCCACCTCCGTACAGACGTCGGACAAGGCCTTGTCGCGGCGCCGCTCCGGGAAGAAGAGTGCGTGCCGCCACGTCCTCCGGCGCGACGGGACCGTCTCCCGCCACTCGGTCACGCCCCCGTCGGTCCCGACGGTCCGGTGGACGACGTGGAAGTCGTGCCGCGCGGGCTCCGGCGCGAAGAAGCGCCAATTGGGGATGAGGATCCCGATCGGATCCAGGCGCCGCACCCGGTCGAACATCTTGTTGGGATGCTGGGCCGCCGCGGTGACCAGCAGCGCGCCCGCGAGGCCCCACTCGACGGACCGCGCGGGCAGCCGGGCGCCGCCGTCACGCCCGGACATGCTCGCCACCCACCGTCGACTCGGACGCCACGAACGCGCGGATCTCCGCCGCGACCCGGCGTGCGTGCGCACGGTCGTAGAGCAGGCCGTCGTGGTCCGCCCCGTCGATCACGGCGCGCCGGGACCGGATCCCGCCGGCGGCGTACTCGTCCTGGAGCTCCCGGTGCACGGGGTCGTTGGCCTCGCTGGTCTCCGCCGTGACCACCAGGCGGGGGACGTCGGTCGTGGGCGGCGCGCCGCCGCACACCGCGAAATCCGCGACGAGGCCGCGCCATTCGTGCCGCGCGGTCACCCACAGCCCCTGTTCGCGGAACCGGTCGAGCGCCGCCGCGCGCACGGCCCGGGGCAGGCGGTCGAGGGACGCGGGACGCTGTGCCAGCGGGCCCAGGCCCAGCCGCATGGACCAGGCGATGATGCCGAGCGCGGGTCCCAGCCGACTGGTGCCGGTCGCCTGAGCCGGCGAGCGGCGGAGTTGGTCCGGGTGACTCGCGTCGAGCAGGCTGACGGTGCCGACGGCGGCACCCACCTCGCCGGCGGCGCGCAACGCGAGGTATCCGCCGACCGAATGTCCCACCAGGTGAACCGGCCTGCCGTCGCCCTCCGCCCGCGCCAGGTCGACGAGCCGCCCCACCTCCGCGTCGAGACCGGGGCCCGAGGGCGGGGCGGCGGCCCGGTCGACGATGACGACGCGGTGGTCCTCGGCGAGGTCGGCGGCGATCCACTCCCAGCCTTCCGGCACCGCGCCCAGGCCGTGCACGAGGATCACCGCCGGTGCGTCCGGACCGGCCGCCCCGTCGGCTACCCGGTAGCGCAGCGCCCCGCCGCGGGTGGCGAGGACGCGCTCGTCCCCGCGGCCGGCGCGGACCCGGCGGCGGCGACGCGCGTTCTCCACGGCGAGAAGGGCCGCTCCGCCCACGGCGGCGAGAGCGACGGTGCGCGGGAAGGCGTCGCTGCGTGGGGATTCGCCCGCGCGGGCACCACCGGGCCGGTATTCGCGGTCGGTCGCGTACAGCAGCGGCGGGTACATCGCGGTGAACGCCCAGAGGAACCGCCCCAGCCCCATCACCCGGGTGTTGGCGAGGTGGAAACAGCCCATCGCCAGAGCGAAGAACGGCGCGGGACGACCCCCGAGCAGGTGTGCGGCGGGGAACAGGCACTCGCACGCGAGGACCCCGCGCTCGAGGAGAGCCGTCGTGCGGGGGTGTTCGTGGAACAGCCTCCACGCCAGGGGATCACCGTAGGTCCGGGTGCGGGTCACCTCGATCACCGCGCGCCCCGACCGCCACACCGGGCTGGTGAGCTTCACCCAGCCGGAGGCGCCGTAGGACAGCGTCGCCTGGGCGGCCAGGTACCACAGGCAGGCGTCCACCCACCGCGCGTCGCGGCCGCGGAGGCGCGCGAGAGCACAGGTCGCGGACACGAGAAACGAGACGTGGTCGGCACCGTCGGCGCCGAAATGGTTGCGCGGCTGCAGGATCGCGGAGGACGCGCCGAGCGTCGCGTTCGCCGCGCACCGCACCCGCGGCGCGGTGGGAGCCAGCACTGCAGCGGCGGCCGCGAGCCGCAGTACGTGCAGCGCGTTCGTCGCGGCGGGACCGGAGACGGCGTCGACCGGCGGACCGAGGCGCGGTGCGCGGGTGAGGAAGTCCTCGCGGTCGAGACGCCAGTCGGCGAGGCCGCCGGGGCGGCGGTCGATGTCGCGCGCGAGGTACTCGGCGGAGGCGATCGCATGACAGGCGGCGGCGAGCCGCTCGGCACCGTCGAGCGCACCGTCGCGCCCGATCGACGGGCGGCGCAACGGGATCCGGTTCAGCATCGAGAGCATGACGTGGGAAGGGCCGCGCCCCGCGAGGGACGGGGCGCGGCCACCTGCCGTCCGGTCAGAACGCGCCGGCTGCCGCCGCGAAGTTGGCGTCGCCGCCCATGCCCGCGACGTCGACACCGCCCCCGCCGCCGGCCGCGAAGCCCACGCTGGTCACGGGCGCGGTCGCGCCCACGTACGCCGGCCGATCGAGGTCCACGGGGGTCCCCGCGAGGACAGCGCTCCGGTTCACCTTCGAAATCATCTCCGTCATGAGAAAACCCTTCGTCTCCGCCGCCGAGCGGCGTCGTCGGATGTTGGGGTGAACGTCCCCGTCCTGCTGCTCGAATCGGGAACGGCGCGAAGGTAGCTCCGCCCGCGCGGGAGCGTCAACGGCTTCGCGGCGCGCGGGCGCACCGATCACGGGGCGCGCGGGCCAGGATCCGCTTCCCGTACATCGTCCGAACAGTGGCTTTACCGCCCGATTACGGTGCACGGATCGGCGCGGAGCACGGTTGCCCTTTTCCCAACCCAGTGTGCCTCAGATCACTTGTCGGACCTCGGCGCGATACTGCCGCCATGAGCATGGACGCGCGGGCCGAGGCGTCGATCCTCCATGCCGATCTCGACTCCTTCTACGCTTCGGTCGAGCAGCGCGACCACCCGTGGCTGCGCGGCCGGCCCGTCCTCGTCGGCTCGGGCGTCGTGCTCGCCGCCAGCTACGAGGCGAAGGCGAAGGGCGTCCGCTCCCCGATGCCGCACCGCGAGGCCCTGGCGCTCGCGCCGTTCGCGATCACCCAGCCGCCCCGGTTCGACGCGTACATGGAGGCCAGCCGCCGGGTCTTCGAGATCTTCCGGGACACCACCCCGCTGGTCGAGGGCCTGTCCGTCGACGAGGCCTTCCTCGACGTGGGCGGCCTCCGCGGCATCCGCGGCACTCCGGTGGAGATCGCGGCCCGGCTGCGCGAGCGGGTGCGCACGGAGGTCGGGCTGCCGATCACGGTCGGCGTCGCGCGCAGCAAGTTCCTCGCCAAGGTCGCCAGCGCCGTCGGCAAACCCGACGGGCTGCTCGAGGTCCCACCGGGCACGGAGCTGCAGTTCCTGCACCCGCTGCCCGTGCGGCGGCTGTGGGGCGTGGGCCCCAAGACCGAGGCCAAGCTGCACGAGGTGGGGGTCGGCACCGTCGGGCAGATCGCGGAGCTGGGCGAGCACCGCCTGGCGTCCTTCCTCGGGCGGGGCACCGCGCGACACCTGTACGCGCTGTCCATGGCGCACGACCCCCGCCGCGTCGACACCGGACGGCGGCGCAAGTCGATCGGCGCGCAGCGGGCCCTGGGCCGCCGGATGACGTCGGAGACGGAGATCGAGGGCACCGCCCTCGCGATCGTGGACCGCCTGGGCGAGCGACTGCGCGCCGCGGGGCGCGTGACGCGGACCGTCGAACTACGGCTGCGGTTCGACGATTTCACGTCCGTCACCCGGTCCCGCTCCCTGCGTGAACCGACCGACCGGACGGAAGTCGTGCTCGCCACCGCGCGGGGCCTGCTCGACGAGGCGATGCCGCTCGTGCGCGAGCGCGGCTGCACCCTGATCGGGCTCTCGTTGGCGAACCTGGAGAACCACGGCGCGGTGCAGCTGGCCCTGCCGTTCGACGGCGGCGAGCACGACGCCGACCTGGACCTCGCGATGGACTCGCTGCGCACCCGGTACGGGCGTGCGGCCGTGACCCGCGGCTCGCTCCTGCACCGCCCCCTCGGCCCGGACGCACCGATGCTGACCGAGCAGGACTAGACGCGCCGTCGGCCCGATCAGCCCTGGGCGGACCGCCACTGCGCGGCGGCCCGCTTCTCCTCCGCGACGCGGGCGGCGAACGCCTGCCGGGCGGCGAGGTGCTCCGGGTTGCGGCGCAGCACGAGGTACGCGGCGCCGACGATGAGGAACCAGATCGGGGTGACCAGCATGGCCTGCAACGTGTCGGTCTCGCGGGTGAAGGCCCACAGCAGGAACAGGAAGAAGGCGAAGATCACCCACGGCATCACGGTGCCGAGCGGCATCTTGAACGCGCTCTCGGCGTGCGCCTGCGGGCGCCGCGACCGGTACACCAGGTAGCTGACCAGGATGATCGTCCAGACGAACATGAAGCACAGCGACGAGACCGTGGTGACCACGGTGAATCCGGCGGACTTGTCCAGACCGAAGCCGAGTAGCACCACCGACGACAGCAGCATCACGCCCGTGAGGAAGAGCGCGTTCTGCGGCACCTTGCGACCGGAGAGCTTGGCGAAGACCTTCGGGGCGTCGCCCTCGGTGGCGAGGCCGTAGACCATGCGCGAGGTGGAGTAGATGCCCGAGTTCGCCGACGACATGGCGGAGGTGAGCACCACCGCGTTCACCAGGTGCGCGGCGGCGCCGAGCCCGGCGAGGGTGAAGAGCATGACGAACGGGGACTCGTCCTTGCTGAACCGGTCCCACGGCACGACCGACATCAGGATCACCAGCGAGCCGACGTAGAAGAGCAGGATGCGGATCGGGATCGCATTGATCGCGCGGGGCAGGTTCTTCTCGGGGTTCTTGGTCTCGGCGGCCGCGGTGCCCACGAGCTCGATGCCGACGAACGCGAAGACGGCGATCTGGAAGCCCGCGACGAAGCCCATGAAGCCCTGCGGGAAGACGCCGCCGTGCTCCCACAGGTTGGCGAGCGAGGCGCGCGCACCGTCGTGCTCGAAGCCGGTGATGATGAGCACCGCGCCGACGACGATGAGCGCCACGATGGCGATGATCTTGATCATGGCGAACCAGAACTCGGTCTCGCCGAAGGCGCGGACCGTCGGCAGGTTGAGGCCGATGAGCAGCACGATCACGGCGACCGCGGGGATCCACGGCGGGATGTCCTTCGCCCAGAAGGTGATGTAGACGGACGCGATCACGACCACGTCCGCGACGGCGGTGACCACCCAGCAGAACCAGTAGGTCCAGCCGGTGAAGTGCGCGGCCCACGGGCCGAGGATGTCGCCGGCGAAGTCGGAGAAGTTGCGGTATCCGGTGCGGCTGAGCAGGAGCTCGCCCATCGCGCGCATGACGAAGTAGAGCATGAAGCCGATCACCATGTACACGAGGATCACCGACGGCCCGGCGACCGAGATCGTCTTGCCGGAGCCCATGAACAGGCCGGTGCCGATGGCGCCGCCGATCGCGATGAGCTGGATGTGGCGGTTGCTCAGGGCTCGGGTGAGCTGCTCACCCTCCTCCGGGTCGGACGGTGCCGCAGGTGACGTGGTCATGATTCGGGACCCTAATCGCTTCGGTGAGGCGCAGTTCACTCGGGGAGCCGCCACGGCCCCGCCGCCTCCTCCTCGCGGCGCACCGCCGGGCGGCCATTTTGTTCAGCTGGTTGTACGGCGTTCGATCTAGTGTTAGCTTCAGAGCATCGGATGTGACGCCGGTCACGAGCCGATGGTTCGAAGGAGACGCCGTTGTCGACCACCACCACCTCGCCCGAGCAGGACCCCGAGTACGCCGCCAACCTCAAGCGCGCGACCCTGGCCTCCAGCATCGGCAGCGCCCTCGAGTACTTCGACTTCGCGCTGTACGGCCTCTCCACCGCCCTGATCTTCAACGTGCTGTTCTTCCCGCAGGGCGATCCGGCGATGGCGACGGTGGCGGCCTTCGCGACCTTCGGCGTCGGCTTCGCCGCCCGTCCCTTCGGCGGCCTCTTCTTCGGCCGCCTCGGCGACAAGGTCGGCCGCAAGGCGGTGCTGGTCATCACGATCATGCTGATGGGCGGCGCCTCCACCCTGATCGGCCTGCTACCCACCTACGAGTCGATCGGCATCTGGGCGCCCATCATGCTGGTCACGCTGCGGCTGCTCCAGGGCTTCGGCGCCGGCGCCGAGCAAGCGGGGTCGACGGTGCTCATGGCCGAGTACGCGCCGGTTAAGCGGCGCGGCTTCTTCTCGGCGCTGCCCTTCATCGGCATCCAGGCCGGCACGCTGCTCGCCGCGCTGGTCTTCACCCTGATCAGTCAACTGCCCGAGGAGGCGATGCTCAGCTGGGGCTGGCGCATCCCCTTCCTCTCGTCCTTCCTGCTGATCCTGCTCGCCGTCGCCATCCGGATGAAGCTGCAGGAGACGCCGACCTTCGTCGAGCTGGAGAAGCACGAGCAGGTCGCCGACAAGCCCGTCCGCGAGCTGTTCAAGCACGGCTTCCCCGGCGTGCTCGTGGGCATCGGCCTGCGGATGGCGGAGAACGGCGGCTCGTACATGTTCCAGGCGCTGGCCCTGTCCTTCTTCGTCAGCGTCACCGGGCCCGGCGCCGACAAGGGCGTGCTCACGTGGGGCGTCACGATCGGCTCGCTCATCGGCGTCTTCTCCGTCCCGTTCACCGGGCACCTCTCCGACCGGTTCGGCCGCCGCGTCGTCTACCGCGCCGGGGCCCTGTTCCTGCTCGTCTACGCGCTGCCCGCCTGGTGGGCGCTGACGCTGCACAACCACGCGATCGCGGTCGCGGTCATCGCGATCGGCATCGGTGTGGGCGTGAACTCGATGCTCGGCCCGCAGTGCGCCCTGATCCCCGAGATGTTCGGTGCGCGGCACCGGTACCTGGGCGTGGCCATGGCCCGCGAGATCTCCGCCGTCCTCGCCGGCGGCGTGGCGGGCGTGCTCGGCGCCTACCTGATCAAGGTCACCGACGGGAACTGGCTCGTGCTCGGCCTGTACATGGTCGCGCTGTGCACCATCACCGCCGCGAGCACGTTCCTCGTGCCCGAGACGGTGGGCCGCGACCTCACCCGCACCGACGACGCCGTGAAGATCTCGGACGCCGAAGCCGGCGCGGGGTACGCCGTCCCCGGCACCGCCGCGCTGAGCACGCTCGACTTCCCCTCCCCCGCCCCGGTTCCCGCTCCCGCGACGCCGGCGCCGTCCGCCGCGCACTGAAAGGCCCCCATGCCCAGCGACACCTCCGCCTTCGACCTGACGGGCCGCACCGCGCTCGTCACCGGCAGCACCCGCGGCATCGGCCGACGCCTCGCCGAGGGCCTCTCGGCGGCGGGCGCCACCGTCATCGTGCACGGCCGCGACCTCGCCGCGGCCCGCCTCGCCGCCGGGGAGATCAGGACCGGGAACCCCGTGCACGCCACGGCCTTCGACGTGACCGACGAGGCCGCGGTCGACGCGGCGATCGGCGGGATCGAGGCCGAGCACGGCACCCCGGACGTGCTGGTCAACAACGCGGGCATGCAGATCCGGCACCCACTCACCGAGTTCCCGGCCGCCGACTGGAACGCCCTGATCGCCACCAACCTCACGAGTGCCTTCCTCGTCGCGAAGCGCGTCGCGGCGGGCATGATCGCGCGCGGCAGCGGACGGATCGTCAACGTCGGCTCGGTGCAGTCGCAGCTCGCGCGGCCGAACATCACGCCCTACGCGGCGACCAAGGGCGGCATCGTCATGCTGACCAAGGGTCTCTGCGCCGAGCTCGCGCCGCACGGCATCACCGCCAACGCCATCGCCCCCGGCTACTTCGCCACCGAGCTGACGCAGGCCCTCGTGGACGACGCCGAGTTCTCCGCGTGGGTGGCCGGCCGCACCCCGGCCGCGCGCTGGGGCGACGTCACGGACCTGGTGGGGCCGCTGGTCTTCCTCGCGTCCGAGGCGTCCGCGTTCGTCAACGGGCAGGTCCTGTACGTCGACGGCGGCATGACGGCCGTCGTATGAAGGAGAACGCTGTGAACCTGGGCGTCGTCGCGTACGCGGCCGATGACCTCCGCGTGGAGGAGCTCCCCGAGCCGGTGCCCGCCCCCGACGAGGCCGTGATCACGATCGACTACGGCGGGATCTGCGGGTCCGACCTGCACTACTGGCTGCACGGCGCCGCCGGGACCTCGATCCTGCGCGCCCCGATGGTGCTCGGGCACGAGGTCGTCGGCACCGTCGCGCGGGCCGCGGCCGACGGGTCGGGGCCCGCGGCGGGGACGCCCGTCGCCGTGCACCCCGGCACACCGCACGGGGTCGACGGGGTGCCGTACCCGGCGGACCGCCCGAATCTCGCGCCCGCGTCCACGTACCTGGGCTCGGCGGCGCACGTCCCGCACTGCGACGGGGCCTTCGCCCGCCGCGTCGCGCTCCCCACCCGGATGCTGCGCGTGCTGCCCGCGGGGATCGCCCCGCGCGACGCCGCGCTCATCGAGCCCGCCGCGGTCGCCTGGCACGGCGTGGAGCGGGCCGGCGACGTCGCGGGCAAACGGGTGGCGGTGATCGGCGCGGGCCCGATCGGGCTGCTCGCGATCGCGGTGGCGCTGCACCACGGCGCCGCCGAGGTCGTCGCCACCGACGTCGCCGCCGAACCGCGCGAACGCGCGCGGGCGCTGGGCGCCGCCGTGGTGCTCGACGCCCGCGAGTCCGAGGCGATCGCCGCCCTGCACGCGGATGTGGTGATCGAGTCCTCCGGCACGGTGCCCGGTCTGCACGCCGCCGTCGACGCTGCGGCGCGCGGCGGCGTCGTGGTGCTGCTCGGGCTGCAGCGCGCGGGCGACATCGACTTCCCCGCGGCGCAGGCCATCACCCGCGAGCTGGATCTGCGCGGGGCGCTGCGGTTCAACGACGAGATCGACGACGTGATCGCCGCGCTCGCCGACGGCTCGCTGGACGTGCGCGGCGTGGTGACCCACGTGCTGCCCGCCGCGGACGCTCTCGAGGCGTTCGCCATCGCCCGCGACGCCGCGGCGTCCGGCAAGGTGCTGCTGGACTTCCGGGGCTGATCCGCGACGGATCGACCAGGCTCAGGTGGGCGCGAGGAAGGCCGCGAGCGCCGCCGAGTAGTACCCGATGTCGGCGGAGCCCATGAGCTCGCGGGCGCTGTGCATCGCGAGCTGGGGAGCGCCCACGTCGACCGTGGTCAGGCCGGTGCGGGCCGCGGTGATCGGGCCGATCGTCGAACCGCAGGGCAGGTCGGCGCGGTGCACGTACCGCTGCAGCGGCACCCCGGCCTGCTCGGCGGCGACGGCGAACAGCGCCTCGCCGTCGGAGTCCGAGGCGTAGCGCAGATTCTGGTTCACCTTGAGCACGGGGCCGCCGTTCACGGCGATGTGGTGCGCGGGCTCGTGCCGGTCCGGGTAGTTCGGATGCGTCGCGTGCGCCATGTCGCCGGACGCCACCGCGGACAGGCTGAGCGTGCGCAGGAAGTCCTCGCGGCTGAGGCTGTGCGACAGGCCGATCCGCTCCAGCACCGTGATCAGGAAGTCGGACGCGGCGCCGCGGTCGGAGCCCGAGCCGACCTCCTCGTGGTCGAACAGCGCCAGCACGGGCACGATCCCGTCGACCGGCGCGCCCGCCAGCAACGCCTCGGTGCCCGCGTAGCAGGTGCCCTGGTTGTCGAGCCGGGGCGCGGAGACGAGGGCACCGTCGGCCCCGACCGTGCGCGAGGGCGCCAGGTCGTGCGTCATCAGCTCGAAACCGAGCACGTCGTCGGCGGCGTACCCCTCCGAGGCGGCGACGCGCGACAGGAAGCCGCCCGCGCCGGAGGTGCCCCAGATCGCATGCAGGTGCCGCTGCGGGTCGAGCTCGACGCCCTTGCGGTTCTCCGAGAGGTGGATCGCCAGCTGGGGCACGCGCAGCAGCGGCTCGTCGATGCGCACCAGCGTGTGCACGACCCTGCCGCCCTCGCGCACGGCGATCCGCCCCGAGACCCCGAGGTCGCGGTCGAGCCAGGAGTTGAGCCACGCCCCGCCGTAGGGCTCGAGGAGCACCTGCGCCAGCCCGGCCGATTCCGCGTCGTGATGCTGCTTGACGCGCAGGTTCGGGCTGTCGGTGTGGCCGCCGACGATGCGGAACGCGGGGAGCTCCCCGTGCTCGCAGTGCGACGAGTCGAAGGCGATGATCGAGCCGCCGCGCACCACGAAGTACTTGCCGGGCCCCGGCCAGACGTCGTGCTCGACGAGCTCGGTGTACCCGGCGTCACCGAGGCGGCGGGCCACCGTCCGGCACACGTGGAACGGCGACGGCGACGCGTCGACGAAGGCGCACAGGCCCTCGGCGCTCGCTCCGGTGGCGGCGGTCATCAGGCCGACAGCACCGCGTCCAGCGCGGAGTAGAAGATGCCCAGGCCGTCGTCCGACGGTCCGGTGAGCGCTTCGGTGGCGTGCTCCGGGTGCGGCATGAGGCCGACGACGCGGCCGTCGGCCGAGGCGATGCCCGCGATGCCGCGCATGGCGCCGTTCGGGTTGCCGGCGGCGTAGCGGAAGGCCACGCGGCCCTCGCCCTCGAGCTCGTCGAGGGTGCGCTCGTCGGCGACGTAGCGTCCCTCGCCCGACTTGAGCGGCACCAGGATCTCGGCACCCGGCTCGTAGCGGGAGGTCCAGGCGGTGTTCGTGGCCTCGACGCGCAGCCACTCGTCGCGGCAGATGAAGTGCAGGCCCTCGTTGCGCACCAGCGCGCCGGGGAGCAGGCCCGCCTCGCAGAGGATCTGGAAGCCGTTGCAGATGCCCAGCACCGGCATGCCCTTGCCCGCGGCCTCGACGACCTCGGTCATCACGGGCGCGAGGGAGGCGATGGCGCCGGCGCGCAGGTAGTCGCCGTAGGAGAAGCCGCCGGGCACGACGACCGCGTCGACGCCCTGGAGGTCGTGGTCCTTGTGCCAGAGCGAGACGGCCTCGCCGCCCGCCCGCTCCACCGCGCGCGCCGCGTCGACGTCGTCGAGCGTGCCGGGGAAGGTGATGACGCCGACCCGGGTCATGCGTCGACCCGGGTGACGGTGAAGTCCTCGATGACGGTGTTCGCGAGCACGTCGGCCGCGATCTTCTCGAGCTGGTCGTCGCTGAGGTCGCCCTCGACCTCGAGCTCGAACCGCTTGCCCTGCCGCACATCCGCGACGCCGGCGAAGCCGAGGCGGTCGAGTGCGCCGACGATCGCCTTCCCCTGCGGGTCCAGGATCTCGGCCTTCGGCATCACGTCCACCACAATCCGTGCCACGTTGCGGCTCCCTCTCGATTCGACCGCGCGCTCGGGGTGTCGATCGCGCTGTGTCCATGAGTTTACCGGCGCATACTGGCGACATGCGACTCACCCACTTCCACCATTCGTGCGTCCTCGTGGAGATGTCCGAGACGCGCGTGCTCTTCGACCCCGGTACCTTCTCCCACGGCTTCGAGGGGCTCACCGGGCTGGACGCGATCGTCGTCACCCACCAGCACCCCGATCACATCGACCCCGCCCGGATCGACGCCCTCGTCGACGCCAATCCCGACGCGCAGCTGTTCGCCGATCCGACCACCGCGGCCGCGCGCGGCGGCCGCTGGATCGCGGCACTCCCCGGCCACGACTACGGCATCGGCAATCTCATCGCGAGGGCCGTCGGCGGTACGCACGCCGTCATCCACCCCGACCTGCCGACGATCGACAACACGTCGATCCTGCTGGGCGACGAGGAGCGCATCGGCCGCTTCTACCACCCCGGGGACGCGCTGTTCGTGCCCGACGTGCCCGTCGACGTGCTGGGCCTGCCCGTGAACGCGCCGTGGTGCCGGATCAGCGAGACCGTCGACTTCTTCCGGGCGGTCCGCCCCGCCGTCGCGGTCCCCATCCACGACGCGCTGCTCTCCGTGGAGGGCTCCGGGATCTACCTCGGCCGGCTCACCGACATGCGCCCCGACGGTGCCGAGCTCGTCCCGTGGGACGCGGAGGACGTGCGCGAGTTCTAGGCGGCGGCCGCCGATCCGGCCGGGCGGCCCCGGCACCCCTGCACACCGTGATATGACCTAGGTCACATATTTCGGAAGGGGAACTTCACGGTGTCACCCGAGGTGATCGCGCTCGCCGTCCTCGTCGTCGTCTTCCTGATCGCGACGGTCCGCGGCGTCAACATGGGCGCACTGGCCCTCGTCGCCGCCTTCGTCGTGGGCCTCGCGGTGTTCGGCGTCGACTCGAAGGAGGTCCTCAAGGGCTTCCCCGCCGAGCTCTTCGTCATCCTGGTCGGCGTCACGTACCTGTTCGCGCTCGCGAAGAACAACGGCACCGTCGACTGGATCGTGCACGGCGCCGTGCGCGCGGTCCGCGGCCGCGTGGCGCTGATCCCCTGGGCCATGTTCGCGGTGTGCGCCGCGGTGACCGCGATCGGCGCGGTCAGCCCGGCGGCCGTCGCGATCGTCGCGCCGGTGGCCGCGGGCTTCGCCCTGCGCTACCGGATCCACCCCGTGCTCATGGGGATGATGGTCGTGCAGGGCGCCACCGCCGGAAGCTTCTCCCCCATCGGCATCTTCGGGTCGATCACGAACGGGGTCGTCGACGCGAACGACCTGCCGGGCAGCCCGCTCTTCCTGTTCGGCTCGACCTTCGTCGCGTGCGCGGTGATCGCCGTCGTCGCCTTCGCCGCCTTCGGCGGGCGCGAGCTGATCGCCCGGGGCGCCGACGCCGACGCCCTGGCCACTCTCGGCGCGACCGCCGAGTCCGCCGCGCACGCCGCGACCTCGGCCGCCCGCCCCACGACCGAGCCGCACTCGGCCGCCGAGGTGCAGCGGCTCGGCGAGGAACCCTCCGACGACGGCCACGACGACGTGACCAGGCTCGATGCGCAGCGGATCGGCACCCTCGCCGGGCTGGTGGCGCTCATCGTCGGCGCCCTCGGCTTCGACCTCGACGTCGGCTTCACCGCCCTGGCGATCGCGGTCGTCCTCACCCTCGCGTTCCCGGAGTCCGCGAAGGACGCCGTGGAGAAGATCAGCTGGAGCACCGTGCTGCTCATCGCGGGCATCGTCACGTACGTCGCGCTGCTGCAGAAGGAGGGCGTGGTCGACTGGCTCGGCGACGGGGTCGCGAAGGTCGGCTCGCCACTCGTCGCGGCCCTGCTGATCTGTCTCATCGGCGCCGTGGTCTCCGCGTTCGCCTCCACGACCGGCATCATCGGCGCGCTGATCCCGCTGGCCGTGCCCTTCCTGCTGACCGATCAGGTGAGCGCCGTCGGACTGATCGCCGCGCTCGCGATCTCGAGCTCCGTCGTCGACTGCAGCCCGTTCTCCACCAACGGCGCCCTGGTGGTCGCGAACACCGAGCCCGACCTCCGCGACATGGTCTTCCGGCGGCTCATGCAGTGGGGGATGTCGATCGTCGTGCTCGGCCCGCTCCTCGCGTGGGCCGTGCTCGTCGTGCCGACGGCCTGACCGGCGCCCGGCCGCGGGCGGTCAGGCCGCGACGAGGACCCGGGCGCGGTGCTCGTAGACGACGGGGGCCGCGCCGTGATGCAGCGCGAGGTCGACGGCGTCGAGCATCGTCCGAGAGACGGTCGACGAGGCCAGCCGGCGGGCGTCGACCGCCAGGCGGAGCGTGCCGCCCCGTCGGGCGATGCGGTTGGCCTGGGCGAGCAGCGCCCGGCACCACCAGGGCTCGCTGAGGAAGCCATCGCCGATACCGAGCACGCGGGCCTTCTCCTCCTCACCGGTGACGAGGTCGGCGATCGCGGTGTACCCGAGGTTGAGCCGGAAGCCGGCGTCCGGCAACGCGAGGACCGCGCCGGTGGACGCGTTCCAGCGGGGTGCGGCGAAGACGCGGGTGCGCAGCCCCACCGTCTCCAGCACGCGGTCGGCGGCGGCGAGGCGCAGCGCGGCCTCATGGGCGCCGAGGGTGGAGAACTCGGCGCGGCGGCGCTTCGTGGCCGCCTGGTCGTAGCCGTTGAGCACGATCGCGTCGCCCGCGGCGCGGCGCTCCCGCAGGAAGGACTGGGTCGACGGGTCGTCGACCAGCTTGTACTTGCCCTTCAGGCGGGGCGCCACGAGCAGCGAGACGGGCACACCGCGCTCGTCCATCTGCGCTGCGAACCGTTCCGCGTCCGCGCGGGTGGCGTCGGAGAGGGCGGAGACGGAGACGTACAGCGGCGAGCTCATATCCGCAGTGTGCGCGCCCCAGGTGTCCCGTTCGGGGATGGAAGGTTACGTGTCGCCCAACTGCGCGGTCAGGCGGGCAGCACTGCCTCGATCGCGGAGACGACGGTGTCCGACTCCGGTTCGGTGCGGGGCCGGAAGCGCTGCACGCTCGCGTGATCCGGAGCGACGAGGAACTTCTCGAAGTTCCACTGGATGTCGCCGGCCTCGCCCTCGGCGTCCGGGGTCTTGGTCAGTTCGGCGTAGAGCGGGCTCCGGTTCTCGCCGTTGACCTCGGTCTTCGCCAGCAGCGGGAACGTCACGCCGTAACTCGTCGAGCAGAACGTCGCGATCTCCTCGGCGGTGCCGGGCTCCTGGCCCGCGAACTGGTTGCAGGGCACGCCGAGCACCGTCAGGCCGCGGTCGGCGTACCGGGTCGCGAGGGCCTCGAGGCCGGCGTACTGCGGCGTCAGGCCGCACTTGCTGGCGACGTTGACGACGAGGACGGCCCGGCCGGCGTAGTCGGCGAGGGAGGTGGCGGCACCGTCGAGCGTGGTGAGGGCGATGGAGTCGAGAGCGGTCATGCGCCCGAGCCTACGCGGGATGTAACGCAGGACACATCTATCTCGATTGCGCAATGGTTGCGCCAGAGTTATCGTTTTTGGGTGCAAGCAACCTCCACGGACGTGACTCCGGAAGACCTCACCGCGGTCTTCAGCGAGTTCATGGGCCGACTCATGTGCAATGTCACGCAGGAGAGTCTGGGCACGATGCTGTCGTCGGACATCACCGCGCACCAGTTCCACATCCTGCTGCAGCTCACGGCCGCCGAGGCCCCGCTCCCGATCAACCGGCTCGCCGACGATCTGGGGCTGTCCGTCGCCGCCACGGGACGGAACGTGGAGAAACTTGTCCAGCTCGAGATGGTGGATCGGCGTGAGGACGCCTCGGACCGCCGGATCAAGAACCTGACCATCACCGACCTCGGGCGAAAAACAGTTGCGTCCGCGGTCAGCGACAAGCACCGTGAGGTGCTGAGTTTCGCGGAGCGCCTCCCGCTCGCGCTGCGCATCAGGCTGCACGACGTGATGGTCGAGATCCTCGACGAGGGCCTGATCCCTCCGAACCCCTTCTTCACCGCAATGAAAGAGAACGCATGAGTACCGAGAACACGCTCGACAAGAGCGGGATCCCGCACGCGGGTGAGGGCCTCGACCGTCGCGTCCTGATGGTGGCCGGCGTGGTCGTCCTCGGGTCGATCATGGCCATCCTGGACATGACGATCGTGGCCGTCGCGCAGAACACCTTCCAGGCCCAGTGGGGCGCGTCGCCCGCCACGGTCGCCTGGACGATGACCGGGTACACCCTGGCGCTCGCCGCCGTCATCCCCGTGACCGGTTGGGCCGCCGACCGATTCGGCACCAAGCGGCTGTACATGGCCGCGACCGCGATGTTCGTGGCGGGTTCGGCGCTGTGCGCCACCGCGACGTCGATCGACCTGCTGATCCTGTACCGGGTCCTCCAGGGCCTCGGCGGCGGCATGCTCATGCCGCTCGGCATGATGATCCTGACCCGGGCCGCCGGCCCGGAGCGCATCGGCCGCGTCATGGCCGTGCTCGGCATCCCGATGCTGCTCGGCCCCATCGGCGGCCCCATCCTCGGCGGCTGGCTGATCGAGTCCTTCTCGTGGCACTGGATCTTCCTGATCAACGTCCCGATCGGCGCGATCGCGATCGTCTACGCCTGGTTCGTGCTGGACAAGGACGAGCCCGTCAAGGGCCAGAAGTTCGACCTCGTCGGTTTCGTGCTGCTCTCGCCCGGCCTCGCGCTGTTCCTGTTCGGTGTCTCCTCGATCCCCGAGGCGCAGTCGGATTCGTCGATGTACACCGGCCGGGTCATCCCCGCCACCGTCGTCGGCCTGGTGCTGATCGTCGGGTTCGTGTTCTGGGCGCTCCGCGCCAAGCTGCCGCTGCTCGACCTGCGGCTGTTCAAGAACCGGAACATGACGGTCGCCATGATCACCTTCGCGATGTTCGCGATGGCGTTCTTCGGCAGCTCGATCCTGTACGCGCAGTACTTCATCGGCATCCGCGGCGAGTCGACCCTCATGGCCGGCCTGCTGCTCGCCCCGCAGGGCCTCGGCGCCATGCTGACCATGCCGATCGCCGGCGTGCTCACCGACAAGATGGGCCCGGGCAAGTTCGTCATGACCGGCCTCGCGCTGATCACCGGCGGCATGATCGCCTTCACGCAGCTCACCGCGGAGACCCCGTACTGGATCCTGCTGGGCTCGCTGCTCATCCAGGGCCTCGGCATGGGTATGACGATGATGCCGACGATGTCGGCCGCGATCCGCACCCTGGCACCCGAGTCCATCTCCCGCGGTTCCACGCTGACGAACATCGTCCAGCAGATCGCCGCGTCGATGGGTACCGCGATCTTCTCGGTGCTGTTCACCAACTGGCTCACCAACGCGGGCCCGGCCATGCAGACCCCGCAGGGCGAGAAGCACACCGGTGCGCTGGCCTTCGGCCTGAACTCGAGCCCCGAGGCCCGCGAGGGCGGCATCGCGATGTTCCAGGGCGAGACCGGCTTCTCGAAGTTCCTGCACGACAACCTGCCGTTCGCGGCGGAGGCCTTCGGGAACACGTACTTCGTGGCCGCGGTCCTGGTCGCGCTGTGCATCATCCCGGCGTTCTTCCTGCCCCGTTCGCACGAGGCCGACACCGAGGCCGCCGAGCGGCAGATGGTCATGCCGCACTGATCATCGCCTGATCCGACGAGTGCCCGGTCCCCGATGGGGGCCGGGCACTTCTCGTTTCCGCGGGAGCTCTACCGGGTGACGGTGAAGGTCACGCTCGGCAGCACGGTGAAGAGCCTCTCGACCGGCGCCATGTAGCGGCTGATCGCCGCGGCGTCGCCACGGTCTCCCGCGGCGCAGCTGTAGGCGACGGTCTTCCGCGGCGCGGCCCGGCCCATCTCGTAGGTCAGCCGGCTCGTGGACGCTCCCGGGCAGGGCGTGCCCGTGGCCGGGGCGGGGATCGACGGGGCGGTCTGCACGAGCGCCCGCTGCGCCGCGTGGTCGAGGCGCTTCGTCTCCGTCCTCGCGGGTTTCGCCGTCCCGTCGGCGGTGCCGTACCCGCCCACCTTCGCCGTCGCGACGCCGCCGCGCACGGTGATGACGTACTCGACGTGGTACTCCGGCGCCGTGGCCGGCCCGACGGAGGAGTAGGTCACCGTCGGGCCCGCGGCGCCCGGGGCCGCCTGGGCCGGAGCGGCGGCGACCAGCGGGAGCGCGGCGCAGGCGAGGCCCGCGAGGAGCTTCTTCATGACTGCAAGCTACTGCGCGGCGCCCAGCCTGTCGAGGACCCAGGCGTACTCGAAGGCGGTCTCGCGCCACTTCGCGTAGCGCCCGCTGACGCCGGCGTGCCCGGCGACCATCTCCGTCTTGAGCAGGATCTGCTCGCCGGACGTGCTGTGGTCGAGGAGCTTCGCCACCCACTTCGCGGGCTCGGTGGGGAGCACGCGGGTGTCGTTGAGCGAGGTGGTGGCGAGGATCGCCGGGTAGGGCCTCGCGGCGACGTTCTCGTACGGCGAGTAGTCGCGCATGTAGCGGTACACCTCGGCGCTCTCGAGCGGATTGCCCCACTCGTCCCACTCCCCCACGGTGAGCGGCAGGCTCGGGTCGAGGATCGAGGTGAGCGGGTCCACGAAGGGCACGTCGGCGACGATGCCGGAGAAGAGCTCCGGCGCGAGGTTCGCCACCGCGCCGACGAGCAGGCCGCCGGCGCTGCCGCCCATGGCGACCAGCCGCCGCGGCTCCGCGCGGCCGGTATCGACGAGATGTCGTGCGACGTCGACGAAGTCGGTGAAGGTGTTCCGCTTCTCCAACTGCTTGCCGTGGTCGTACCAGGCGCGGCCCATCTCGCCGCCGCCGCGCACGTGCGCCACGACGAAGACCACGCCCCGGTCCATGAGCGAGAGCCGGGCGACGGAGAACCAGGGATCGAGGGTGGCCTCGTAGGAGCCGTAGCCGTACAGCAGGGTGGGCGCGGGCCCGTCGCCGACGTCCTTGCGGCACACCACGGACACCGGTACCTCCGCGCCGTCACCGGCGGTCACCCAGAGGCGCTCGGCCGTGTACAGCGCGGCGTCGTAGCCGGGGACGTTGGCCCGCTTGAGCACCGTCTGCTCCCCCGTCGCCGGGTCCAGCTCGAGGACGGTGCCCGGGGTCACGAAGGACTCGTAGGCCAGGCGCAGCCGCGGCGCGTCCCACTCGGGATTCGCGGCGGGGCCGAGATTCACGAGCTCCTCGCCCGGGTCCCATTCGGCGAACTCCGGTGCGGCCGTGGCGTCGGCGAGCGCGAGCCGCGGCAGGCCGCCCCGCCGGTACCCGAGGGCGAGCCGTCGGGCGAAGGCGTCCACGTACTCGAGCCGCACGTCGTCGCGGTGCGGGACGAGGACCGTCCATTCGTCCGGGGCGTCGACGGGGGCCGACGCCAGCTCGAAGTTGATGCCGGTGCGGTTGTGCAGGAACAGGAAGCGGTCCTCGCCGCCGAGCACCGCGTGCTCGACCGAGTACTCGACGTCCTCCTCGCGGGGGCGCAGGAGGCGGAACTCGCCCGTGGGGTCGGTCGCGTCGAGCACGTGCGTCTCGGAGCTCAGCGTCGACGAGGCCGCGATCATGAGGTACTTCTCACTGCGGGTGAGGCCGATGCCCACGCCGAAGCGTTGATCCGCCTCGTGGAAGACCCGCACATCCTCCGCGGCGGAACCGATCTCGTGCCGCCAGATGCTGTCGGCGCGCCAGGCGTCGTCGACGGTGGTGTAGAACAGGTGCCGCCCGTCGAGGGCCCAGGTGGCCCCGTAGAAGGCGCCCTCCACCGTGTCCGGCAGCAGCTCCCCGGTGTCGATGTTCCGCACCCGCAGCGTGAACCGCTCCTCACCGGAGGTGTCGAGCGAGAAGGCGAGGAGGGTCCCGTCGGGCGAGACGGAGGCGGCGCCGACGGCGATGTACTCGTGCCCCTCCGCCTCGACGTTGAGGTCCAGCAGCACCTGCTCGCCCGGCAGCGGATCGTCGGACAGGACCGGCGGGGTCCAGTCGTCGGGGCCGGCGATCGGTGCGCGGCAGTGGATCCCGTACTGCTTGCCCTCGACGGTGCGCGCGTAGTACCAGTGGCCCCTGCGGCGCTGCGGAACCGACATGTCGGTCTCCTGGGTGTGCGCCTTGATCTCGCCGAAGATCGCCTCCCGCAACGGCTCGTGGGCCGCGGTGGCCGCCTCGGTGAAGGCGTTGTGGGCGCGCAGGTAGTCGAGCACCTCATCGTTCTTGGTGTCGGCGAGCCAGGCGTAGTCGTCGATCACGGTGTCGCCGTGGAAGGTCCGTGAGGACGGGACCTTCTTCGCGACGGGCTGGGCCGGGGCGCTCATGCCGCTCCGCCCGGCCAGTCGGCGAAGCTCAGGCCCGAGATGCGCTCGTACGCCTCGATGTAGCGGGCGCGGGTGCGCTCGACCACGTCGGCGGGCAGGGGCGGCGGCGGGGTGCCCGCGTCGGTGGACCAGCCGGATTCCTTGGTGAGCCAGTCGCGCACGATCTGCTTGTCGAAGCTGGGCAGCGCCTTGCCGGGCTCGTACAGCGCGCCGTCCCAGTAGCGGGAGGAGTCGGGCGTGAGCACCTCGTCGGCGAGGAGGAGGTCACCGTCGGAGCTGCGTCCGAACTCGAACTTGGTGTCCGCGAGGATGATCCCGCGCTCGCGGGCGATATCGGCGCCGCGGGCGTAGACGTCGAGGGTTAGCTCGCGCAGGCGCGTCGCGAGCTCGAGGCCGACGTCCTCGGCGACGCGCTCGAAGGAGACGTTCTCGTCGTGGTCGCCCACGGCGGCCTTGGTGGCGGGAGTGAAGATCGGCGGATCGATGCGGCTGCCGTCGACCAGGCCCTCCGGCAGTGGCACGCCGCACACCTCACCGTTCGCGCGGTACTCCTTGAGGCCGGAGCCGGTGAGGTAGCCGCGGGCGACGCACTCCACCGGCACCATGTCGAGCCGGCGCGTGACCAGCGCGCGGCCGAGCACCGACTCGGGGATGCGCGGGTCGTCGGCAGGCCCGGCGAGGTGGTTCGGCACGCCGAGCGCGTCGAAGAAGAAGACCGACATCGCCGTGAGCACGCGTCCCTTGTCGGGGATCGGCGTGTCCAGGATGTAGTCGTAGGCGCTGATCCGGTCGCTCGCGACGAGCAGCAGGTGCTCGTCGTCGATCTCGTACAGCTCGCGGACCTTGCCCGAGTAGATCGGCGTGTATTCGCTCAGTTCAGGACGCACTCCGCCACCCTATCTCCCTCCCAATTGAACACCGTTTCTGACAGTAAAACCGCAGGTCGGCGCGAACAGAAACGGTGTTCAATCGTCCGACGGATCCGATCAGGAGGCTGGTGCGTCCAATTCATATGATGGAACGCACGCAGGATCTGCTCAGGGACCGCTCCGACCGCAGTGTCCGCGACGCCACCACGTCGGTGATCCACGGCGTGCGCGCGGACGGCGGCGCTTCGGCCACGATCGAGGGGGTCCGAGCCGCTCTGCTGACCGCCTACCCGGAGGGAGCATTCTGCGGATGGAGTGCCGCGGAGTTGCACGCGGTGCCGTACTCGGCGGGGCATCCACCGGAGTTGTGGCTGCCGGAACAGCGCCGGCGCACGGGCGTGATCGTCCGGTGCGGCCATCTCCCCGTCGAGGACGTGACGACCGTATCGGGCTGGCCCGCCACGACCACCGTGCGCACCGTGGTCGATCTCGCGCGGCTCACCCGGAACGACGAGGCGGTGGTGGCGGTCGACCAGTTCATCCGTCGCGATGCCACCGGTAGGTCCATCACCACCAAGCGCGCGATCCTGCAGTACCTCGACGACCATCCGGGAATCTACGGCGGCACCCGGGTCCGGGAGGTCCTCGCGGAAGCGGATGCCGGTTCCCAATCCCCTTGGGAGACCTACGGCCGGCTCGTAGTGCACCGTTCCGGGCTCGGCTTCTTCCGGACCCAGCAGCCGATTCCCGGGACGCCCTACCACGCCGACCTCGGCTCCGGGAGATATCGCGTCGCGATCGAGTACGACGGTGGGTATCACCGAACGGACGAGCAACAACGGGCCGACGTCCTTCGCTGGAACGCGATCACCGGCCAGGGCAGGGGGCTGATCCGCGCGACCTCCTCGACGCTTCTCAGCGGACGGGCCGAATTCCTGGACCGCGTCGCCCGGGAGCTACGGACGCGGGGATGGAGCGGACCGTCGCCCGTGAACCCGAGACTCACGCTCCCGAACCGCCCGGCACGCCGAACGTCCGCCGATTGAACACCGTTTCCGACATCAAAACCGCAGGTCGCGGTGAACAGAAACGGTGTTCAATTCCAGAGGTCAGAGGATGGGGGCGGGGGTGTAGCCGGCGGCGGTGGGGTACTTCGCCGTCAGGGCCTCGACGTCGGCGACGACCTGGGCGACCTGGGCCTCGGCGGCGCCGGTGAAGGCGGCGCGATCGGCGAGCGCCTCGTCGAGCTGGGCGCGGGTGAGGCCGAGGCGGGCGTCGCCGGCGAGGCGATCCAGCAGGTCGGGCTCCTTACCCTCCTCGCGCATCGCCAGGGCGACGGCGACGGCGTGCTCCTTGATCGCCTCGTGCGCGACCTCGCGGCCGACGCCCGCGCGCACCGCGGCCATGAGCACGCGGGTGGTGGCGAGGAAGGGCAGGTAGCGGTTGAGCTCGTTCTCGATCACGGCCGGGTAGGCGCCGAACTCGTCGAGGACGGTCAGGAAGGTCTCGAAGAGGCCGTCGATCGCGAAGAACGAATCCGGCAGCGCCACGCGGCGGATCACGGAGCAGAAGACGTCGCCCTCGTTCCACTGCGAGCCCGCCATCTCGGCCGCCATCGAGCCGTAGCCGCGCAGGATCACCGTGAGCCCGTTGACGCGCTCGCACGAGCGGGTGTTCATCTTGTGCGGCATCGCGGAGCTGCCCACCTGGCCGGGCTGGAAGCCCTCGGTGACCAGCTCGTGCCCGGCCATGAGGCGGATCGTCGTGGCCATCGACGACGGTCCCGCCGCCACCTGGACGAGCGCGCTCACCACGTCGTGATCGAGCGAGCGCGGGTACACCTGGCCCACCGACACGAACGACTCCGAGAAACCGAGGTGCTCCGCCACGCGCGACTCCAGGGAGGCGAGCTTGGCGGCGTCGCCGCCGAGGAGGTCGAGCATGTCCTGCGACGTGCCCATCGGGCCTTTGATGCCGCGCAGCGGGTAGCGGCCGATGAGGTCCTCGAGCCGGGCGATGGCGACGAGCAGCTCGTTGGCCGCCGATGCGAAGCGCTTACCCAGCGTCGTGGCCTGCGCCGCGACGTTGTGCGAGCGGCCCGCCATGACCACGGACGAGTACTGCGCCGCGCGCTCGGCCAGCCGGGCCGCCACGGCCACGGCGTGGTCGCGGACGTACTCGAGCGAGCGCAGCACCTGCAGCTGCTCGACGTTCTCCGTGAGGTCGCGCGAGGTCATGCCCTTGTGGATCTGCTCGAACCCGGCGAGGTCGCTGAACTCCTCGATCCGGGCCTTCACGTCGTGCCGGGTGATCCGCTCGCGTTCCGCGATCGACGCCAGGTCCACCTGGTCGACGACCTTCTCGTAGGCCTCGACGGCACCGTCGGGAACGTCGATCCCGAGGTCGCGCTGCGCCTTGAGCACCGCGATCCACAGCTGGCGCTCCAGCACGATCTTGTACTCCGGCGACCACAGCTCGCGCATGCGCGGGCTGGCGTACCGGTTGGCGAGGACGTCGGGGATGCGGGGAGTGCTCACCCTCCGATTCTCTCACGTGCGGGTCCGGGGCCCGTCACGGAAGGGCGGGCGCCAGATCGTCGATGACGGTGGCGAGCGCGTCACGGACCGCGCGGGGCACGTCGGCCCCGTGCGTGGTGAACGCGGCGAGGGCGGCACCGTCCTCGATGGCCATCAGCCGCTCGACACACGGGCCCGTGACCCGGCGACCGGAGCGCGTGAGCACCTCGACGTGCAGCTCCGCCAGCACGTTCCGCACCTGCGCCTGCAGCCGCGTGAGCTCGGGATCGCGGGCGCACAGCACCATCCGCTCATAGCGCGAGACGAGGGCGCCGCGATCGGCCGCGGTGTCGCAGGCGAAGAAGATCGAGGCGAGGAGCTTCGCGAGGGCGGAGTCACCGCGCTTGCGGCGGCTCACCGTCTCGACGCGGCCGCGGACCGCGGCCACGTCCAGCTCCCCCGCGTAGGCGACGGCGTTCGAGAGCAGGTCGCCGAGCGACTCGAAGTAGTAGGTGGTCGCGGCCAGCGGGATGTGGGCGCGGTGCGCGACGGCGCGGTGCCGGACCGATTCGAAGCCGCCCTCGACGAGGAGCTCTCCGGCCGCCGCCACGAGGGCCGCGCGCCGGCGCTCACCCTTGGGCGTGGTCGCGGCTGTCATCAGAGACATGCTGCCAGCACGTCCCGCTCCACCAGACGGTTTCGACCAAATCGTCGGCACCCATCCGGACCGACGAGGTCAAATGCGCTACTGCAAGGCCTGGTGGCCGATGTCCGTGCGGAAATGACTGCCCGGCAGCTTGATCCGCTCGAGCTTCGCGTAGGCGTCGGCGCGGGCCGCCGCCAGGTCGTCGCCGACGCCGACCACGTTGAGCACCCGGCCACCGTTCGAGACCAGGCGTCCCTCGCCGTCGACGGCCGTTCCGGCGTGGTAGATCCCCGCGCCCTCGGCACCCGTGATGACGTCGCCCTTGCGCGGCGAGGCGGGGTAGTTCTCGGCGGCGAGGACGACCGTGATGGCGGCACCGTCGCGCCACCGGAGCGGGGGCAGCGCGCCCAGCGCACCCGTGGCGGTGGCGTTGAGCGCCTCGCCCAGTGGGGATTCGAGCAGGCTCAGCACGGCCTGCGTCTCGGGGTCGCCGAAGCGGCAGTTGAACTCGACGACGGCCGGGCCCTCCGCGCCCATCGCCAGCCCCGCGTACAGCAGGCCGGAGAACGGAGTGCCGCGGCGCACCATCTCGCGCGCGACGGGGCGCACGACGGTCTCGACGATCTCCTCCGTCGCGCCCGCGGGCAGCCACGGCAGGGGCGCGTAGGCACCCATGCCACCGGTGTTGGGGCCGGTGTCGCCGTCGCCGACGCGCTTGTGGTCCTGCGCGGGCAGCAGCGGCACCACGTCCTCGCCGTCGACGAGACAGAACAGGGAGACCTCGGGGCCGTCGAGGAAGGACTCGAGCAGCGCGGGCCGGCCGGACTCGATCAGGTCGGCGGCGTGCGCACGCGCGGCGGCGCGGTCGGCCGTCACGACGACGCCCTTGCCCGCGGCGAGCCCGTCGTCCTTGACGACCCAGGTGGGGCCGAAGCGGTCGAGCGCGGCGTCGATGTCCGCCGGGCTGTCGACGATCTCGCTGCGCGCGGTGCGCACGCCGGCGGCGTCCATCACGTCCTTGGCGAAGGCCTTGGAGCCCTCGATCTGCGCCGCGGCGGCGGACGGGCCGAAGACGGCGATGCCGCGGGCGCGGACGGCGTCGGCGACGCCGAGGACCAGCGGGACCTCGGGGCCGATCACCACGAGGTCGGCGCCGAGCTCGGCGGCCAGGGCCGCCACGGCGTCGCCCGAGGAGGCGTCCACGGCGTGATTGGTCGCGATGGCCGCGGTCCCCGGATTACCCGGGGCCGCATGCAGCTCGGTGACCTGCGGGTCACGGGACAGCGCGTCGAGGAGGGCGTGTTCGCGGCCGCCGGTGCCGATGACGAGTACTCGCACGGCCATGACACTACCGGGACCCTCCACTAGCCTGGCCGTATGGCATCCGTCTTCTCGAAGATCATCGCCGGCGAGCTCCCGGGCCGGTTCGTGTACCAGGACGATTCGGTGGTGGCGTTCCTGACCATCGGGCCCCTCACGCAGGGTCACGTGCTGGTGGTGCCGCGCGAGGAGGTCGACCACTGGGAGTCCATCGACGACGCGCTGTGGCAGCACCTCAACGACGTCGCGCGCAGGATCGGGCGGGCGGTCAAGCGCGCCTTCGATGCGCCGCGCGCGGGCCTGATCGTCGCCGGCTTCGAGATCCCGCACCTGCACCTGCACGTCTTCCCGGCGTACGGACTCACCGACTTCGACTTCACCAACGTCGACCCGAACCCGAGCGCCGATTCGCTCGACGAGGCGCAGACGAAGATCGTCGAGGCGCTCGCCGCGGAGTAGTGCCGGTCAGCGGGGCAGGCGCACCGTGAAGGCCGCGCCCTTCCCCGGGGCGGTGTCGACGGTGACGGTGCCCCCGTGCCGCTCGACGATGCCGTGCACGATCGACAGGCCCAGTCCGGCGCCGCCGCTGCCGCGGCTGCGCGAGGAGTCGGTGCGGTAGAAGCGCTCGAAGACGCGCGCGGCCTCGCCGGGCTCCATGCCCGGTCCGGTGTCGGTGACGGACAGGACCACCGCGTCGGGTTCCTCGGTGACCCGGACGCGCACCGTCGCCTCGTCGGGCGTGTGCCGCAGCGCGTTCGAGACGAGGTTGGTGACCACTTGGTGCAGGCGGTCCCGGTCCCCCGTCAGCGCGACGGTGCCGGCACCGTCGGCCTCGAGCGCGATGTCGCGACCCGGCTCGCGGGCCTGCGCGGCGTGGACCACGTCGTCGGCGACGGCGGTGAGGTCGACGGCGTCGGCGGCGAGCGGGCGGCGCGCGTCGAGGCGGGCGAGCAGCAGCAGGTCCTCGACGAGCAGGCCCATCCGCTCCGCCTCGGATTCGATGCGGGACATGACGAAACCGGTGTCGTCGGTGGCGCCCTGCCGGTACAGCTCGGCGAAGCCGCGGATCGAGGTCAGCGGCGTACGGAGCTCGTGCGACGCGTCGCCGACGAAGCGGCGCATCCGCTCCTCGTCGGCGCGGGCCCGCTCCTCCGACGACGCGACCCGGTCGAAGGAGTCCTGCACCTGGTGCAGCATCGTGTTGATCGACGTCGACAGCCGGCCGACCTCGGTGTGCGGCGGCGCCTCGGGGACGCGACGGGTGAGATCGCCCGCGGCGATGGCCTCCGCGGTGGCCTCCACCTCCTCGAGCGGGCGCAGCGAGCGGCGCACCACGAGGTACCCGAGGCCGCCCGCGATGATGAGGACGCCGCCGCCGATGAGCAGCTCCAGCACGATCATGGCGCGCAGGGTGGAGTCGACGTCGGAGAGCGTGACCGCGACGAAGGCGACCCCGTACTGCGAGCTCGACTGCACGACGCGCCACTGCGGCCCCTGACCCCCGACCGAGTGCACGGTGACGGCGTCGCCGTGCAGGTCGCCGAGGCCGGAGAGGTCCGGCTGCTCGGTGAAATCGGGATTGCTGATCCGCAGCTGCGTGCCGTCGGGCAGGAAGACCGCCTGGTAGAAGCGCGTGGGCGGCGGCTTGCCGCCGCGTACCGGCTCGGGCAGGTTCGGTTTCGGCCGGGCCCAGGTGTCGGCGGCCTGCCGCAGCGTCTGATCCTCCCGCGAGACCAGCCGGTCCTTCATGGCCGCCGTCAGCGCGGTCCCGGAGGCCAGCAGGCCGAGGAAGACGAGGCCGACGACCACCGCGACCAGCGAGAGGCGCAGCGGGACGCGGGAGGCGAGCGATGTCGGCCCCTTCGCGGGCGGGGCCACCGCGGGTGAAGCCATCGCGGCCTACCTCGGTTCGCGGAGCACGTACCCCACGCCGCGGAGCGTGTGGATCAGTCGCTTCTCGCCCGTGTCGACCTTGCGGCGCAGGTAGGAGACGTAGGACTCCACGACGTTGACGTCGCCGCCGAAGTCGTAGTGCCAGACGTGGTCGAGGATCCGCGGCTTGGACAGCACGACCCCCGCGTTGACCATGAAGTAGCGCAGCAGCGTGAACTCGGTCGGCGAGAGCGCGACCAGCTCGCCCGCCTTCCACACCTCGTGCGTCTCGTCGTCGAGCTCGAGGTCGGCGAAGGTCAGGCGGGTCGTGTTCTCGGCCTCGCCAAAGCCGTGCCGGCGCAGCAGGACGTTGATCCGGGCGACGACCTCCTCGAGGCTGAACGGCTTGGTGACGTAGTCGTCGCCGCCGAGGGTGAGTCCGGCGACCTTGTCCTCGACCGAGTCGCGGGCGGTGAGGAAGAGCGCCGGGGCGTCGATCCCGTCCTGCCGCAGCCGCTTGAGCAGGCCCAGACCGTCCATGCCCGGCATCATGATGTCGAGCACCATGACGTCGGGCCGGAAGGTGCGCACCCGGTCGAGCGCGGCCGGGCCGTCCTGTGCCGCCTCCACGTCGAAGCCCTGGAACTTCAGGCTGACCTGCAGCAGTTCCCGGATGCTCTGCTCGTCGTCGACCACGAGCACGCGCGGCTTGGTTTCGTCTTTCGCACTGGACACACCGCCATAGTGCACGCCCGGGCGCCCTGGACTCTGACGACTCGCTGTCAGTTCCCTGTGAACGTGACGGCGTGGCCTCGTGTTCGGCGCGTTCAGCCTGTTCAGCGCAGGGAGTCGAGGATCTCCTGGGTCACCGGGTCGACGATGTCCTGCACCTCGGGGTGCTTGGAGACGTACCGCTTGACCAGCGGGCACACCGGGACGACGCGCTTGCCGGCGGCGCGGGTGTCCTCGAGGGCGTCGTGCACCAGGATGCCGCTGAGGCCGCGGCCGGAGAACTTCTCGTCGAGCTCGGTGTGCGGGAAGATGCGCTGCTCACCGCGGTCGATGAAGACCGTGAAGCCGGCGAGCTCCCCGTCGACGGTGATGTCGTAGCGGCCCTCGGCGTCGTTGCGGGCGACGGCGACGGTCTCGGTGTTCTCGGTCACTGCGGGTTCCTCCTGCGGGGCTTGAGCCGGGTGGTGGGGAGCGGCGGCGCGGGCAGGTACTGATCGTCGCGCCATCCGCTCACACTGCCGAAACGCGCGGCGCGCGCCTGCCATTCCTCGCGGTACTCGACGATCTCGTCGTGGGTGCGACCCACGAAGTTCCACCACATGACGATGTCCTCGTCGAAGGGGACGCCGCCGAGCAGGACGACCCGGGCGTCCTCCTCGGTGGGGTTGTGCAGGCGCAGGCCGCCGAGCCCCGGACCGGCGTAGCCGAGATCGCCCCAGGCGAGCGAGACACCGTCGAACAGCAGGCGCTGCGTGTCGAGCAGGACTCCGTGCTCGAAGGCGGGGTCGACCGCGAGGCTGACCCGCGCGCCCGGGCGCAGGGTCAGCTCCGCGCCGAGCAGCGGGGTCGCCGTGACGACCGGCGACGTGCTGCCCGCGAGCTCGCCGATGAAGACGCGGGCGGTGCCGCCCGGGCCGCCGGACCGCACGTCGGGCAGGTCGACGGCGGGCGGTGCGTAGTGCTGGAAGCCGTTGGGCGCGTTGCGCGCCCGGTCGGGCAGGGCGAGCCACAGCTGCACGCCGTGCAGGCGCGTGGTCTGCGGCGTGGAGACCTCGGAGTGGCTGATGCCGTAGCCCGCGGACATGAGGTTGATCTCGCCCGGCAGGACCGGCGCCTCGACGCCGGCGCTGTCGCGGTGCTCGATCTCGCCCTCGAACAGCCAGCTCACGGTCTGCAGGCCGGTGTGCGGGTGGGGCGGGACGTTCATGCCGCCGGAGCGATCCACCTCGTCGGGACCGTAGTGGTCGGCGAAGCACCACGCCCCGATCATGGAGCGTTCGTGCGTGGGGAGGGTGCGGCGCACCGTCATCGCGCGGGGGCCGCCGAGCGGCACCTCCCGCGCCTCGATCACCTCCACCCCGGCAGCGGAGGCCGGGCCGTCCACGCCGGCCCCGCACTCGACCTCTTCGGGCTGTCGGTCGACGTTGCTCATGACCGCTAGCCTAGTGCCATGCCAGCCCAGCGCGTGCGGATCGACAAGGCCTCCCCCCGGATCTACAAGCAGTTGATCGCGGTCTCCACGGAGGTGGCCGAGGCGGCGGCGGCCGCCGGAATCGGCCGCGACGTGGTCGAATTGGTGAACCTGCGGTGCTCGCAGCTCAACGGCTGCGCCTACTGCCTGGACCTGCACGCCCGCGCCGGTCGTGCGGCGGGGCTCAGCGACCAGCAGCTCGACGTACTGGCGGCCTGGCGGGAGGCACCCGCGCTGTTCGACGACGTGCAGCGCGCAGCGCTCGAGATCGCCGAGCTGGTGACGCAGTTGCCGCCGCACCACGCGGCGGACGTCGCCTACGACCGCGCCACCGACGTGCTCGACGAGGCGCAGACCTCCGTGCTCATCTGGGCCGCGGTGACGATCAACGCCTTCAACCGGGTGTCCGTGGTCAGCGGGTACGAGGTGCGGCACCGCGTGTGAGCGCGGTGTCGCGTGTGAGCGCGGCGCCGCGTGTGAGCGCGGCGCCGCTGCGCGCGATCTAGAGGGCCGGCTCGTAGGAGATCTGGTAGCCGTTCGGGGCGATGACGGCGAGGCCGCGGCCGACGTCCACGCGGTAGGTGTAGCCGTTGTTGACGGCGCTGTACGACGAGCCGTTCGACCACACGACCGGCGCGGTCACGGCGAGGCCGTTGCCCTTGCCGAAGCCGCGGTACTCCGTGCGCCCGTCGCCCTGCCAGCGGCAGATCGACACGCTGGAGCTGGGGGTCTCGAGGTGCGTGACGGTCCATTGATGCACGTCGCAGCCGTTCGGCGAGGCATTGGCGGCCCCCGGCGCGACGGCGGCGATCCCTGCAGCTGCCGCCAGGGCGGCGGTGGCGGCGACGATCTTCGTGCGGATGATCATGACGACTCCTTCTCCGTGGACGTTCGCTGACCTCCACACCGTCGCGCGCAGGTCTTGAGCCTAGCTCAAGAGACGCTTAAGGCGCAGGTCAGGAGCGGTCGTTGCGTCTCGCATCCGGGCGCTGGACGGACGATGATGAACCGCATGAGAATCGCCGTCCCCCTGCGGATCACCGGGCTCGTCGCCGTGGCGGCGGTCGCGGCAGCGGCGGCGTGCGGCACCCCGGCACCGTCGAGCGCCCCCGGTTCCCCGTCGTCGAGCGCTGCACCGGCTCCACCCGCGTGCGATGCGGACACGGTCACGGGGCGCTCCGACTACGGGGCTCCGTTGCGCTGCCTGCTGCACGACGCCCGATTCCCGCGCTTGACGTTCGACTACTCCGATCCGGGATTCGCCGGCCCTGACGGCCGGAACCAGGTCATCGTCGTGAGAGAGGGCGATCGGCTCGTCCAGACGATCACCGAGCGCGCGGTCTCCCCCGCGCCGGGGCCGCCCTTCGCCCCGCGATGGGCGAACGACGGCGACGGCCAACTGGCCGTCGTCACCAACTCCGGCGGTTCCGGCGGAGTCGGCCTCGCGGTCTGGCGGGCGCGCGGCCCCGAGGGGCCGTTCGTCCGTGGCGGTGAGCTGTTCGGGTTCCCGTGGCGGACGGCGACGACCGAGGAGGGCTACACAGCCCTGTACGCCCACTCGTCGGCCACGAGCGGCGCGTACACGATCTTCCGGCTCGCCGGCGATCGGGTCGTCCGCCTGCTGAATCTTCCGGTTGCGGTCGTGGGCTCGGCCGACACCAGCCTCGGCGGGGACGGCCCTGTCGTGACCGATCGCAACACCTCCTGCCGTGCGGTCGCGCCGACGCCCGCGCAGGCCCAGGCGCTCGGCGAGGCGGGCGTGACCGCCGCCGGGTACGGGGAGCGGCTGTGTCGCCAGGACTGGGTGGGCCGGACCTACGCGGGGTGACGGTCTCCACCCACGGGCGGATGCCGCGCACCGTCGGGCGTGGTTGGGTGAGGGCATGACGGAACGGATCACGAAGTTCACGCGGTCGGGTCTCACCTTCCCGGTCGTCGACAGCGGACCGATCGACGGCGAGATCGTCGTTCTGCTGCACGGCTTCCCACAGACGCCGACCTCCTGGGAGGAGACGGCGGCGCACCTGCACGCGCAGGGGTACCGCACCGTCGTGCCGTGGCAGCGGGGGTACGCGCGGACCGCGAGCCCGGCGCGACGCTGGCAGTACCGCAGCTCCGAGCTGGCGGCCGACGTCGCGGCGCTGCTGGAGCGGACCGGGCCGGCGCACCTCGTCGGGCACGACTGGGGATCGTCGACGGCGTGGCTGACGGCCGCGACGTACCCGCACCTCGTGCGCACGCTGACCGCCGTCTCGGTGCCGCACCCGCTCGCCTTCCTGCGCGCGTTCCTCCGCTCCGACCAGGTGCTGAAGTCGTACTACATGTACCTCTTCCAGATCCCCGCGGTGCCGGAGCTGCTGGCCCGACGGTTCCCGGGGCGCTTCGAGGCCTTCCTCCGCGCGAGCGGCATGCCCGACGACGCCGTCCGCACCGTCGTGGACGAGGTGCTGACGCCCGGGCTGCTCGGCGGCGGCCTGAACTACTACCGCGGCATGCCGTTCACCGCGGTGAAGCCCGGTGAGGGTACCCGGGTGGCGTGCCCGGTGACGTACATCTGGAGCACCGACGACGTCGCGCTGACGCGCGCCGGGGCCGAGCTCGCGGGCGAGTACGTCGACGGGCCGTACCGGTTCGTAGTACTCGACGGCGTCAGCCACTGGATCCCCGACGAGCGGCCGGAGCAACTCGCAGCGGAGATCGTGGGCACGGCGGCGCTGGCCTGATTCCCTCCTGCGAACACATTCCGTTCGAATCATATTCGATATTGTGATGAATTCGTGACCGTACTCTCGAACATCTGCGGTAGACTGGAGCCATCATCGACCGCGGGGGTGCGTCATGAACGGCAGCGCAGGGTCTGACCACGTCAGCTGGTTCGAGGTGGCGGAGCGACGCATCGCGGAGTGCGCGCTCGCGACCGCGATCGCCGAGGAGATCGCCGAGCTCGAAGCCGCGGATGCTGCTGCGCACGAGACCACGTCGCTGTCGGACGAAGGGCCTTCGGGGTGGGGCGGGCGCGTCTCCTCGCGTGCACGGCGGGCCGCCGCGATCCGTCCGTCGTCGGTCCGCCCCAGCGAACGCCACGTCGCCCGGCGGCATCGAATCACGGCGCATCCCCTCGCGGCGCGCTCGCCCTAGCGCTCGGGTGTTCGAACCATCCCGCTAGAGGATGCGCTGCATCAGGACGAGGTCCAGCCAGCGGCCGAATTTGATGCCCACCTGGGGCATCTGGCCGGTGACGCGGAACCCGAGCTTGCGATGCAGGGCGACCGAGGCGTGGTTGGACTCCTCGATGGCCGCGACGACGACGTGGACGTCGGCCTGCTGCGCGCGCTCGATGAGCGCGTTCATCAGCGCCTCGGCGATCCCGCGCCGGTAGAAGCCGTCGGCGACGTACACCGAGTTCTCGACGGTGTGCTTGTACCCCGACTTGGCGCGGAACGGACCGTACGAGGCGTAACCACCCAGCTCACCGTCGACGATGGCGACGAGGACGGGGAAACCACCCGCGCGGCGCTCGGCCAGCCAGGCCTCGCGCTCGGCGAGATCGGCCTTCTCCTCCGACCAGATGGCGGTCGAGTTCTCCACGGCATCGTTGTGGATGACGAGGATCGCCGGCAGGTCGCTCGGCTGGGCGTCGCGGATCTCCATGCGGCCAGCTTATTGCTCGGCGACGAAGATGCAGAACGGGTAGGCGCGCTCCCCGGCAGGGCGCCGGTCCTCGGGACACCTAGTCGGCGACGATGCGGGGCGTCTCGGAGGCCTTCGCGGTGAACTCGGGAGCGCGCTTCTCGAGGAAGGCGGCCACGCCCTCCTTGCCGTCGCCGATCGACGAGTAGTACATCGCCAGCGAGTCGGCCAGGTGCGCGTCGAGCGGCTTCGCGGAGCCGAGGCCGCGGTAGATGAGCTGCTTGTTGAGCGCGACGCCGGCGGCGGAGCGGCCCTTCACCCAGGAGCGGGCGAGCTCCTGCGCGGCGGGCACCAGCTCGTCGGGCTCGTGCAGGCTGCGGACGAGGCGGCCCTCGCGCGCCTGCTCGGCGGTGAGGATGTCGGCGGAGTACACCCACTCCAGCGCCTGCGCGGGGCCGACGATGCGCGGCAGGAACCAGCTGGAGCACGCCTCCATGACGATGCCGAGCCGGCCGAACACGAAGCCGATGCGGGCCTTCGTCGACGCGAGGCGGGTGTCCATCGCGAGGGTCATCGTCGCGCCGATGCCGACCGCGGGGCCGTTGATCGCGGCGATCACGGGCTTGGGCAGCGAGTAGATCGCCAGCGTGAGCTTGCCGCCGGTGTCGCGCACCCCGTCCTGGAACGGCGCCTGGTCGTACGCAGCGGCGAACTCCTCGGGCGTCGGCCGCACCGACTCGTCGAGCCCGAAGACGTTGCCCTCACCCGTGAGGTCCATGCCCGCGCAGAAGGCGCGGCCCGCGCCGGTGACGACGACCGCGCGCACCTCGTCGCGCCGCGCGTGGACCTCGAAGAACTCGGTCAGCTCGCGCGCCATGGTGACGCTGAAGGCGTTGAGCTGATCCGGGCGGTCGAGCACGAGGGTGGCGATGCCGTCGTCGTCGAGCGTCCAGCTGATGGTCTCGAAGGAAGCAGTCATGGCGCAACGATATGCTGTGCCCCGACGGCCGCGAGGCCGCCCGCCTCCCTAGCTCAGTGGTAGAGCACCGCTCTTGTAAAGCGAAGGTCGTCGGTTCAATCCCGACGGGGGGCTCCACGAAAGGGGCAGCATGTCGACCACCGTGCAGGTCATCCTCATCACTGCACTGGTGCTCGGCCTCGTCGCCCTGGTCTTCGGCCTGGTGCACCTGTGGAACACCAAGGTCGAGGGCACCGCGCGCGAGCAGAAGATCGACGGCTTCTTCGACCGGCTCAGCGATCGCTTCTTCGACCGCTGAGCCGAGTCGCTTGGCCGACCGTCAGCCGGACCGTCAGCCGCGCAGGGCCGAGGCGAAGATGCCCGGCAGCTTCAGCCACGAGGGCTTCGCCGCGAACTCGGTGAGGCGACGGCCCGTCGTCGCGCCGGTGCGGTTGGTGACGAACCACGGCGGCTTCGGCGACATCGACAGCTCGCCGCCCGCGAACGAGCGGGGCGACGGGCGGAAGGGCCCGCGCACGACGGTCCGCTCCACGTCGTCGAGGAGCAGCGCGTTGTGGACCACGCCGATGCCGCTCTGCACGTCGTCGATGGTGTGGCCGGGGAACGCGCCCCAGGACGCGCGGGCGGTGAGGTAGCCGACGCCGGTCCAGGCGTTGACCGCGATGGTGCCGTAGCGCAGGTCGGCGATCGCGCGATCGAACGCCGCGCCGAGGGCCTTGATGGTCGCGGGGTCGGCGACGATGTTCACGCCGAGCGTGCCCTCGAAGTCCTCGTTGGCGGCGCGGACGGCCGTCGCGAGGAACGACGCGGCGTCGCCGGGCAGCTCGAGGACGCCGTAGACCGGAGCGAAGTACTCGGTGTGCATCGCCTCCTCCGTGCCGTCGGCCCGGAGGCCGAAGACGAGGGTGCGGGCACCGTCGGGCCCGACGGCCTGCGCCCGCTCGCCGTACCCGGCCCGGGCGGCGGCGACGCGGTCGGCGGAACCCGGGTAGTAGTCGCGGCGCGACGGTGCGCGGTCGAAGGCCTCGCGCAGCTCCCGCAGGAACTCCTCCTTCTGCGGCCAGTCCGCGCTGATCACGGCCACCTGCGAGGCGACGCAGTTGTAGCCGTTGTTGTGCAGGCGCTGCGTGGCGAGGTGCTCGGCCTGGAACCGCAGGTCGGCGGCGGACCACTCGCCGGGGACGACGATCGTCGGCGAGACGCCGCCCAGCTCGCTGGTGATCGCCTTGTCGAGCAGCGGACGGTTCTCCGCCTTGCGCTGCGCGCCCTCGTCGCCGGTTCCGAAGACGATGGCGTCGTGGGTGCGGGCACTGCCGGTCATGTGCACGGTGGTGATGCCGGGATGGTTGACCAGGGCGCCGCCCACGTCGGCGCCGCCGGTGACGATGCAGACCACGCCGCGGTCGATGAGCGGGGCGAAGGCGGCGCGGTAGGTGTCGAGCAGCGGGTCGGTGACCGGGTTGAGCTTGAGCAGCACGACGCGGTTGTCGGCGTAGAGCTGGTACAGCGTGTCGAGCGGCGGGATGGAGAAGATGTTGCCCGCGCCGAGGACGCCGGCGATGCCGTGCGTGATCGTCGGGTCGAGCTCGCCGAGGCCGGCGCGCTCGCGGACGGTGGCGGCGTCCACGCCCGGCACCGTCCAGACCTGCGCGGAGAAGCCGCTGAGCAGGAGCTGGTCGAAGGCGCTGTGCGGCAGCACCTCCACGGCCGAGCGGCCGCCGGGCGCGGCGCTGATGGTGAAGCCGTCGACCGGGCTGCGGCCCTCCTCCAACGCCTGGAGCGACGCGGCGAGGGCCTCGCAGGCGGTGATCACGGAGTACGGGCCGGAGAGCCACTCCTCGCCGAGGAGCGTCGAGTCGGCGGGCAGGCCCTTGATGCCCGCCGCGGCGTCGACCCACTGCCGGGCGACGGCCGCGGTGGCCTCGCGGACCTCGTCGAGCAGGGCGCGACGTTCCGCCAGCGACGTGGCGGCCCACGTGCGCTCGCCCTGCTGCAGGTCGGCGACGGCGGCGTCGAGGACTGATTCGGTGGTGGTCATGGCGCGCTCCGGTCTGACGGTCGGTCCGGCGTGAGCCGGGTCACTGTTCTCCCTCGAGTCTGGTCGCCGGCGGCGGCCCGGGCATCGTGCGGGAGTTCCGGGTCCCACCACGTCGCGTTGTGCTCGCGCACAGCGACCGGGCCCGGGCGGACGGTTACCATCGAGGGGTGTCGACGATCACAGCACCGTCCGGTGCCTCCCCCGCGGAGTTCGCCCGGCTGCTGGTGGACGACGTGGAAGCGCTCACCGACGAGCTGGTGGAGTGCATCCTCACGGGCGAGCACGCCTACGCCGAGAGCACGCTGATCACCCCGGACGAGCTGCGCGAGGCTGTGCACGCGAACCTCGACTCGGTACTGCGTCAGCTGGGCGGCGACCCCGACGAGGACCTGCACGCCGCCCGCGCCACCGGCCGGCTCAAGGCCGAGTACGGCTTCCCGCTGGCCGCCCTCCTGCACGCCTACCGGCTCGCGGGGCGCCTCGTGTGGGACCACATGCGCGCCGCGTGCACCGACCATCCCGAGCTCCTGCCCGACATCGGCGGCGACGTCTGGCGCATCATCGACGACTACTCGACCGCGGCCGCCGAGGAGTACGGGCGCGCGGTCGCCGATCGCACCACCCGGCACGCCGAGCTCCTTCGCGTGGAGCTGCGCGCCCTGCTCGACGGCGTGCTCGAGCCCGGTCGCCTGCACGCCGCCGCGCAGACGCTGCAGCTCCCCGTGACCGGCACGTTCCTCGTCGTGTGCGCGGAGGCCGGGGCCGGCGCCGCCGACGAGCCGTACGCGGGCGTCGACCGCCGGCTGCGGGACCGACTCGTCGCCTCGCACTGGATGTCGGACGTGCAGACCCGCATCGGGCTGCTGAGCCTGAGCACACCGCACCTCCTGCCACAGGTCCTGGAGCTGCTGCGCACCGAGGCGAGCGGCCGCGTGGGCATCAGCGCCCCCTTCGCCACGCCGCTCGAGGCGCGCGACGGGCTGCGGCAGGCGGAGCTCGCGATGGCCAGCCTGGTCCCCGGCGCGGCGACGACCGAGACCTACGGGCGGTCGGCGCTGCCGCTCGCGCTCGCGCACTCCCCGGCCGCGGCGCGGGAACTGCGGGACGCGGTGCTCGGCCCCGTGCTCGCGCTGCCGGAGGCCGACCGGGAGGCGCTCATCGGCACCGTCCGGGCCTGGTTCGACTGCGGCGGCTCCCTCGTCGCCACCGCCGAGCAGCTGCACTACCACCGGAACACGATCAATCACCGGCTGCGCCGGATCGAGCAGCTGACGGGGCGGGATCGTTCCGACCCGCGGGCCGCCGCGGAGCTCTACGCCGCGGTCCTCGCCGACCGGTTGTTCGGACCGGAGTAGCCGGCGAACCGGCGCGCGGTGGTCGACCGATCCGTACAATCAGTCATACGACCGACTTTATTGCGGCGCCCGCCGCGGAACGGAGACGCCATGACGAACGACCCCGAGCACACCGCCGAGGAGCGCACCGTCGTCGTGGTCGGCGCGGGCGTCGCGGGACTGCGCACCGCGCTCGGCCTGCACGACCGCGGCGTCGACGTCCTCGTGCTCGAGGCGGCACCCCGCGTCGGCGGCCGTGTCCTCACCGAGACCACCGCGCTCGGCAGCCACGTGGACCTGGGAGGGCAGTGGATCGGCGCGGGCCATCACCGGTTCACCGCGCTCGCCGCCGAGCACGGCGCGCAGGTCCACCCCATGGAGACGCCCCGGCTGCCGAGGCTCGTGGACGGCCCGCGCACCGTCGGACTCGCGAGTCCGACGTTCCTCCTCGCCGGCGCCGCGCTCGCCGCGTGGGAGGGCCTCGTCCGCCTCGGCGGCCCCCACCTCGGGCACGACGTCCTCGTCGGAGACCTGCTGCGCCGCGTCCCGGGCCGCGCCCGCCGACTCCTGCGGGTGCTGTTCGAGATCGCCTCGACCGCCGACCCGGAACGGCTCACCCTGCGCGACTTCGCCGCCACCGTCCGCACCATGGAGGGACTGACCACCGCCATGACCACGCGGGGCGGGGCGCAGGACTCCCTGGTGGTCGACGGTGCCGGCACCCTCGCGGTCCGGATGGCCGAGCGGCTCGGGGACCGCGTCCGCACGGAGCGCCCCGTGCTCGCGATCCACCGCGACGACACGGGCGCGACGGTCCACACCGCGACGGGAACCGTCCGCTGCCGCCACGTCGTGGTCACCGTTCCCCCGCCCGTCGCCGCGGCGATCGAACACCGTCCGCCCCTGCCCGCGGAGCGCTCCCGCGCCGAGCGGGGCATGTACATGGGCTCGGTCTACAAGGCCCTCGCGGTGTACGAGCGGCCCTTCTGGCGCGAGCGCGGGCACGCCGAGATGATCGCGATCGACGACCCGGGCGTGGGCGTCTTCGACACCTCGCCACCGTCGGCCGGCGGCCCCGGGCACCTCTGCCTGCTGGTCGGCGGGACCGACGCGCGCACGCTCGACGACCTGAGCCCGGCGGACCGTCGGGACGCGCTCCTCGGGCGCCTCGCGCACCACCTCGGCGAGGGCGTGCGGGCCCCGGCGAGCTGGCACGAGAAGTCCTGGCACCTCGACGAGTACGTCGGCGGCGGCTACCTCGCCTTCCCCGACCCGGCCGCGGGCGGGTTGCCCTTCCCCCTCGGCCACGCGCCCGCGGGCACCGTCCACTGGGCCGGCACCGAGACCGCCGGCGAGCACGCCGGCTACATCGAGGGCGCCCTCGAATCGGGCGAGCGGGCCGCCGCGGAGGTCCTCGCCGCGCTCGCGTGAGACGGGCGCGGGGGCGGCGCCGATCCCGACGCGAATCACAGGGCCGCGAGCGGGCCGGAACCGGGCGTGATCTGGCACAGTAACGAACCGAGGTGCGTGCCACGACACCGACGTGACAGCCCCGAGGAGGTGCCCCACCATGAAGCCCGCGTTCCGCGATCGCCTCGCGCACGCAGTCCAGGCCCTGACCGGCCGGAACGCCGCCACCGTCGACACCGCAGGAATGCCGGTACTGACGCCGCTGCAGCCCGTCGATCTCCGCGACAACGAGACCGTCGGCGAGGTCCTCGAGGTCGCGATGAAGGTCGGCGAGGTCCTCCTCGACTCGGGCACGGGCGCCGTCGACACCGAGGCGCAGGTGCGGTACGTCGCGGCCACCTACGGCATCGACGACGTGACCGTGAGCGTCACCTACAACGCGATCACCGTCTCCGTGCAGCGCGGGCGCGGCCTGCCCCCGTCGACCTACATCCGGATGGTGAGCCACCGCTCCCTCGACTACACCCGGCTCTCCCAGGTCGACACCCTGGTGCGGCGCATCGGCCGCGGCCGGATCCGCCCCGACCAGGCGCTCGCGGCCCTCGAATCGATCATGACCGCCGGGCACCCCTACCCGCGCGCGGTCGCGACGTTCGGCTGGGCCCTCATGGCCGGCGCGTTGACGCTGCTCCTCGGCGGCACGCCGGTCCTCGCGGCGGTCGCCTTCGTCAGCACCGCGATCATCTATGCGGTCAACGTGCGGCTCAGCCAGTGGGGGCTGCCCTACTTCTTCCAGCAGGTCGTGGGCGGTTTCCTCGCGACGCTGCCGGCCGCGCTGATCTACCGGCTGTCCGTCGAGTACGGGTGGGACGTGCAGCCCTATCGGGTGATCGTCGCCGGAATCATCGTGCTCATGGCCGGGCTGTCGCTCGTCGGCTCGGTCCAGGACGCCATCACCGGCGCACCCGTCACCGGCGCGGCCCGGTTCTTCGAGGTGGTCGTGTTCACGGGCGGCGTCGTGGCCGGCGTCGGCATGGCGCTGAGCGTCACCGCCCAGCTGGGCGCGACGCTGCCGCCGCTGCAGCAGCAGCCCTTCGACTACGCACCGCTGCCGATCTTCGTCGCGTCGTCGGGCGTGGCCGCCGCCGCGTTCGCGCTCGCCGGGTACGCGCAGCTCCGGGCGCTCACCGCGTCCTTCCTCGCGGGCTGCGCGGGCGCGCTCGTCGCCGGGTCCGTCCTGAACCTCGGCCTCGGGCCGATCGTCTCGTCGACGGTGGCCGCCACCGTCGTCGGACTGGCCGGCGGTCTCCTCGCCCGACGGGCCGTGGTGCCCCCGCTCATCGTCGCGGTCGCGGGCATCACGCCGCTGGTCCCCGGCCTCGCGGTGTACCGCGGCCTGTCGGAGCTGATGGAGGGGCAGACCACCTCCGCCCTGACCAACATGGCGACCGCGCTGACCGTCGGATGCGCCCTCGCCGCGGGCGTCACGCTCGGCGAATGGGTGGCCCGGACGCTGCGCCGGCCGCAGCTCCCGCCGAACCTGCGGCCCCACATCGGGGGCATCACGTTCCGCCGGGTCCGCGACTGAAACGTTTCGCGGGTAAACTGTCCTTGCTCGTCCATTCCCGAACGAAGGTGCGTTCATGCCCCCGAAGACCACGCAGGACATCAGCGAAGACGAACTCGAGCCCGTAGCGGACGAGACGGCTTACCAGGCCCAGCGGGTCGTCGCGGCGTACGCCGAGGACGCCGACGAGTGCCGGATGCTGCTGTCGATGCTCGGCATCGGCCCCAAGGAGGCGTAGCCCACCCATGACCGCTGCGGCGTTCGGAACATCTGATTTCATCGTCGTGGCGAACCGGCTTCCGGTCGACGTCGAGAAGGCCCCCGACGGGACGCTGAACTGGAAGGAATCGCCGGGCGGCCTCGTCACCGCGCTCAAACCGATCCTCAGCGCCCGCAACGGCGCGTGGGTCGGCTGGCCCGGCGCCCCCGACGTGGGCGGCGAGCCCATCGAGGGCGAGGACATGCTCCTCGTGCCGGTGAAGCTCAGCGCCCAGGAGGTCGAGGAGCACTACGAGGGCTTCTCCAACGGCAGCCTGTGGCCGCTGTACCACGACGTCATCGTCAAGCCGGAGTACCACCGCGAGTGGTGGAACACGTACGTCGAGGTCAACCGGCGGTTCGCCGAGGAGACCGCCAAGGTCGCCGCCGAGGGCGCGACCGTGTGGGTGCAGGACTACCAGCTGCAGCTGGTCCCGAAGATGCTGCGGATGCTGCGGCCCGACGTGAAGATCGGCTTCTTCCTGCACATCCCCTTCCCGCCCGTCGAGCTCTTCATGCAGATGCCGTGGCGGCGCGAGATCATCGAGGGCATCCTCGGCGCCGATCTCGTCGGCTTCCACCTGCCCGGCGGCGCCCAGAACTTCCTCTACCTCGCCAGCAAGCTGGCCGGGTACCCCACCAGCAAGAACTCGATCGGCGTGCGGTCCAAGTTCGGCGTGGTCACCGTCGGCTTCCGGTCCGTGCGGGTGGGCGCCTTCCCGATCTCGATCGAGTCCGCCGAGCTCGCGGCCACCGCGAAGCTCCCCGAGACGAAGCAGCGGGCGCGGGCGCTGCGCAAGGAGCTCGGCAACCCCGAGAAGATCCTGCTCGGCGTCGACCGGCTCGACTACACCAAGGGCATCGACGTGCGGCTGCGCGCCATCGGCGAGCTGTACGCCGAGGGGCGGCTGGACCCGGAGCGGCACGTCTTCGTGCAGCTGGCGACCCCGTCGCGCGAGCGCGTCGAGTCCTACAAGGTGATGCGCGACGACATCGAGCGCCAGGTCGGCCGCATCAACGGCGACTTCGGCCGCGTCGGCCGGCCCGTCGTGAGCTACGTGCACCGGCCCGTGCCGCGTCGCGAGCTGCTGGCCTTCTTCGCCGCCGCCGACGTCATGCTCGTGACGCCGCTGCGCGACGGCATGAACCTCGTGGCCAAGGAGTACATCGCCTGCCGCAACGACTCGACGGGCGCGCTGGTGCTCAGCGAGTTCACCGGCGCCGCCGCCGAACTCCGGCAGGCCTACCAGTGCAACCCGCACGACCTCGAGGGCGTGAAGAACGCCATCGACGAGGCCGTGCACCAGGAGCCCGAGGAGGGCAAGCGCCGCGTGCGCACCATGCGCCGCCAGGTCCTGCAGTACGACGTCGACCGCTGGGCCCGCTCCTTCCTGCAGACGCTCGCCGGCACCGTCGACGAGACGCGGGGATGAGCCTGCCCGGCTCGGTCCGCGACGCCCTCGGGCGGTTCGCCGCGCTGCCGACGGTGCTCGTGGCCACGGACTACGACGGGGTCGTCGCGCCGATCGTCGCCGACCCCGCGGCCGCGTTCCCGCTGCCGGGGACCGTCGCCGCGCTGGAGGCGCTCGCCGGGCTCCCCGGGGTGACGGTGGCGGTGGTGTCCGGCCGCGACCGCGCGACGCTGGGGCGGCTGTCCGGTGCCGGCGAGGGCGTCGTGACCGTCGGGAGCCACGGCGCGGAGTGGGCGGAGGGTTTCGAGGCCGCCCTCTCCGCGGAGCTGGTGGAACTGCGGTCGACGGTGCTCGCCGACCTCACCGCGATCGCCGAGCGCTTCCCCGGCGCGGCCGTCGAGCCGAAGCCGCTTGGCGCCGCGCTGCACGTGCGCAACGTCGTGGATCCGGCCGCGGGGCCGGTCGCGCTGGAGGAGGCCCGACGGGGCCCCGCCGCCCTGTCCGGCGTGCACGCCACGGAGGGCAAGGCCGTGCTGGAGCTGACGGTGCTCGACGCCTCCAAGGGCCGGGCGCTGCAGACGCTGCGCAAGCGCACCGGCGTCGCCGCCGTGCTGTACCTCGGCGACGACGTCACCGACGAGAAGGCCTTCGCGGTGCTCACCGGCGCCGACGACGTGTCGGTCAAGGTCGATCCGGATCCCGCCGTGGCCACCGGCGCCCGCTTCCGCGTCGACGGCCCCGCCGATGCGCGCGCGGTCTTCGAGGAACTGCTGGCGCTGCGTCGCGGCTGACTCGGGCCTGATTCGCGGCCGGCCGGGATCCGCCCGGCACGCGCCTGCTCAGGCGATGGGGATGAGCGTGCGGGGGTCGTCGGCGGGGAGGGGCGCGGCGGATTCGGCGGTCACCGTGAGGCGGTCGAAGCGGATGGAGCCGCCGTGGTTGTCGAGGAAGGCGATGTCGGCGGCGTCGCGGCCGGTGGCGATCCGCACCATCGCGGCGCGGGGGGCGAGGCCGGTCCCGTCGAGCACCCACCAGCGGCCGTCGACCATCACCTCGGCGACGGCGTGGAAGTCCATCGGGTCGCAGCCGGGCGCGAAGACCGCGCTCATCCGGGCGGGCAGCTTCAGGGCGCGGAGCAGCGCGATCGTCAGGTGCGCGTAGTCGCGGCAGACGCCGGCGGAGGCGAGCAGGGTGTCGGAGGCACCGTCGGCGGAGCGGCTGGCGCCCGGCAGGTAGTCGAGCCGGCTCGCCACGAACTCGCGCACCGCCACAGCACGTTGTGCATCGCCGGTCACGCCCGCGAACTGCTTCGCGGCGTAGCCGTAGAACCGGTCCACCTCGCAGTAGCGCGACGGTCGCAGATACACCGACCGCAGGTACTCGTCGGCCGGCTCCGGCGCGGCGAAGCCCGCGACCTGCGCGTGGTACTCCAGCAGCACGGTCCCCGCCCCGGCGTCGACGCGGTGGATCCGGCCGCCGTGCGGCCCGACGACCTCGCGGACCGGCAGCGGCGCACCGTCGAGCGTGACGGCGAGCGACTCCTGCACCTGCAGGCCCGGCACCCGGGCGACGGTGGCCTGATACTCCAGCACGGTGGGGGTGAGCACGGTGCACGCCACCCGCGCGGACATCCTCCGCGCGCCGGGGACGATCAATTCTTCGCTAGCGCCGACATCGATTGCCACGTGGGCCAGTCTAGGGTCCAGTCGTAGATGTCCCCGTCGGCCTCCGAGAGCTCGATCGACGTGCCCGTGACCTCGACCGGGTCTCCGAACAACGCGCTCTGGAAGTAGCGCTGCGCGTCCTCGAGCGAGAGGTTGATGCAGCCGTTGGTCACGTTCGAGGCGCCCTGGTTCCCGACGGTGTTCGGGTTGGCGTGGATGAACTCGCCGTTGTTGGAGATCCGCACCGCCCAGCGTTCGCGCACGTTGAAGTACCCGGCGGCGGGGTTGGACATGGCGAAGTCCTCGTGCTTCTCGCTCACCACGTGGATGCCCGAGCGCGTGACGTTGCGCGGCAGGTCGCCCTCGCCGTACGAACAGGGGAGGTCGAGGTGCACCTGGTCGCCGCGCATCACGAGGATCCGGTGCGACGGGGCCGAGGCCTTGACGATCTGCGACCGGCCGACGACGAAATCACTGGTCACGTCGCTGGCGCCGTACTGGCCGCCGCCGTGGTCGAGGCCGTAGAGCTTGGCGTTCATCGCGACCTTGGTGCCCGGCGTGAAGTACTCGCGCGGCCGCCAATGCGCGCGCGAGCCGTTGTCCTCGGGCAGCCAGGCCCACGCGCCCTCGGTGTGCGGGGTCGTGGTGACCTCGAGGGCCTTCTCGACGGCCGCCTTGTCCTCGACGGTGCCCGCGAACTTGAGGATGAGCGGCGCCGCGATGCCGACCTCGGCACCGTCGGCGATGTTGACCTGGACCGACATCGTGGCGTCGGGCGAGACCACCGCGACCTCGCCGTCGAGGCTCGACCACGTACCGCCCTCGCCGTCGGCGGCGCCGGACCAGCGGTACGTCGCGCCGAAGCCGAGGGGCTCGGCGGTCGAATAGGTCACACCGTCGGGCGACGGGGTCAGTTCGACCTTTTTGCCCGACTGCGTGTTGGTCAGTGCGACGCCCGGGCGGAAGGTGCCGCCGCGCACGCGCACGGAGACGGTGTCGCGGGGGCCGATCTTCTTCCCGGCCGCGGGCGCGTACTCGAAAGTGGGGGCATCGGCCCTGGTCTCGCCGATGCCGCCGTCACGGGTGCAGGCGGTCGCGGCGACGGCCACCGTCGCCGCGGCACCGCCGAGGAAGGCGCGCCGACGCACCGGCGCACGAAAGATGTCGAACACTGTATGAATTCTACTGGCGCAGCGGGGGAAGCTCCGCACCCACGAGCACGGGCTCGGGCCGCAGCTCGACGCCGAACCGGGCGAACACCCCATCCCGGACCTCGCCCGCGAGGTCGAGGAGTTCCGCGGTCGTGCCGGTGCCGCGGTTGGTCAGCGCGAGGGTGTGCTTCGTCGAGAGGGAGACGCCGGTGCGGCCGCCGTCGTAGCCCTTGCGGAAGCCTGCCCGCTCGATGAGCCAGCCGGCGGAGAGCTTTACCCCGTCGGGCGCGGGGTACTGCGGCGTGCTCTCCCCCGTCGCCTCCTCGATGCGCAGCACCGTCGCCGCGGCGACCGCGGCCGGCACGACGGGGTTGGTGAAGAAGGAGCCGACGCTCCAGGTGTCGTGATCGGCGGGGTCGAGGACCATGCCCTTGCCGCGGCGCAGGCCGAGAACGGCGCGGCGCGCGTCCGCGGGGTCGACGGTGCCGCCGGGCTCGACGCCGAGCGCCCGGGCGAGCTCGCCGTACCGGATCGGGGCGGAGGCACCGTCGGACAGGGCGAACCGCACCCGCAGCACGACGTCGGCGGGGCCGGAGGTGGCGTCGTGCTGCTTGAGCCGGGAGGTGCGGTACGCGAGGCCCAGCGTCTCGGGTGCGACCCACGCGGTCTCGCCGGTGGCGCGGTGGAACAGCTCGACGGCGTCGAGCCACGCGGACACCTCGACGCCGTACGCCCCGACGTTCTGCACCGGCGTCGCGCCCGCGGAGCCGGGGATGCCGGAGAGGCACTCGAGGCCGCCGAGCCCGGCGTCGACCGACGCGGCGACCACGTCGTCCCAGACCGCGCCCGCGTCGGCGGTGAGCACGGTCCCGTCGACCGAGATCGTGTCGTGCGCGAGGTGCACGACGGTCCCGTCGAAGCCCGCGTCGGCGATCACCAGGTTGGACCCGCCGCCGACCAGCAGCACCGGCTCGCCGGCGGCGTCGCAGCGCGCGACCGCCTCCGCGACCGCCGCGGCGGAATCGCAACGCAGGTAGGCGCGGGCGGGGCCGCCCAGGCGCAGCGTGGTCAACTCCGATAGCAGTTCAGGCACCCCGCAACGGTAACGTGTCCGGCTATGACCACCCGTCTCGAGCGCTCGCTCGACTACGCCACCAGTCCGGCCGCGCTGCACGCCGCGTTCACCGACGATGCGTACTGGCCCGCCCGCGTGGCCGAGGTCGGCGGCGAGGGCGCCCGCGTCGCGGAGCTGTCCATCACCGGCGAGGGCGCCGGGCGCTCCGTGCGCGTGCTCGTGGTGCACGTGATCGGCGAGGACAAGCTGCCGCCCGTCGTGACCGCGATCCGCCCCGGCGGCCTGGAGATCCACCGCGTCGAGGAGTGGGGCCCGTTCGACGGCACGCGCTGCGAGGGCCGCTTCTCCGCCGAGATCCAGGGCGTTCCCGCGCAGCTGTCCGGCACGGCAGTCCTGGAGGCGGGCCCCGGCTCGGACGGCTCGGCCGCGCGCATCACCGCGGACGGCGAGGCCAACGTGTCCATCCCGTTCGTCGCGAAGAAGGTCGAGTCGCTGGTGGTCGAGAACCTGCAGGAGCTCATGGAGAGCGAGCGGGAGTTCACCCTGCAGTGGATCGCGGAGCATCCCTGACCGGTAAGGTTCCCCCACATGGCACGACGTCTCAGCTACTCGGCGCGCTTCCCGTTCCCCGCCGACGTCTTCTACAACGCGTACTCCACCAAGGAGTACTGGACCGAGAAGATGACGGACTTCCGCAACCTGACCCCGCTGTCGGAGCTCTCCGAGTTCGACGTCGACGACGAGGGCATCACGGTCGTCCAGAAGCAGAACCTGCCGCACGAGTACCTGCCGCCGATCGCGCAGGGCGTCGTGAAGAAGGACATGATCATCACGCGCGAGGAGTTCTACGGCGCGTGGGACGGCGAGAGCTCGATCGGCGACTACAAGGCGTCGATCCCCGCGGGCCCCGGCTCGCTCAAGGGTGAGGCCTCGCTGTTCAACACCGAGACCGGCTGCACCATGCGCTACACCACCGTGGTGAAGGTCTTCGTGCCGTTCGTCGGCACCAAGCTGGAGCAGCTCATCCTCATCAACCTGGTGGATCTGTTCCGCGCCGAGGCCGAGTACCTCAAGTACTGGGTCGACAAGAACGACTGACCCCGTGCCCTCCCCCGAGGGGCGGATCACCCGCGGCACGACCGGTCTCAACCGGCTGCGCCGCAGCGATCGCTGGTCGGTGCACTCCCCGCTGGTGGCCGCGGCAGTGGCCGGGCCGTCGCCGCTCGCCGTCGACGTGGGCTACGGAGCCCGCCCGGACACCACCCTCGAATGGGCGTCCTGGCTGCGGCGCGTCGCCCCCTCCGTGCGGGTGACGGGCCTGGAGATCGACCCCGCCCGCGTCGTCCCCGGCCGCGACGGCGTGGAGTTCGCCCGCGGCGGCTTCGAGCTCGCGGGGCTGCGCCCGAACCTGGTGCGGGCCTTCAACGTGCTGCGCCAGTACGACGAGTCCGAGGTGGCCGACGCCTGGGCGACGGTGGTCTCGCGGCTCGCGCCGGGCGGTGTCTTCGTCGAGGGCACGTGCGACGAGCTGGGCCGCCGGTGCTGCTGGCTCACCCTGGACCGCTCCGGCCCGCGGACGCTCACGCTGGCCTGGCACCCCGGATACACCGGCCACCCGTCGGACCTGGCCGAGCGGCTGCCGAAGGCGCTGATCCACCACAACGTGCCCGGCGAGAAGATCCACACCCTGCTCACGCTGGCGGATCGATGTTGGGACGAGGCCGCCGGCTACGCGCCCTACGGCAACCGGATCCGCTGGCGCGCGGCGGGGATCGCGCTGGCCGAGCGCACCGGCGGCGCCGCCCGCCCGCCCCGTCGCCCGGTGCGCGACAACCTGCTCACGGTCGATTGGTCCTTCGTCGCGCCGTAGCGGCTCACGATGTCGACTTCTGGAGCGCCGGAGGTGTCCTGACGCACGTCCATGTGCCCAGAAGTCGAGATCGTGAGCGCTGAACCTTATCGAGCACGAGTCAGTAGTGTGGTGCGCATGACATCGCTGACCGTCGCGCTGGCGCAGATCGAGGCCACGACCGACCCGGCGGCCAACGCCGCGCTGGTCGAGGACGGTCTACGCCGCGCCGCGGAAGCGGGCGCGGCGCTCGCCGTCTTCCCCGAGGCCACGATGTGCCGGTTCGGGGTGGTGCTCGGCCCCGTCGCGGAGCCGCTCGACGGGCCGTGGGCGACCCGCGTCGCGGCGGCCGCGCAGGCCACCGGCGTGCACGTCGTCGCGGGTATGTTCACCCCCGCCGCCGACGGCCGCGTCCGCAACACGCTGCTGTCCGCGTCCCCCGACGGCACCCGCACCGCGTACGACAAGATCCACCTCTTCGACGCCTTCGGCTTCGCCGAGTCGCGCACCGTGGAGCCCGGGGAGCGCGCCGTCCTCGTGGACGTCGACGGGGTCACGGTCGGGCTGAGCACCTGCTACGACCTGCGCTTCCCGGCCCTCTACCAGGGGCTGGCCGACGCCGGTGCCCGCGTGATCGTCGCGCCCGCGTCGTGGGGCGACGGCCCCGGCAAGCTCGACGCCTTCACCACGCTCGCCCGCGCGCGGGCGCTCGACTCCACCACCTACGTCGTCGCCGTCGACCAGGCGCGGCCGTCCGACCCGGAGCCCGGCCCCGCGCCGCGCGGGGTGGGCGGCTCGCTCGCCGTCGGGCCCGACGGTGCGGTGCTCGCCTCCGCCGGCGACGGGCCGGAACAGATCGTCGTCGACCTGCCGCTCGGGCGCGTCGACGAGGTGCGGGCCGCGCTGCCCGTGCTCGCCAACCGCAGGGACTTCACCGTCGCCACCCAGGGATGAGGAACAATCTAACGCCGATGGACACGAACCCGAACGCCCCGCAGAACCCCGGCCCCCCGAACGGCCCGCAGGATCCGAACCTGACGCGGCCGATCTCCCCCGCCGACCGGCAGCCGCCGCAGGCCCCGCAGCAGCCGCAGGGCCCCGGCCCGCAGGACGGCCTGACCCGGCCGATCGAGTCCGCGGCGCGGCCGTCGGGCGCGCACGCGCGCCCGGAGCCGGGCCAGCAACCGCCCGTGCCGCCGGTGCCGCCCACCCAGATCCCGCCCGGCGGACCGTCGGGCCAGGGCGGTCAGGGCGGACCCGCCAAGCCCGCCAAACAGCGCTCCACGGGCAAGCTCATCGGCCTGGCCGCCGCCGGCATCGTCGCGGTCCTGGTGATCGTGCTCGTCGGCTCCGAGCTCTACATCCGCAACCACGTGCAGAACTGCCTCGCGGACAACATCAAGAAGGGCACCAGCGCCACCGACGTCAAGGTCAGCTTCGAGAAGACGCCGATGCTGATCCAGAACGCGAGCGGCAAGATCCCGTCGATCGACATCCAGGTCGACGGCATGCAGGGCACCTCCGGCCTGAACGCGCACCTCCTCCTCAAGGGCGTCGAGCCCAGCGGCGACAACAAGATCGACGACGCCACGATCCTCGGCACCTTCACGGCCGACGGCATCAAGAACAAGGTCGTCAGCTCGCAGGTCATCTCGGACCCGAAGGTCACGCTGAACACCGCCGCGAACCAGATCGAGATCAGCGGCACCGCCGTCATCCTCCCGGTCACGGTGAACCTCAAGCCGACCATCAAGGACAACAAGGTGGTGCTCACGGCGAGCAAGGCCTCGGTCTTCGGCATCGGCGTCCCCGACGACCTGGCGCAGCAGCTCATCACCGCCGTCGCGGACATCCCCACCCCGAAGGGGCTCACCGCCAGCGACCTGAAGATGACCGACGAGGGCATCTCGCTGCGCTACTCGGGCCAGAACGTCCTCCCGAAGGACATCGAGAGCGGCTCCGACGTCGGCGCCACGAGCTGCTCAGTCGTGTGAACCCGCTGAGCGCCGCCCGGGCGGACCTGCGACTGCGGGTCCGCTGGGCGGTGCTGCACGGGCTGCCGCGCTACGCCCTCCCCCGCCGCGCGGCCCGCGGCGACACCATGGCCGAGCTGCTGCTCGGCTACCGCGGCGCGCCCGGCGGCCAGTACGCGAAGCTCGACCGCATCCGCGAGCAGGGCCGGATCATCGGCAGCGAGGTCGGCGCGGCGACGGCCGACCACGCGCTCTGCCGGGCCGTGCTGCGCGACCCGCGGTTCGCCACCATCCAGCCGCGCGACTTCGGCTTCCCGCGCCCTCTCATCCCCGTTCTGGAGCGGACGGACCCGCGGCTGCCGAACCCCGTCGAGCCGCCGTCGATGCTGGTCACCGAGCCCCCGGCGCACACCGCGTACCGGCACCCGATCGCGCGGACCTTCACCCCGAAGGCGATCGCGACGCTCACCGACCGCGCGCGGACCGTCAGCGAGCGGCTCCTCGACGAGCTCGCCGAGACGCCCCACCCCGACCTCGTCACGGGCTACGCCGCCCGGCTCCCGGTGGCGATGATCGGCCGGCTGCTGGGACTGCCCGAGGCCGACGACGAGTACATGCTCGAGTGGGGCGAGGCCGCCGCGCCGCTGCTCGACACGGGCCTCGACTGGCCGGTCTACAAGCGTGCGCAGGACGCACTGCGCGGCCTCGACGACTACCTCACGGCGCACTTCGCGCGGGTCCGGGCGAATCCGGACGCCGACGATCCGTTCGCGCTCCTCGCCGCCTCGGGCGAGCTCACCGACCGCGAGCTGGTGACGAACGCGGCGCTGCTCATCGGGGCGGGCTTCGAGACGACGGTGAACCTCATCGGCAACGGCATCGTCGCGCTGCTGGAACACCCGGCGCAGCTGGAGCGGCTGCGGGCGGAGCCCGACCTGTGGCCGAACGCGGTCGAGGAGATCCTGCGCTACTCCAGCCCCGTCCAGCGCACCGCGCGCGTGGCCCGGGAGGCCGGTGAGATCGAGGGCGTCGCGTTCGCCGAGGGCACCGTCGTGTCCCTGCTGCTGGCCGGCGCGAACCGCGACCCGGCCGTCTTCGACCGGCCGCACGAGTTCGACGTCGCGCGCCCCGACGCGAAGAAGAACGTCTCCTTCGGCTACGGCATCCACGCCTGCATCGGCGCCGCGCTCGCCCGGATGGAGGGCGCCGTCGCGCTGTCCGCGCTGTTCGAGCGGTACCCCGGACTCGCGCTCGACGGGCCCGGCACGCACCGCGGCCTCGCGACGCTGTACGGCTGGGCCGCCCTGCCCGCCAAGCTGTCCTAGCCCGACGGGGCCGGGCGGCACCGTCGGACAAGGGGACCCGGCGCTACTCCGGGAAGCCGGCGAGCACCGCGCGGCTGCCGGAGAGGCCGAGGCGGCTCGCGCCCGCGTCGATCATCTCCTGCGCCGCCTCGGCGGAGCGGATGCCGCCCGAGGCCTTGACGCCGACGTCGGGCCCGACGGCCGCGCGCATGAGCGCCACCGCCTCCGCGGACGCGCCGCCCGACGGGTGGAAGCCGGTGGAGGTCTTGACGAAGGTCGCGCCGCCCTTGACGGACCGCGTGCACACCTCGGTGAGCAGGTCGGCGTCGCCGAACTCGAGCAGCGCCGCGGACTCGACGATCACCTTGAGCACGGGGTCGGCGCCGATGGCCTCGCGGACGGTGAGCACGTCGGAGAAGACGCGGTCCAGGTCGCCCGCCAGCGCGAGCCCGACGTCGATCACCATGTCGACCTCGTGCGCGCCCTCCTCGATCGCCATCCGCGCCTCGGCGGCCTTGATGAGGGTGTGGTGCTTGCCGGACGGGAAGCCCGCGACGACGCAGAGCTTGGGGGCACCCGGCCCGGCGGCCTGCGCGTCGATCGCGGCGCGCAGCGGCAGCATCGACGGGGACAGGCAGACCGCGTAGACGCCCAGGTCCAGGCCCTCGGCGTAGGCCGCGGCGGCGGCGGCCTCCGTGGCCTCGGGCTTGAGCAGCGTGTGATCGACGAGGGCGGCGACTTCGGAGCGTGTGAGCACGTCTGAGACGATACCGGGCGTGACCCGCGATACACGCTACGTCCTCACGCTCGGCTGCCCGGACACCACCGGCATCGTCGCGCGCATCTCGACCTTCCTCGCCGACGTGGGCGGGTGGATCGTCGAGGCCGGCTACCACTCGGACCAGGACTCCGGCTGGTTCTTCACCCGCCAGGCCGTCCGCGCCGACAGCGTCGCGATCCCGCTCGACGAGCTGCGGGCGCGTTTCGCGGCCGAGGTCGCCGCCGAGCTGGGCCCGGAGACCGAGTGGCGGCTGACCTCGAGCGCGGAGCCGAAGGACATCGTCGTGCTGGTCAGCAAGGAGGGGCACTGCCTGCACGACCTCGTCGGCCGGGTGGCCACGGGCGAGCTGAACGCGCGGATCGCCGCAGTGATCGGCAACCACGAGGACCTGCGCGACTTCGTGGAGCGGCTCGACATCCCCTTCCACCACGTGCCCTTCCCCGGGCCGGGGCAGGACAAGTCGGCGGCCTTCGCTCGCGTCGCGGAACTCACCGATGCGCTGGACCCCGACGCCGTGGTGCTCGCGCGGTTCATGCAGGTGCTCCCGCCGGAGCTGTGCGCGGCGTGGGCCGGGCGGGCGATCAACATCCACCACAGCTTCCTGCCGAGCTTCATCGGCGCGCGGCCGTACCACCAGGCGTTCGCGCGCGGCGTGAAGCTGATCGGCGCGACCTGCCACTACGTGACGGCGGACCTCGACGCGGGCCCGATCATCGAGCAGGACGTCGCGCGCGTGGACCACGCCGACGCCGCGTCCGACATGGTGCTGCGCGGCCGCGACATCGAGAAGGTCGTGCTGGCCCGCGGCCTGCGCTGGCACCTCGAGAACCGAGTGCTGGTGCACGGCCGCAAGACCGTCGTCTTCTCCTGACCCGCTCCCGGCAATTGAACACCGTTTCTGTCCGGCGCGACCTGCGGTTTCGCCGTACAGAAACGGTGTTCAATTCCCGACGGGGCGCTACTCCGGCGCCCCGGTGGTGACGGGGCGGCCGTCGAGGATGGAGTCCAGGAGGGCGTTGAACTTCTCCGGCTGTTCCAAGGGCAGCATGTGGCCGGAGTCGCGGATCACGGCGAAGCGGTCGAGCTTCCCGGCGACGCGGAGCTCGCCGGCGATGATGTCGGCGTCCGCGGGCGGGGTGAGGTGGTCGAACTGGCCGACCGCGACCGACGTGGGGATCGTGATCTTGCGCAGGCCGGCGGTCACGTCGACGTTCGCGAGCACGTGGCCCCACTCGGCGCGCACGTCCGACGGGCAGGAGGCGACCATGTCCTCGGTGTACTTCACCGCGCCGTAGGAGGCGTAGCCGCACAACGCGGTGTACCGGATCACCGCGGTGTGCGCGCGGTTGTGCCGGACCTTGACGTTGGCGCCGAGGATCCCGTCGCCCACCTTCTGCGTGAGCCGCGGCGCGACGCGCGGCAGCGCGGCGAGCGGCGTGGCGCCGGCGAAACCGGCGACGGCGTCGCGCGCGTAGGTCGAGGAGAGCACCGCGTGGTGGGCGCGCTCGGCGACCTCGTCGGTGTACTTGTCGGCCCACGCCATGATGGTGATCGCGCCCATGCTGTGCCCGACGAGCAGCGCCTTCTTCCCCGCCGGTACGTGGGCGGCGAGCACGGCGTGCAGGTCGTCGGCGAGGACGCCGGCGGAGAACGCGAAGGCGCCCGCCTCGGACTCGCCGTGGCCGCGCTGGTCGTAGGCGACGACGCGGTGGCCGCGCGCGACGAGGTGCTCGACCTGCCGCGGGAAGTTGGACAGGTTGCAGGTCCAGCCGTGGATGAGCACGGCGATCGGCCCGTCCTCCGGACCCCACACCCTGGTGTGCAGACGGGTGCCGTCGCCGGAGACGACGACGCCGTCCTCGTGCGGGCCGTCGTAATCCTCGATCAGCTTGGCGTTCGCCGGCTCCGCCGGGGACGACAGCGCGTAGGCGGCGACGCTCGCGGCGATGGCGGCGGCACCGGCGCCGAGGGCACCCGCGGTGCCGACGACGAGCTTCCTGGAGATCTTCATACGAGCAACCTTACTAACTAATACTCAATAGCGCGGCCGTCGGACCTCGTCGAGTTTCGGCTTCACGTCGAGCAGGTACACCAGGATGCCGATGGCACCGATCACCGTGCCCATGTAGTTCAGGCCCGCCAGGACGAGCACCTCGCAGGCGACCAGGGTGATCACCCAGTAATTCTTCTGCCACTTCCCGGCGGCGGTGAAGGCGTCGGCCGGCGCACGCAGGGCGTGGATGAGGCAGAACGCACCCGTCGCGAGCAGCGCGACCGTGACCAGGAGCGAGGCGAGCAGGCTGAGAGTGCCGAATCCGTAGAGGAGGACGTCCATGACACCAGCCTAAAGGTCGGGCGCCCGGCGGCAGTGCCGCCGGGCGCCCGGGGTGGAGCTGAGGGGGTGACGATCAGGCGTCGGCCTTCTTCGCGGCGGCCTTGGGGGCGGCCTTCTTGACCGCGGTGGCGGCCTTCGCGGTGGTCTCCTCGACGGCGGCCTCGGCCTTGTCGGCGGCGGCCTCGACCTCGTCGCCCGCGCGGCCGACCAGCTTGGCGGCGCGCTCGCCGACCTGCTTGGTGGCGGTGGCGACCTGGCCCAGCGAGGACTCGGTCAGCTCGACGGCCGAGTTGTAGGCCTTGGTGGCCTGCTCGGTGGCGTCCTCGATCACGGAACCGGAGGTGAGGCGCTCGAAAGCGGTCTCGCCGCGCTCGGCGAGCGACTCGTAGATGTCGGTGGCGACCTGGATGTAGGCGGCGGCGACCTTGCGGAGCTCGTCGGCGGTGAACTTGGCGCGCAGCTCGTCGACGTCCTTGGGCAGGCCGTCCTTGGCCTCGGTCAGCTTGGTCTGCGCGGAGCCGGCGGCCTCCTCGACCTTGGCCTGGGCCTCCTCGACCTTGGTCTGGAAGTCCTTGGACGCGTCGGTCGCGGCGGCGCGCAGCTTCTCGACGACCTCGGAGACGGCCTCGTAGGCGTAGTCACCGGCGCCGAGGGCCGCGAACAGGGGGGTCTTCAGGTCGTCGAGGGTGTTCTGCTCGGTCATGGGGTGATCTCCTTCAATGCAGTCTCGTTCTCGCGGCGGAAGCTCTCGTAGATCTCGAGGAGAGCCTGCTTCTGCCGTTCGGTGATGGTCGTGTCCGCGATCAGCGCGTCGCGCACCGGGGATTCCGGCCGCTCCTCGAGGATCCCGGCCTGCACGTAGAGCACCTCGGCCGAGAGCCGCAGTGCTTTGGCGATCTGCCCGAGCACGTCGGCCGACGGTCGTCGGAGCCCCCGCTCGATCTGGCTGAGGTACGGGTTGGAAACCCCCGCCCTCTCGGCCAGCTGCCGGATGGACACCTCTGCCGCGAGACGCTGCGCCCGGATGAACGCTCCGATGTCGGATCCCGAATTCTCCACGGTCTCTTCGTCGCTCGTCATATCCGGTCTCCCGTCTGCGCGGCTGATTCCACGCTAACAGCTAGTGCTAGCTCTTGCAAGCAGTTTGCTAGCAGGGTGATTCCAATCAGAAGAAGATCTGCGTGATCGAGTAGATCACCAGGCCCGCGATCGAGCCGACGACGGTGCCGTTGATCCGGATGAACTGCAGGTCACGGCCCACCGCGAGCTCGATCTTGTCCGAGGCCTCGTCGGCGTCCCAGCGCGCGACGGTGTCCGTGATGATCGATGTGATCTGGCTCGCATAGTTCTCGACGAGGTGCCGCACCGACCGGTCGACCCAGAAGTCGACCTTGTCGCGCAGCCCCTGGTCGTCGCGCAGCCGCACGCCGAACCGGGCCGCCGACTCGCTGAACTTCTCCCGCAGCGTGGAGTCCGGGTCCTCGACGGAGGCCTCGATCATCCGCTTGGCGGCCCGCCACGCCGCCTGCGCCGCGGTACGCACCTCCTCGCGGCCCATGAGCTCGGCCTTGACGTCCTCGACCTTGGCGATGGTCCGCGGGTCGTGCTGCAGGTCGGAGGCGAAGTCCCAGAGGAAGGTGCTCATGGCCTGCCGCACCTCGTGGTCGGGGTCGCTGCGCACCTTCCAGGTGAATTCGACGAGCTCGCGGTAGATCCGCTCCCCCAGCAGCGAGTTGACGAACTTGGGCGACCACTGCGGACCGTCGGTGTCGACGATCTTGTCGATGACGCCCTGGCTGCCCAGGGCCCAGTGGTGGGCGCGCTCGGCGAGCAGGTTGATGAGCGGCAGCTGCCGCTGCTCCTGCAGGAGCGTCTCCACGAGGCGCCCGATGGGCGGGCCCCACTCCGGCTCGGCGAGCCGCTTGATGATCGTCGAGTTGAGCACCGCCTCGACGTCCTCGTCGCGCAGCACCTCGCTCATGACCTTGACCAGCTTCGCGGCCTCGCCGCCCAGCTTCTGCGAGTTGTCGGGGTCGGCCATCCAGTTGGCGACGCGGCCGCTCAGGTCGAGCGAGCCCACCTTCTCCGCGATCACCTCGGGGGTGAGGAAGTTGCTCTCCACGAAGCCGCCGAGCGCGTCGCCGAGCTGGTCCTTCTTGCGCTTGATGATCGCGGTGTGCGGGATCGGCAGGCCCAGGGGGTGCCGGAACAGCGCGGTCACCGCGAACCAGTCGGCCAGGCCGCCGACCATGCCCGCCTCGGCCGCGGCCTTCACGTAGCCGACCCACGGGCCGGCGATGGAGAGGTCGGAGCCCTTCGTGTCGAGGTACTCGCAGAACAGGTAGATGACCGCCGCGCCGATGAGGAACGAGAGGGCGAGCGCCTTCATCTTGCGCAGGTCGCGCTTCTTCTGCTCGTCGGGCGTGCCGCCGAACGGACTCGCCGGGACGCGGGACGTCGAATCGGTCCCGGACGACTGCGGGGTACCCGCGGGAGATGACACCGTCACGAGTCGATCTTGCCCGAAGATCGGGGCGGCGCGCCGGATAGGGTGACTCCATGGCGAACGACAAGGGTTGGTCCGGTTCCGCGTCCGCAGCTCTGCGCTGGCAGCCGGGGTCCACGGTCCAGGACATCGACACCTCCGGCAAGCCGGGTTTCGACGGGGACAAGGCCCTCGGCGAGCAACTGCTCGCCGAGCGCGGCCAGCGGCTCTCGGAGCTGCAGGAGCTGCTCTACGCCAACGGCCGCGCGGGCGATCACCGCTCGGTGCTGCTGGTGCTCCAGGGCATGGACACGGCCGGCAAGGGCGGCATCGTCCGGCACGTGATCGGCATGGTCGACCCGCAGGGCGTGAAGACCGCGTCCTTCGGCAAGCCGACCGAGGAGGAGCTCGCCCACGACTTCCTGTGGCGCATCCACCAGCAGACCCCGAAGGGCGGCCAGATCGGCGTCTTCGACCGGTCGCACTACGAGGACGTGCTGGTGGTCCGCGTGCACGACCTGGTGCCGCCGGCCGTCTGGGAGCCGCGCTACGACATCATCAACGACTTCGAGGAGGACCTCATCGCCACGGGCACGACGATCGTCAAGTGCGCGATGTTCGTCTCCCTCGACGAGCAGAAGAAGCGGCTCGCGGAGCGGCTCGACCGCCCCGACAAGTACTGGAAGTACAACCCCGCCGACATCGACGAGCGCGGCTACTGGCCGAAGTACCAGGAGGCCTACCAGGCCGTGCTGGACCGCACCAGCGTCGACGGCGCGCCGTGGCACATCATCCCGGCCGACCGGAAGTGGTTCAGCCGCCTCGCGATCACCGAGCTGCTGATCGAGGCCCTCGAGGGCCTGAACCTCGACTGGCCGCCCGCCGACTTCGACGTCGAGCACGAGAAGGCACGCCTCGCGAAGGCCTGACGGTTCAGCCCGACCGGGCCCTCCGACGACGGGCGCGAGGCGGTGGCGCTCTCACGTGGGACGGCTCGTGTGGATGCCCTCGTCGAGGACCTCGCGGAGCGACACGGCGACGGCGTGGAGGCAGGTCGCGAAGTCCCTCTCACCGCCCCCTTCAGACCAGCGGTCGAGCGCGTCCTGGGACGCGACGGTGGCGATCTGCGCCGTGAGTCTCGCGCGGTCGTCGTCGACACCCCGTTCCAGGAGTGCGTCCTGGATCGCGCTCGTGACCACGGCGAATTTGGTGCGTTCCCGCTCCTGAAGCTCAGGACTGGAGGCGATGACAGTACGGCGCCGAGCGGTGCGCTCGACGTGCTCGGCAAGCGCAGCGCCGACCTGAGTGAGAGCCTCGAAGGCCGCCGCCAGAGGAGGCACGGCGGGGTCGGCGTCCAGAACCGCGGCACGGACGGCGGCGGGCAGCCGGTCCGAGCCGGCGAACAGGACCTCGCGCTTGTCGGGGAAGTAGCGGAAGTACGAGCGGCGGGTGAGCCCGGCCCGCTCGGCGATCTGCGTCACCGTCACGTTGTCGTATCCGTGCTCCAGGTAGAGCTCGAGCGCCGCACGGATGAGGCGCTCTTCTGTTCCGGGATCCCATCTCGCCATCACCGGACGATAGCAAGTGATGACTCACTGTGTCATCGCGGTGCTAGAGTCAGTGATGACACAGTGAGACATCACTGTGGGGCGACCGTCGCACGTCGACGACGCGGGCGATCGCCACCTCGACGGCACGACAGGAGAGACTCATGACCGACACCACCCGGAGCGCGCGATCCGAGGAGATCTGGATCCTCGGGGCGAGCGGGCGCATAGGGAGCGCCGTCACCGCCGACCTCGCCGCCCGCGGACTCACGCCCGTCCTCGTCGGACGCGCCGCCGACGGCGACCGGTTGCGCAGGACCACCGCGGACATCGGGAGCCGAACCGTCCTTGCGAACGGCATCGACGACATCGCGACCGAGATCGCCCGGCAGCGACCTGCCGTGGTATTCAACGGCATCGGGAACTACGTCGAGACGGCCCCGGTCATCGCCAGGGCGTGCATGCCCGGCGGGCACTACCTCGACCTGGCCGCAGACCTGACCGCCGTCCCCCGGCTGCTCGACCTGGACGGGGAGGCGCAACAGGCGGGCAGCACGCTGGTGACCGGATCGGGCTTCGGCGTGCTGGCCACCGAAGCCGTCGTGATCAAGCTGTGCGAGGACCGCCCGACCCCCGCCGCCGTGCGCGTCGACGCGCTCGCCTCGGTGTCCCTCAGCGCCGGAGTCGTCGGGGCCGCCTTCGCCGCCTCCATGATCGACATGTTCGCCACCGGGGGACGTCGGTACACCGACGGACGCATGGTCACCGCACGCCTCGGCGCCGACCTCCAGAACCTCACCCTCCCCGACGGGGAACAGGCGACGTCCGCGGGCGCTCCCACCGCCGAACTCCTCGCCGCCCACCGGGCCAGCGGTGCGCCGTCCGTCACCGCGACCACCGGCGTGGCTCCGACCTCGCGCGCCGTGCGAGCCGTCGCCCCTCTCGTCGGAACGCTGCTGTCCATCGGGCCGCTGCGCCGCCTCGCCCTCAGCCGGGTGTCCAGGGCCACGATGAAGGATTCTCCGGCCCCTCGCCGTCACTCGTGGGGACACGCGGTAGTCACCTGGGCGGACGGCACGCGCCGCGAGGGGTGGCTGCGCGCCGAGGACGGCATGGCCTACACCGCCTCGGTGGCCGCTTCGGTGGCCGCCCACCTCGCCCGCGGCGACGGTCGGCCGGGCGCCTACACACCCGGCGTCCTGTTCGGCGCCGACCTCGCCGAGGAGGCGGGCGGACGGTTCCTCCTCGACATCGCAGCCGGGAGCGGACCCGCCGTGTGAACGACGCGCCGGTGCGATACCTCTAGGCCAAGCGCTCTGCCCGGCGCTTGCCGGACCACAGCTCCTCGACGACGACCTGCACGAGCAGCGCGATCGCGCTCCACACCAGCGCGGCCAGCGGCGTTGCCCCGGCGGCGACGGCCGCGACGCCGGCGCCGAGCAGGGCCAGGGTGATGCCGACGGTGACGGCGCGGTGGCCGTCGAACCCGGTGAGGTAGGCGTCCATGATCTCGATCCCGAGCACCGCAGCCGCGAGCGGAATGACGAACGCCGACGCGACCACCACGTTGCTCACGTGGGCCTCGTGCGAGATGCCCAGTGCCTCGACGTGCAGGCCGGCGCCGAAGGCGGCGATCGCCATGAAGATCGCGATGTGCCCGTAGCCCCAGGCGAAGCACTTGTTGGTGTTGCGGACCAGCGCGTGCCCGACGGGGATCGAGAAGTAGATCCACCAGATCGACAGGTTGAGCACCATCGCCGCGACGCCGAGCACGGCGATGTCGAGGCTCCAACCCTGCGCCTTGAGCAGCGCCTGCAGCGCGACGACGGTGCCGACCACACCCTCACCCAGGGTGATGATGGTGAGCAGGCCGTACCGCTCCGCGATGTGGTGCGGGTTCCACGGGGTGCGCTGGCGCCGCTCGGCGACGTACGGCCCGCCGAGCTCCACGACGTACAGGATCAGGCCGGCCGCGATGATCTGCCCCAGCGTCAGCGGCGCGAACGCCGTGATCAACCAGCCGATCTGCGCGATCGTGATCGCGATGATGTAGGTGACCGCGGCGGTGCGGTACTGCGGCGAGGAGATCGCGACGCGGGTCCACTGCGCGAGCAGCGCCACGCGCATGACCACGTAGCCGATGACGAGCACCGTGTTGTTCGGCCGGTCGCCCGCGGTGATCGACGTGAAGAAGGGCTCGATGCCGAGGGCCATGATGCAGACGCCGATCATCTGCAGCATGGTCACGGCGCGGAAGAGCCAGTCGTCGGTGTCGAACGCCGAGGCCATCCACGTGAAGTTGATCCACGCCCAGATCGCGGCGAAGGCACAGAACCCGAAGCCGAGGAAGGCCGTGAAGTAGTGCGCCTCCGCGATGGCGTCCGCCAGCTGCACCCCGGCGAGGGAGAAGACCACCACGAAGGTGAGGTCGAAGAACAACTCCAGCGTGGTGGCCGTGCGGCCCTCCTCGTGGGGGTCGCGCCCCGCCATGCGGGTCAAGCGGCGGCGCACCGCCGACGGTCCATCGGTCACGGAAGATCTCCTGCTCGTCGCTCGAGTTCGTGATCGCACGAAACGTCGATCATCGTAGGCCGGGTGGACCGCCGGCGCGCGCTGATGTCAGCGCGTGGTGTAGCCGCCGTTCGCGAACAGCGTCTGACCGGTGATCCAGTGGCCGTCGGTGGAGAGGAAGTCGACGATCGGCGCGATGTCCTCGATGAACGTCAGGCGGTTGCCCATGCCCTGCGACTTGTGGAACTCGACGCGCTCCGGCGTCTCCTGGCCGTAGAAGAAGGGCGTGTCCATCGGACCGGGGGCGATGGCGTTGACGCTGATCCCGCGGACGCCGAACTCCTTGGCCGCGGCGCGGTTGAAGTGCTCCACGGGCGACTTGCCGCCCGCGTAGGTGGAGTAGCCGTCGGTGAAGGCGCCGAGCAGCGCGGTGACGATGGTGATGAGCGTGCCGTCGTCGTTGAGCGTGCGGCCCGCCTCCTTGATGAAGAAGTACGCGGCCTTCGCGTTGATGTCCAGCATGGAGTCGTACTCCTCCTCGCTGGTCTCGAGGATCGGCTTGCGCAGCACCTTGCCGACGGTGTTCACGGCCACGTCGACGCCGCCGAACTCGGCGACGGCCGCATCGAACAGCTCGGTGACCTTGGCGGGCGCGGTCAGGTCGCCCTGGAAGAGCAGCGCCTTGCCGCCCGCGGCCTCGACGGCGGCCGCGGTCTCGCGCGCCTCCGCCTCCGACGACGGGCTGTTGTAGTGCACGACCACGTTCGCGCCCAGGCCGGCGAGGTGGCGGCTGACCAGGCCACCGAGGTTCTTGCCGCCACCGGCGACGACCGCGGTCTTCCCTGCGAGCTTCGTCATGGATGTCTCTCCTTCGTCGAATGGGGATACCCTTTGCAATACCCAACGTACGCAGCAAACACACAAGCGACAATCGAATCTTTCCGAAGGATTCACCACTGTTACTTGTGGAATGCTGGTGGGGTGACCACCCCTGATCTCCGCCGGCTCGAGCAGTTCGTCGCCGCGATGGAGGAGCCGTCCCTCGCCGCCGCGGCCGCCCGCCTGCACCTGAGCCAGCAGGCCCTCTCGGCGGCGCTGCGTCAGCTCGAGCGGGAACTCGGCACGCCGCTGTTCACGCGGTCCGGGCGCCGCCTCGCCCCCACCGCCGCCGCCCGGTCCCTGTACGACGGAGCGCCGTCCGTCCTGTCCGGCGCCCGCCTCCTCGCGGCCCGCGCCCGCGCGGCGGGTGCGGAGCGGCCGAGGGTGTTCGTGGTGGGCCGCAGCCCCGCGGTCACCGCCGACGAGGCCTACGAGCTGCTCGAACCGCTCATCGACCGGCCGGAGTCGCCGTCGATCACCGTCCGCGAGCTGTTCCCGTCGGCGATGACCGACGAGCTGGAGCAGGGCACCGTCGACCTGGTGCTGCGCCGGGGCGTCGCCCTCCCGGACCGGCTGGCCGGGGTCACGCTCACCTACCACCGGATGCGGGTCGCGCTGCACCGCGATCACGAGCTGGCGGGCCGGACGTCGCTCGCGCTGGCGGACCTCGCGGGCTCGCCCATCGTGGTGTGGGCACCGCCGCACGCGTCGTTCTACACGGACTTCCTCGTCGCGCAGTGCCGACGCGCGGGCTTCGAACCGGACCTGCTAGTGAACCGCGTGCAGGGCACGCCGCCCGCGACGGCGGTGCTGACCTCGCCGCACGCGGCGGCCTTCGTCACAGATCCGGCGGGGCCGCGGTCCGGCGGGCGGGTCGTGGTCCTGGACCTCGACGACGCGCCGCAGGTCCCCGTCCAGGCGCTGTGGCTGCCGCACACGACGGACCCGCTCCGCGCGGAGCTGCTCGCCGCCTATCCGCCGGCGTGACCGTCGGGCCGGGTCAGCCGGGCTTGCGGGCGGTGACGAACTGCCCCTGCCCGCTGACGGTCTGCTGCACGTCGACGAGGCCGTACTCGCGCAGCCAGCCGGTGATCTCGTCCTTGCCGAACCAGCGGAAGCCGGAGACCCGCTCCGCGGTCGACGACCCGAGGACCGACGTGAGCGGCGTCTGCAGCGAGGTGAACAGCGCGACGCGGCCGCCGGGCTTCGCGACGCGGCAGATCTCGCGGACCGCGAGCCGCGGCGCCGGGATCAGGTACAGCGCGGCGAGGCAGACCACGGTGTCGAAGGTGTCGTCGGGGAAGGGCACGTCGAGCGCGCTGCCACGGACGTAGGCGACGCGGTCGTCGGCGTTGTCGCGGACGGCGCGCTGCAGCATGGCCTCGGAGACGTCGAGGCCGACGACCACGCCCTCGCCGCTGAGCTTGCGGGCCAGCGGCTTCGTGTAGAGGCCGGGGCCGCAGGCGACGTCGAGCAGCTTCTGGTCGCCGCGGCCCGTGAGCTCGTCGAGCAGGACGTCGGTGCGGCTGAGCGTGCCGCTGCCACCGAGGCTGAACAGGCGGGTGAACGCGGGCCGCCACGCCTTCTCGTACACCGCGGCCAGCGCCGGGTTGTGCATGAGCGCGTTGCTCAGCCCCGTCGGCCTCGCGCTGTCGGGCGCGAGGACGTCGAGGTAGCCGTGGCTGCGGTCGGGCTCGCGGCCGAGCCGGCCCGGGTCGAGCAGGGCCTCCACCCGGTCGAGTGCGCTGGTCATGCGGCCACGCTAGCGCGCCGCCCTCCGGGCCGGGTCGGATCGCGGACCGTCTCCCGGCCCCTCCCGACTTAACAGCGTTAGCCCATGCCGCTTCCTGGGGAAACGTCTGCATCTAACGCTGCTAAGTCACGCCGGTCGGCGGTCGAGGGTCGCTGCGTCCATGTCCGCCGCGATGTCGCGCTGGAGCAGGTGCGCGCTGATCGCCATGGCCGCGACGGACCCGGCCCCGGCCGCGACGATGACCTGCGCCATCGGGTTCACGACGTTGCCCGCCGCCCACACTCCCGGCTGCCCGGCGACCGCACCCATCGGGTCGACGGGGACCGTCGGGAAGGGGCCGGCGTCGCCGCGCTCGGCGCCGAGCTGCAGCAGCAGCTCGTCCTGCGGCACGAACCGCGGACCGACGAAGACGGCCTCGCGCTCGATCTCGGTGCCGTCGGCGAGGCGGACGGCCCGCAGCGCGTCCCCGTCGACGACGAGCCCCGCCACCGCACCGTCGACGATGCGGGTGCCGCGCGCCTCGATCGACGCCCGATCGGCGTCGTCGATCTCGAGGCCGTTGGTGAAGAACACCAGGTCGCGCGACCACTGTGGGATCATCAGCGCCTGGTGCACGGACATGGCGGCGTTGTCGCCGCCGAGCACCGCCAGCGGCCAGTCGCGCACCTCGTAGCCGTGGCAGAAGGGGCAGTGGATGGCGTCGCGGCCGAAGCGCTCGGCGACGCCGGGGACGTCGGGCAGCACGTCGGTGAGGCCGGTCGCGACCAGCAGGGTGCGGGCGCGCAGCACCTCGTCGCCGACGGTCACCTCGACGAGGTCGCCGGAGCGGCGCACCGCGGTCGCCGCGCCGTCGAGGATCCGCACGCCGTAGGCCTGCGCCTCGCGGCGGCCGATGGCGAGCAGCTCGGCGGGGTTCAGCCCGTCGTGGCCGAGGTAGCCGTGCATGTGCTCGGCGGGGGCGTTGCGGGGCGCGCCCGCGTCGACGACGGTGACCGCCCGTCGCGCCCGGCCGAGGACCTGCGCGGCGGTGAGCCCGGCGGCCCCGCCGCCGACGATGACGGTGTCCAGGATCTGCGTTTCGTTCATGGATCCACCGTGCTCCAGAAACAGCTGAACCGGCAAGTTTCCTTGCCGGTTCAGCAATTGTTTCGCTGCGGGCGAACCCTACTTGGCGGGGTACTCGTAGATTCCGCGGCCCGACTTCTTGCCGACGTAACCGGCCTCCACCAGGCGCAGCAGCAGCGGCGGCGCGGCGTAGGTGGGCTCCTTGTACTCGGCGTACATCGCGTCGGCGATGAACTTGACCGTGTCCAGGCCGACGAGGTCGGCCAGCTTGAGCGGGCCCATCGGGTGCGCGCAGCCGAGCATCATGCCCTTGTCGATGTCCTCGGCGGTCGCGAAGCCCGACTCGTACATGCGGATCGCCGAGAGCAGGTACGGCACGAGCAGCGCGTTGACGATGAACCCGGAGCGGTCCGTCGCGCGCACGACCTGCTTGCCCAGCACCTCGGACGCGAACTGCTCGGCGCGAGCGGCCGCGGCCTCCGACGTCGACAGCGAGCTGATCACCTCGACCAGCGGCAGCACGGGCACCGGGTTGAAGAAGTGCAGGCCCAGCACGCGGCCGGGGTTCTTCGTGGCGGTGGCGATGCGCTGGATCGGCAGCGAGCTGGTGTTGGACGCGAGCACGGCGTCGGGGTCGGTGACGACCTCGTCGAGCTTGCCGAAGACCTCCGCCTTGACGGCCTCGTTCTCGACGATCGCCTCGACCACCAGCTGGCGGTCCGCGAAGTCGGCGAGGTCGGTGGTGAACGTCAGCCGCTCGGCGGCCTGGTCGCGCTCGCGCTCGGTGATCTTGCCGCTGGACACGGCGCGGTCCAGCGACTTGAGGATGCGGGCGCGGCCGCCGGCCGCGAGCTCCTCGGTGGCCTCCCAGACCAGCACGTCGGCACCCGCGCGGGCGGACACCTCGGCGATGCCGCCGCCCATCTGACCCGCGCCGACGACGCCGACCCGCGAAACTGCTTCGCTCATAAGAACTTCCTAACGTAACAACGACTAGAGGTGAGACGGAGGTAACTCTGCAGGGGTACGCCCAGAACGTACCCACATACGCCGCAGGCGGCCCGCGACGAAAGTCACGGACCGCCTGCGATCGGCTAGATTCCCGGAGAGGCGGGCCTGCCAGTTCCTAGTGGAACTGGCCCTCCTCGGTGGAGCCCTTCAGGGCGGCCGTCGAGGTGTTGGGGTCGACGGTGGTGGCGATGCGGTCGAAGTAGCCGGCGCCGACCTCGCGCTGGTGCTTGGTGGCGGTGTAGCCACGGGCCTCCGACGCGAACTCGCGCTCCTGCAGGTCGACGTACGCCGTCATGCCCTCGCGGGCGTAGCCGTAGGCCAGGTCGAACATCGAGTGGTTGAGGGCGTGGAAGCCGGCCAGCGTGATGAACTGGAAGGTGAAGCCCATCGCGCCGAGCTCCTTCTGGAACTTGGCGATGGTCGCGTCGTCCAGCGCCTGCTTCCAGTTGAAGGACGGCGAGCAGTTGTAGGAGAGCAGCTGGTCCGGGAACTCGGACTTGACGCCCTCGGCGAACTTCTTGGCGACCTCGAGGTCCGGAACGCCGGTCTCCATCCAGATCATGTCCGCGTACGGCGCGTAGGCCTTGGCGCGGGCGATGCAGGGCTCGATGCCGTTCTTGATGTTGTAGAAGCCCTCGGCGGTGCGCTCACCGGTCACGAACGGCTTGTCGCGATCGTCGACGTCCGAGGTGATCAGGGTGGCGGCCTCGGCATCGGTGCGCGCGATGACGACGGTGGGCGTGTTCGCCACGTCGGCGGCCAGGCGGGCCGAGGTCAGGGTGCGGATGTGCTGCTGGGTGGGGATGAGCACCTTGCCACCGAGGTGGCCGCACTTCTTCTCCGAGGCGAGCTGATCCTCCCAGTGGGTACCGGCGGCACCCGCGGCGATCATGGCCTTCTGCAGCTCGTAGACGTTCAGGGCGCCACCGAAGCCGGCCTCGCCGTCGGCCACGATCGGCACGACCCAGTTGTCGACGGACTTGTCACCCTCGACGCGGGCGATCTCGTCGGCGCGGAGCATGGCGTTGTTGATGCGACGCACGACCGACGGCACCGAGTTGGCCGGGTACAGCGACTGGTCGGGGTAGGTGTGGCCCGAGAGGTTCGCGTCACCGGCGACCTGCCAGCCGGAGAGGTAGATCGCCTTGAGGCCGGCGCGCACCTGCTGCACGGCCATGTTGCCGGTGAGGGCACCCAGGGCGTTGATGTAGGAGCCGTCACCCTTGGTGACGCCGTCCCACAGGATCTCCGCGCCGCGGCGAGCGAGGGTGTTCTCCTCGACGACGCTGCCCTGCAGCTCGGCGACCTGCTCGGCGGTGTACTCGCGCGTGATGCCCTTCCAACGCGGGTTGGTGTCCCAATCCTGCTGGATCTCGGCGGCGGTCCGCGGCTGTCCGACGGTGCTCATTGGCTCCCCGTTCTTCTCTGCGTCGATGTGGATCTGATCGGCCACCGGGAGGCTGAGCGAGGGTTATCGCTAACCCGATTCGCAGTCCCGGCGTTGCGCCTTCGCCTACTGTGCCACACCTAAAGCCGCAGGCCAAGGCGGTCGAGTATGCCAAAGCAAGCCATGAAATCACAGCGATCCTGCTAATCCTGCGAAGGTCCGCAGCGAACCTCGCCGGAAAAAGTACGCCCGTACTGGGAGTTTGCGGGCCCGGGGTTCCGGGCCCCGTCGCCCGTTCCCGACGGTCCGCCGCCGCCCCGTTGCGCGACGCGGGCTCCCCGGTGTGACACACCTCACTGCAAAGGTTCGCCCGAACCTCCGGAACCGGGCGGTAGCTGGGCGTCCGGGACTAAACTTCGCTCCATGTCCAAGACCTTCGTGGGGGCACGGCTCCGTGGCCTGCGCAAGGAGCGCGGGCTGTCGCAGGCGTCGCTGGCGGAGGCGCTCGAGATCTCGCCGTCGTACCTGAACCAGATCGAGCACGACGTGCGGCCGCTCAGCGTGCCCGTCCTGCTGAAGATCACCGACGTCTTCGGCGTCGACACCTCCTTCTTCAACTCGCAGGACCAGACGCGACTGATCGCGGAGCTGCGCGAGGTCACGATGGACGTCGACGCGCCCACCAGCACCGACGAGCTGTCCGAGCTGGCGCGCGATCACCCCGGCTTCGCCCGCGCCATGGTCGCGCTGCACCGCCGCTACCTCGGCGCCGCCGATCAGCTGGCCCAGGTCACCGACGGCCGCAACGACCCCGGCGCCCGCGGCGCCATCCCCAACCCGCACGAGGAAGTGCGCGACTTCTTCTACCAGCGGCAGAACTACTTCCACGAGCTCGACGTCGCCGCCGAGGAGCTCACCGCGCGGATGCGCATGCACAACGCCGACGTCCGCACCGAGATCGTGACCCGCCTCGAGGCCGTGCACAACGTCTCCATCCGCCGCCGCGTCGACCTCGGGGAGACGGTGCTGCACCGCTACGACCCCCGCACCCGCGTGCTGGAGATCAACCGCCACCTCTCCGGCGGGCAGCAGGTCTTCAAGATGGCCGCCGAGCTCGCCTACCTCGAGTGCGGCCGGGAGATCGACGCCCTGGTCGACGGTGCCGGGTTCGGCTCGGAGGAGGCGGGGCGGCTCGCCCGCCTCGGGCTCGCCAACTACTACGCCGCGGCCGTCGTGCTGCCTTACACGCAGTTCCACGGCGCCGCCGAGGAGTTCGAGTACGACATCGAGCGGCTCTCCGCGTTCTTCTCAGTGAGCTACGAGACCATCGCGCACCGGATGTCCACACTGCAGCGCCCCAACCTGCGCGGCGTGCCGCTCTCCTTCGTCCGCGTCGACCGCGCGGGCAACATGAGCAAGCGGCAGAGCTCCACCGGCTTCCACTTCTCCGCCTCCGGCGGCACCTGCCCGCTGTGGAACGTCTACGAGACGTTCGCGTGGCCGGGGAAGATCATCACGCAGATCGTCGAGATGCCTGACGGCCGCAACTACCTGTGGGTCGCGCGCACCGTCGAGCGGCGGGCCGCCCGGTACGGCCAGCCCGGCAAGACCTTCGCCATCGGCATCGGCTGCGAACTGCGGCACGCGCACCGCCTGGTCTACGCCCGCGGTCTCGATCTCTCCGACGCCAACGCCACCCCCATCGGCGCCGGCTGCCGCGTCTGCGAGCGCGCGGGCTGTCCCCAGCGCGCCTTCCCGGCCATCGGCAAGGCCTTGGATATCGACGAGCACCGCTCCACGATCTCGCCCTACCTCGTGCGTTGAGGCGCCCACCGAACGGTAGCGTCGGGTCATGACACCGCGCGTGACTCCCGGCGGACTCCGCCAGCTCGGCCCGATCAACTACGCCATCGCCAAGATCGGCGCGAAGGCCATTCGCGCCGACGACATGCACCTGTTCTCCACGCTCGGCCGCACCAAGCGGCTGTTCGTCGGCTGGCTCGGCTACTCCGGCATGCTGATGCCCTTCGGCGCCCTCAAGCGCTCGGAGTCGGAGACGGTCATCGTCCGCGTCGCCTTCCTGCGGGAGAGCGCCTACGAGCTGGGCCATCACCGCCGCATCGGCGCGCAGGCGGGGCTCACGGAGACGCAGTTCGAGCGCATCTTCGACGGCTCGGGCTGGGACGAGCGCAGCGCAGCGCTGCTCGCCGTGGTCACCGAGCTGGTCGAGGACAAGGCGGTCACCGACGAGTCCTGGGCCCGTCTCGCCGCGTTCTACGACGAACGCAAGCTGGTGGAGATCGTCATGCTTGCGACCAACTACGACGGCCTCGCCACCGCCATCGACGTGCTCGGCATCCAACCGGAGAAGCCCTGATCGTGCGGGTACACAAGGTGATCCCCAACATCACCGTCGACGACATCGCCACCGCGCGCGGCTTCTACGCGGACTTCCTCGGCCTCGACGACGAGGAGTTCAACCTCGGGTGGGTCGCCCGCTTCTCCTCCCCCGACCACCGCGCCAGCGTGCAGCTCGTGACCGGCGACCGGACCGCGGAGATCGACTCGGACCTGTCCGTGATGACCGACGACGTCGAGGCGGCCTACGCGGAGGCGCAGCGCTCCGGCTACGAGATCGTCCACCCGCTCACCAGCGAGGAGTGGGGCCCGCGCCGGTTCTTCGTCCGCGCCCCCGACAGCACCGTCGTCAACGTCGTCGGCCACCCGCACTGACCGCTCACGATGTCGAGTTCTGCGGCACCACAGGTGCTCAGGAGCACACGTGACGCCGCAGAACTCGAATTCGTGAACCGCTAGCGCGTCGCCAGGTACTCCGGGCGACGGGCGTCTGCGGCGAAGGGCTCCTGCAGCCCGTTGGAGACGGCGTTGAACACGACGAACAGGTTCGACCGCGGGTACGGCGAGATGTTCCCCGCCGAGGCGTGCAGGCAGTTGCAGTCGAAGTACAACGCGCTTCCTGCACCGCCGGTGACCTGCTCGATCCCGTACTCATCGGCCATCGCGGCGATGTCCCGCTCCTCCGGCGTGCCGAACGGCGGCCGGTAGGACTTGAGCGATTCGCGGTGGTACTCGCCGGGCGTGCGCCCCACGCAGGAGACGAACCGGCGGTGCGAGCCGGGCATGATCATCAGCGAGCCGTTGAAGGGCGTGTTCGGCGTGAGCGCCAGCGAGACGCTCACCGCGCGCGGCGTGGGCATGCCGTCCTCGGCGTGCCAGGTCTCGAAGTCGCTGTGCCAGTAGAAGGGTCCGCCGGCGAAACCGGGCTTGAGGTTGACGCGGCTCTGGTGCACGTAGACGTCGTCGCCGAGCAGCTGTCGGGCCACGCCCGCGATCTCCTCGCGCGCGATGATCGACGCGATCTTCTCGCTGAGCTCGTGCACCGCGAAGACCGACCGCACGCTGCCGTCGGAGGTCTCGCGGATCACCCGCTCGTCGGTGCCGAGCCGCGTGGTCACCGCGTCGATCTCGGCGCGGACGTCGCGGATGTCGCCGGCGCCGAGCACGCCCTCCACGCTGCGGAAACCGCGGGCGGCGAAGTCGTCGACGGCACCGTCGGGCCAGGGGCCTGATCGTCCGGGCCAGACGACGGGGTCGTGTCGGTCGTGGATCTCGCTATGGTCGACGCGCGTCGGGTAGTGGTCGGTGAGCGTCGCTGCGTTGTTCATCGATTCCTTCCGTCCGGGCAGTGCGCTTTCCACTGCGTGCCTCGCGGCGCGGACGTGAAGACGGTGACCGATGCCCTTTCTCGACCCGGCGCCGTGGCCACGCCACGCCGCGATCCCGACCCTGCCAGGGTCCGGCACGAGTGTCCAACCCGCTGGAAGCGCACGGCGGCCCGGCACCGTGGATCGGTGCCGGGCCGCCGGGAAGCGCGATGCCTAGAGGTTGATCATGTGCCCCGCGAGGCCGTGGATCGACTCCTGCAGGCCCTCCGACAGCGTCGGGTGCGTGTGCACGTTGCGGGCCAGCTCGTTGACGGTGAGGTCCCACTTCTGCGCGAGGGTCAGCTCGGGCAGCAGCTCGGAGACGTCGGGACCGATGAGGTGGCCGCCGAGCAGCTCGCCGTACTTGGCGTCGGAGACCAGCTTGACGAAGCCGACGGCGTCGCCGAGGCCCTGGGCCTTGCCGTTCGCCGAGAACGGGAAGGTCGCGGTCTTGACGTCGTAGCCCTCGTCCTTGGCCTGCTGCTCGGTGAGGCCGAACGAGGCGACCTGCGGCTGGCAGAAGGTGGCGCGCGGCATCATGCGGTAGTCGCCCAGCGTCTGGGTCTCCGCGCCGGCGATGGTCTCCGCCGCCACGACGCCCTGTGCCTCGGCGACGTGCGCCAGCTGGAGCTTCGCGGTGACGTCGCCGATGGCGTACACGCCGGGCACGTTGGTGCGCATGTAGTCGTCGATGGCGATGGCGCCGCGCTCGGTGAGGGCGACGCCCGTCTTCTCCAGGCCGAAGCCCTCGACGCGGGGCGCGAAGCCGATCGACATGAGGACCTTGGAGACCGTGATCTCCCCGGCGCCCTTCGGGCCGGTGTACTTCACGACGACCTGCGAGCCCTGGTCGTCGACGGACTCGACCTTGGTGGAGGTCAGGATGTTCACGCCCAGCTTCTTGTACTGCTTGGCGATCTCCTTGGAGACGTCGGCGTCCTCGTTGGGCAGGGCGCGGTCCAGGAACTCGATGATGGTGACGTCCACGCCGTAGTTCTTCAGGACGTACGCGAACTCCATGCCGATGGCGCCGGCGCCGACGATGGCGATCGACTGGGGCAGGTCGCGGGTGAGGATCTGCTCCTCGTAGGTGACCACGTTGTCGGACAGCGTGACGCCCGGGAGGAGGCGCACCGTCGAACCGGTGTCGATGATGATGTTGTCGCCCGTCACCGTCTGGTCGCCGACCTGGATGGTCTTGGCGTCTACGAAGGTGCCGTAGCCGTTGATCTCGGTGATCTTGTTCTTCTTCATCAGGAAGTGAACGCCCTTGACGATCCCCTCCGACACCTTGCGGCTGCGGTCGAACGCCGCCCCGAAGTCGAACGAGACGTCGCCGGAGATGCCGAACAGCTGCGCCTTGTGCGTGAAGGTGTGCGCCAGCTCGGCGTTCTTCAGGAGGGCCTTCGACGGGATGCAGCCCACGTTCAGGCACACACCGCCCCAGTACTTCTCCTCGATGACCGCGACCTTCTGCCCGAGTTGGGCGGCGCGAATAGCGGCGACGTAGCCTCCTGGGCCGGCGCCGAGTACAACAGTGTCAAAGTGATCAGCCACGGCTTTCAGCCTAGCCCTAGTGTGGAGTCCATGGACCAGTACGCATGGCTCGAAGAAGTGGAATCCGCCACTGCCCTGGATTGGGCGCGCGAACGCAACGCCGCGAGCACCGCGCGCCTGACCGGACCGAGGTTCGACGAGCTCGAGGCGGGCGTCCTCGCCATCCTCGACACCGACCAGCGCATCCCCTACCCGGTGCGCCGCGGCGAGTACCTGTGGAACTTCTGGCGCGACGCCGACCACCCGTACGGCCTCTGGCGCCGCACCACCCTCGAGTCGTTTCGCACCGACAGCCCCGAGTGGGACGTCGTCATCGACGTCGACGCCCTCCGCGAGGCCGAGGGCGAGAACTGGGTGTGGGGCGGGGCCGCCGTCCTCCGCGCGGAGTCGCCCGACGGTGCGCGGTACGACCGCGCGCTCGTCTCCCTCTCCCGCGGCGGCGCGGACGCGACGGTCGTGCGGGAGTTCTCCATCTCGCGCCGGGAGTTCGTCGACGACGGCTTCTCCCTCCCGGAGGCCAAGAGCCGGATCTCGTGGATCGACAAGGACACCGTGTACGTGGGCACCGACTTCGGGCCCGGCTCCCTCACCGATTCCGGGTACCCGCGGCTCGTGAAGCGCTGGCGCCGCGACACCCCGCTCGGCCACGCGGACCTCGTCTACGAGGGCCACCACTCGGACGTCTCCATCGGCGCCGGTTACGACGACACCCCTGGCTACGAGCGGCATTTCGTCTCGCGCGCAATCGACTTCTACAACAGCGAGATCTATCTTCTCGCCCCGGACACGCTGGCACTGGAGCGGATCGACGTCCCGACGGATTCCGACGCGGACGTGCACGAGTCGCGCCTGCTGGTGCGCCCGAAGTCCGCGTGGGAGCTGCCCACCGGGACGGTGCCCCCGGGCGCGTTGGTGGCCTTCGACTTCGACGCCTACCGGGCGGGCTCACGCGACTACAGCACCGTCTTCACCCCCGACGCGCACACGGCGCTCGCGGGGTACTCGTGGACCAAGTCCTACCTCCTGTTGTCGACGATGCGGGACGTGCGCTCGGAGCTGCACACCCTCGAGCCCGGCACGTGGGAGACGCGGGAGACGCGCGGCTTCCCGGAGCTGGCCGAGATCGGCGTCTACTACACCGATCCCCGCGAGGGCGACGAGATCTTCGCCACCGCCAGCGGTTTCACGCTGCCGCCGACGCTGCTGCACGGCACGGCCGGCGGCTCGGTCGAGCCGCTGAAGTCCGCCCCCGCCTTCTACGACGCCACGGGCGTCACGGCCGAGCAGTTCTTCGCCACGAGCGACGACGGCACGCAGATCCCCTACTTCGTCGTGCGCAAGCCCGCGGACGGGCCGCAGCCGACACTGCTCTACGGCTACGGCGGCTTCGAGGTCTCCCTCACGCCGGACTACACGGCGGTGTCCGGGACGTCGTGGATCGAGCGCGGCGGCGTCTACGTGCTGGCGAACATCCGCGGCGGCGGCGAGTACGGCCCCGACTGGCACACAGCCGCGTTGAAGGAGAACCGGCTGCGCGCGTACGAGGACTTCGCCACGGTGGCGCGGGATCTCGTGGCCCGCGGCATCACCACGCGCGAGCAGCTGGGCGCCCAGGGCGGCTCGAACGGCGGTCTGCTCATGGGCGTGATGTACACGCGGTACCCGGAGCTGTTCGGCGCCATCGTCTGTCAGGTTCCGCTGCTCGACATGCGGCGCTATCACCAGCTTCTCGCCGGGGCATCGTGGATGGCCGAGTACGGCGACCCCGACGATCCCGCACAGTGGGCCTACATCAGCGAGTACTCGCCCTACCAGAACCTGCCAGCCGCGGATGCGGACCTGCCCGCCCTCCTGGTCACCACGTCGACCCGCGACGACCGCGTGCACCCCGGCCACGCCCGCAAGTTCGTCGCGGCGCTGCGCGAGCGCGGCATCGAGGTGGACTACTACGAGAACATCGAGGGCGGCCACGGCGGCGCGGCCGACAACAAGCAGGCCGCCTTCAAGTCCGCCCTCGCGTACGAGTTCCTATGGCGGGAACTGGCACCGTCGACCACCGTCGACCCGACCTAGGAGGAATCATGCTCGCAGCATTCTCGATCAGCCCCATGGGCGGCGACCAGAGCGCCGACGGCGGTGTCGCCGCCGCCGTCGCGGAAGCGGTCGCCATCGTCCGCGCCTCCGGCCTGCCCAATGAGACCACGGCGATGTTCACCACCATCGAGGGCGAGTGGGACGAGGTGATGGGCGTGATCAAGGCGTGCGTCGACCGCCTCGCCGAGAGCGCCCCGCGCGTCTCCCTCGTCGTCAAGTGCGACATCCGCCCAGGCCACACCGGCCAGCTCACCGCCAAGGTCGAGCGGGTGGAGCGTCACCTGCGCTGAAGCCGGGCCTCGATGCCGAACGGCTCGTCGAGGGCGAACCGGCCCGGGCCGGCGCCCGCGAGGGCGAGGAGCACCAGGAGCAGCAACCACTCGGGGCTGTAGAAGAACTGACTCAGGAAGCCGGGGATCGTGGTCGACGCCTCGACCGCCGCGGGCCACACCGAGTAGTAGATCGCGCCGAGCATCGTGACGGCGAGGCCCGCGGCCGCGAACCGGGTGAGCAGCCCCAGCACGAGGAGCGCGCCCAGGACCAGTTCCGCCCACGCCGTCACGGTCGACGCGAGGTCGGGTTCCGGGATCCCCCACGCGGCGAAGTCCGCCGCGAAGCGCTTCGGGTTCGCGACCTTCCCCCACCCGCTGAGGAAGAACATCACCCCGACGCTCGCCCGCGCCACCAGCAGCCAGAGATCCCTCGTCGTATCCACGCCCCCGAAGGTACGGAAGCCGAGGCCCCGTCGCAGCCGACGCGGCCGGGTGGACCGTCTACGGCCTGCTCCGGACCTGGGTCATGACCACGAGTACAACCGCAACACCGGCGAGCCCCGCCGACCACAGCGCGGCCGCGGTCAGACCGCCTGCGAAGTAGACGGATCCGACCGCGGCCACCCCGATCGCACTGCCGACCTGGAACATCGTGGTGACCACACCGCTCGCCTCCGGCGCCCGCTCGGGTGCGACGGACCGTAACGCGTGTGTGAGGATCGGGCCGAACATCGCACCGGTCCCTGCCCCGAGGACGAGAAGCGCGAGGGCGAAACCGGCACCGACCGAGGGGGATTGCGCCGCCCGCCACAGCAGGAGGTCGCCGACGACGATCACGACCGCCCCGAGGGCGACGAGCGGCCCCAGCAGCCGCGGCGGCAGTCGCTTCCACCCGACGGTGACCGCGACGAAGCCGGGAGTGAACCACAGGAACCACAGCCCCGACGCGAGCGGGCCGTAGCCGTGGTCGGCTTGAAGGAACAGGGTGGTGGCGAAGAGGAATCCGGCGTAGTTCGCGAACACCAGCAGTACCACCGCCACGGCGGCCGAGAATCCCCTCGAGCGCACCAGGTCCCCTGAGACGAGGGGGTTTCCACCGCGTCGGGCCACTCCGCGCTCGACCCAGACGAAGGTGGCGAGCGCGGGCACCGCGAGGACGAGCAGTCCGATCACCCAGGGCGCCCAGTCGTAGCTGCGTCCCAGGGTCAGCGGCGCGATGAGCAGCAGCAGCGCCACGGCGCCGGTCACGACACCCCCGACGTCCATGCGCGTCCCCGGATCACCCTCGTCCGCGGCGAAGTACCGACGCAGCGCCAGCAGCAGCACGGCCCCGATCGGCAGGTTCACCAGGAACACGAGCCGCCAGCCGAGACCGGCGACGTCGAGCGAAACGAGCAGCCCTCCGCCGACCTGGCCGAGGATGAATCCTCCGGCGGTGGTGAGGCTGAACATCGACAGGGCGCGCGCCAGCGCGGGGCCGGCGTAGGTCCGCTGGATCAGGCTCATGACCTGCGGCATGATCGCCGCCGCGGTCACGCCCTGCACCACCCGCGCGGCGATGAGGACGGCCGCGTTCGGGGCCAGGCCGCAGGCGATCGAGGCGAGGACGAAGCCCACCGTCGCGGCACGCAGCGCGCGGACGTGGCCGTGACGGGCGCCCAAGCGCGACCCCGTGATGATGAGTGATCCGTATGCGAGCAGGTAGCCGCCCACGACGAACTGCAGCTGTGTCGGGGTCGCGGGGAGATCGCGCGCGATGGACGGCGCGGCGACGTTGACGATGGTCGCGTCGATCATCGGCATCGTGGAGAAGCCCAGCAGGGCAAGGAGCTTGGCCGTACCTCCGCGTGACGACGGCAGGGCGGTGACGGACTCGTGGGCGACGGTGCGATTCACGGTCACCACTCTTCGCACCGAGCCGGAACCGCACCAGGAGGCGGATCATCCTGGTACCACCGCCACCACCCACTCGGCCACGAGCGCCATGACAATCGCGGAGATCCGGGGAATGCTGTCGGGGTGAGTGGGGAACGGAGCAGCGAGCTGGGCGCGTTCCTGCGCGCCCGGCGCGACGCGCTGACGCCGGAGGACGTCGGCCTCCCCCGGACCGGCCCCCGCCGAGTCCCGGGACTGCGCCGGGAAGAGGTCGCGGCGCTCGGCGGCGTGGGCCTCACCTGGTACACATGGCTCGAGCAGGGACGGCCGATCTCGGTGTCGACGCAGGTCCTCGATGCGCTCGCCCGGCTCTTCCGCCTCACGGGCGAGGAGCACGACTACCTCTACCGCGTCGCCGGCGTGCCCGCCGCCCGGCCTCCGGACGCCCCTCCTGCCGCCGCGATCGACCCCGTCACCCGCCGGGTCCTCGACCGGTTCGGCACGACCCCCGCCGCCGTCTTCAGCGAACGGTACGACCTGATCGCGGCGAGCGCGGGCTTCCGCCTCCTGTTCCGCGGGATCGACGGCAACACCGGGCTGGACCGGAACGCGCTCTACAAGATGGGCCGCGCCGCCGACACCCGGCACCCCGTGGCCGACCCCGACTACCTCGCGGCGATGGTCACCCAGGTCCGCCACGCGTACGGCCGGCATGTCGGCGAACCCGAGTGGGAGCGATTCATCGCCGAGATCACCGGCAGCAGCCCCGTCATCGCCGGTGCGTGGGAATCACAGGAGGTCGGCCACGCACCGTCCGAGCACCGGTTCCGCTGCCCACCGGTCGGGTGGATCCGGTTCAGCAGCGCCCGCTACCTCCTCGACCGTTTCGACGGTGCGTTCCTCACCGTCTACCTGCCCCTCGACGACGACGCTCAGGAGCAGTTCGACGAGGTGGTCCGTCGCGGCGGCGTCAGCTTCACGTGAAACCCCAGCTCGTGCGATACTGTGACGCATGTTGCTCAAGAGGCGCCAGGTGCTGATGGGACTGGCTGCGCTGCCCGCCGCCGCGGTCGCCACGTCGGTGACCGTCCCGCACGCCGCCGCCGCGGACGCCGACAAGGCCCTCCTCGACGCCGCGGTCGCAGCCGCGCCGACGGCCCGCGAGGTGATCACGGTGGCGGCACCGTCGTTCTCCTCCACCGACGTCCAGGTCTCGGCGTGGGCACTGCTCGCGCAGGGCTGGACGAAGGTCTACGGGCCCGTCCCGGGCAAGGTCGGCCAGCAGGGCATCGGCGAGGGCAAGGACGGCGTGCCCCGCACCCCGTTCGGCGTCTTCACACTCGACCTCGCGTTCGGCCGGCAGGACAACCCCGGCACCACGCTGCCGTACACCAAGGTGACGAATCAGCACTGGTGGGACGGGAACGTCAACTCCCCCACCTACGACCGCATGGTCGTCCAGGCCGCCAGCCCGGGCCCCGAGAGCGAGAACCTCTACGACATCGGCCCCGTCTACGACTACGCCGTGCACTTCGACAACAACCCGAGCCACACGCCGGGCAAGGGCGGCGCGATGTTCCTCCACGTCACCGACGGCAAGCCGACGCTCGGCTGCGTCGCGATCAGCCGCGACGGCATGATCACGCTCCTGAAATGGCTGGCGCCCGCGCACAACCCGGTCCTCGTCACCGGCCTCACCGGCTAGCACACCTTTCGAAGCGTTCTGCGACGAAAACCGCCACAGCGATCGCAGAACGCTTCGAAAGATGTTCCCGCCGCTGGGATCACGCTCGCGCGGTACGCAGGCTATGCGCGGAGCGCATCACAAAGAACGTCGAACATGCCGCTGAGCAGTAGTTCATCGCGGTATGCGCGGCACGCATGGCTTCCCTGCGCAAGCGCCCACCGCAGGATTCCCGACGGTGCCCCAACCCACGGCTACACCCGCTGGGCGATCCACCCGGACAGCGCGGGGATCACGGCACCGGGCGAGAGGATCCACTGGTTGTGCCCCAGCGGATCCGCGATCCGCCGGTGCACGGACGACGGGAACTTCTCCCCCACGAACCGCGACTGCCGATCCGACACCAGCTCGTCGCCCGCGATGGCGACGGTGAGTACGGGCGTCCGCGTCCCCGCCAGCCGCGCCTCGTAGTCCACGTCCGCGCCGGCGACGTTGAAGTCGCCGGTCTGCACCAGGTGGTCGAAATCGGCCACGATCCCGGCGGGCACCTCGCCGAGGCCGTCGGGCCCGGACCAGTGGCCCCGTCGGGCGGCGGCGCGTGCGGCGACGGACGTCCCGATCCGCCGCGCGGTCCCGGACAGGCCGTCGAGTTTGTAATAGCCGGTGCCGCAGGCGACGAGGATCACCCCGGCCAGGTTCCGGCGGGCGCGCGCGGCGTACATGACGCCCATCAGCCCGCCGAGGCTGTGCCCCAGCAGGATCCGCGGCGCACCGGGGAACTTCTGCCGCGCCAGGGCGGAGACGGCGGGGTAGTCCTCGACCACCACGTCCTGGAAGCCGTGCGTGCCCGCCGCGCCGCGGGGCCGCGAATCGCCCTGTCCGCGCAGCTCGGCGACGACGGCGTTGAAGCCCGCGTCGATGAGCCCGCGTCCGAAGTCGTCGAAATAGCCGGCGGGCACGTTCACGCCGGGCCAGATCATCAGCACGGGCGCGGCCGGATCGGGCCCGCGGAAGATCCGGACGGGATTGGTGGTGCCGTCCTTGTACGTGAGCGTCGCGACGGTGGGCCGCGCCGTCGACGTCACCAGGCGCGCCGTTCCGCCCGCCGCGCGGCCACCGCACCGAGCCCGCCGAAGATCAGCCCCAGCAGCGCGAGCGCGCCGCCGACCGCGGCCTCGGTCATGATCCACGGCGTCAGGCTCTTCGTGACCTGGTCGAGCGCGGCGTCCACCACGGGGCTCAGCCCGCCGGTCCCGCTGCGGCTCGACACGTACGACGGGGCCGCCACGCACAGCATCCAGGTCACGCCCGCGGCGACGGCGACGCCGAGCCCCAGATAGAACATCATGAAGCCGCGGCGATGCGCTGCCAGCAGCGCGAGCAGGGCCGCGGCGAGCGCCGTGAGCGGCGCGATCCACGCCGCCGACCGGATGGTGTCCGCGATGGACGCGTACCGTCCGGCCCGGAACAGGTCCCGGTTCGCGCCGGTCCCGGACAGGTCGATGGTGACCCGCTCCGGCACGGTCACCTTCACGTTGTTCGCAGCCGCGACGTCGCGGATCATCGGCGCGAGGTCGATCTCCGCGGTGGTGGCGCCGCGCAGCCGCTGCTCCGCAGTGGGCCGCACCAGCAGCCAGGTGTGGACCTGGCCCACGGCCTCGGTGAAGGCGCCCGGGAACTGCGGGCCGTGCACGTAGGTCGAGACGTAGGGCGTGATCGCGTCGAGCGGCGGACGGGCGTCGCCCTGCTCGGTGAGCAGCCGCTGCACCTGCTGGGAGATCTCCTGCGCCATCGCGTCCTGCACCGCGGGGTCGCGGCCCAGTGGCTCCATGAGCGTCATGAACTCGGCGCGGTCGAGCACCGTGTTCTTCGCCCAGGCGGCGGGGACCGCCACGAACGTGGCCGCGATCGCCACGAGAACGAGGAGGAAGGCCGTCAGAGAACGCACGGCGACAACGGTACTCGACGGTGCCGCGCGGCCAGGTCCGCTCCGGTCCGCGCGCGGTGCGCTCCGCGCACCGTCAGTCGCTGATGAGGTCGCGGCCCCGGCCGACGATGAGCGGGTCCGGCCCGGCGGCCAGGACGTCCATGTCCTTGTTGTCGTAGTCGAACTTGTCGAGGATGTAGCGCATCGCGTTGAGGCGGGCGCGTTTCTTGTCGTTGCTCTTCACGACGGTCCACGGCGCGTAGTCGGTGTCCGTCGCGGCGAACACCTCCTCCTTCGCCGCGGTGTACCCGTCCCACTTGTCCAGCGAGGCGAGGTCCATCGGCGAGAGCTTCCACTGCCGCACGGGGTCGATCTGACGGATCGCGAAGCGGGTCCGCTGCTCGAGCTGGGTCACCGAGAACCAGAACTTGGTCACATCGATGCCGTCCTCGACCAGCATCTTCTCGAACAGCGGCACCTGGTGCGTCCAGCGCTCGTGCTGCTCGTCGGTACAGAAGCCCATGACCCGCTCGACGCCGCCGCGGTTGTACCAGGAGCGGTCGAACAGGACGATCTCGCCCTTGGTCGGGAAGTGGTCGATGTAGCGCTGGAAGTACCACTCGCCGGCCTCGCGCTCGGTGGGCTTGACCAGCGCCACCACGCGCGCGCCACGCGGGTTGAGGTGCTCCATGAAGCGCTTGATGGTGCCGCCCTTGCCGGCGGCGTCGCGGCCCTCGAAGACGATGACCAGCCGCTGCCCGGTGTCCTTGACCCAGCGCTGCAGCTTGAGCAGCTCGATCTGCAGCAGGCGCTTGTCCCGCTCGTACTCGGACCGGGCGAGGCGCTCCGAGTACGGGTAGCCCTCGCGCCACGTGTCGACGACGTGCCGCTCGGGGGTGAGCAGCACCGGATCGTCGTCATCGTCGTCGTTCACGGAGAAGCCCTCGGTCGCCCGCAGGTCGACGATCTTCTGCAGCGCCTCGCGGCCGCTGACCGCGCTCAAGTCGATGCCCACGGGCAGGTCGAGATCCATCACGGGCGGAAGGTTACGGGCAGGCACGGACCGGCGGGTGAACGTCGCGTGAACGCGGGGTGCGCTGTGATCGGTAAACTGTGCGGAATGCCCACCACCGCCAACCGCGGACGCCGGCGCGCCGAACACCTCGGGCCCGAGCGTCGCCGCCCCCAGGTCCTCGACGCCGCGCTGGAGATCGCCGCGCGCGACGGGCTCGCCGCCGTCACCATCGGCACCGTCGCCGACCGCCTCCAGGTCACGCGCCCCGTCATCTACTCGTGCTTCCCGGACCGCGTCGCGCTCATCACCGAGCTGCTCGACCGCGAGACCGAGACGATGATGACCTACGTCCTTACCTCGCTCCACAACGCCCACGGCGAGGACCCGGAGACCGCGTTCATCATCGGCATGCGCGGCCTGCTGGCCGCGGTGAACGAGCGGGCCGACACCTGGCAGCTGCTGTTCTCCGGCGTCACCGATCCCGAGGTCGTGCACCGCGTCCGCGGCGCCCGCGCGACGCTGGCGAAGCAGGCCGAGGAGTGGATCCGGCCCGCCCTCATCCGCTGGTGGGACATGCAGGACCTCGACGAGAAGCTGCCCATGCTCATGGAGCTGTTCGTCTCCGCGTGCGAGGCCGCCGTCCGGTCCATGCTCGCCGGCCGCCCCGACGACGCCGGGCCGCAGTGGCGCGGCGACTCCGAGCGGATCGGGAAGTTCTACGGCTCCGCCGTCTACCGCGCCTTCCTCGGCGCCTGACGGACCGCCGCACGGCGGACCGCCGTCACCCGACGGCCCGCGGCCACCTCACCGGTGCCGGCTCCACGCGGCCCACAGCTGGGCGTACCGTCCGCCCGCGTGGCGCAGCTCGTCGTGCGTGCCCTGTTCGACGACGGCGCCGCGCTCCATCACCAGGACCCGGTCGGCCCGGGCGGCCTGGCTGAGCCGGTGCGCCACGACGAGGGCGGTGCGCCCCGCGAGCGCGGCCTGCGCGGCCTCCTCGAGCGCGTCGGCATCGGCGCTGTCCGCGTCGGCGGTGGCCTCGTCGAGGATCGCCACGGGAGGATCCAGCAGCACGAGGCGGGCCAGCGCGAGCTGCTGCTCCCGCTGCGGCGTCAGGGCGTGGCCGCCGGCCCCCACCACGGTCTGCAGCCCGTCGTCGAGCAGCGCCACCCACTCCGCGGCGCCCACCCGCTCCAGCGCGGCGTGCAGATCCGCGTCGGACGCCGACGGCGCCGCCATCCGCAGGTCCTCGGCGAGGGTGCCCGCGAAGACGTGCACGTCCTGCGTGAGCAGCACCGGCGCAGCGGAATCCGGGAGGGTCTCCAGGTCCGTGCCGCCGATCCGGATCGTGCCCGCGGCGGGCACGTGCACACCCGCGATGAGCGCGGCGAGGGTGGTCTTGCCCGCGCCGGACGTGCCGACCACGGCCACCGTCTCCCCCGGCTCCAGCCGCACGGTCACCCCGTCGAGCACGCGGCGGCCGCCGCCGTAACCGAACGCGACCCCGTCGACCTCGACCCGGGGCGGGCCGTCGCTCACGTCCACCTCGCCCGACGGTGCCGGGCCCGCCGCCTCGGCCTCGCCGAGCCCGATCACGCCGACGATCCGCGCGAGCGAGGCGCCCGCGGACTGGATGTCGTCCATCACCATGAGCAGCGCGCCGATCGGCCCGAACAGGCGCAGGAACAACAGCATCGCGGTGGTGACGGCGCCGACGGTGACGACGTCCCCGTCGACGAGGGCGACGCCGAGCACGACGATCGTGGCCATGCCGACGAACTCGGCGAGGTTGACCCGGCCGAAGAGCCGATTCTGCACGATCCGGGCGCGCATGCTCCACCGCACCACCCGCCAGGAGCCGTCGCCGACCCGCAGGCTGGCGCGGTCCATGAGGTCGTAGGCGTGCACGGTGGGCAGGCCGCGGATGGAACCGAGCATGTGGTGCGCGCGCTCCGCCATGGCGGCCCGCTCGGACCGGTACACCGGCGGCGCGGTCCGCACGTACATGCGGGCGCCGAGCACGTAGACGGGCAGCACGACGAGCACCACGAGGAGGAAGCGCCAGTCGAGCGCGGCGAAGCCGGCGACGGTCACCGCCACGGAGAAACCGGAGCGGGCCAGTGCGGGGACGCCGCGCGAGATGGCCTGGCTGACCGCGCCGACGTCGTCGGTGGCGCGGGAGACGAGGTCGCCGGACCCGGCGTCCTCGACGCGGGCCTGGGACAGCCGCAGGGCGGCCCCGACCATCGACTCGCGCAGCCGGGCGAGCGCCGTCTCGAAGAGCCGCGCGGACAGGACGATGCCGATGCCGGTGAAGGCCGCGGAGGCGATCGCCGCGACGGCCATGAGCCCGCCGATCCGCAGCACGTCGGGGTAGCCGTGGCCGTCGAGGGCCACGTCGACCATGGCGCCGAAGCCCCACGGCACGGCGAGCCCGAGCGCGGCGCCGACGAGCAGGACCACGAAGACGAGCGCGAGCGCGCCGCGCTTCCCGGCGAGGAGGCCGCGGGCGAAGCGGAAGGTCTCGGCACCGTCGGCGACGGGTAGGGCACCGGCGACGGCGGTCGTGGTGGGGGCGCTCATGCGCGCACCTCCGCTCCGGTGGGGCTCACGGTGAGCACGGTGTCGGCCGCGGCGATCAGCGTCGGGGATGCCGTGAAGACGACGGTCGCGAGGCCGGCGCGGGCGGCGCCCAGCCGGTCGGCGATCGCGGCCTCGGTGACGGAGTCGACCGCGCTGGTGGGGTCGACGAGCACGAGGGTACGGGTGTCGGTGGCGAGGGCGCGGGCCAGCGCGACGCGTTGCCGCTGGCCGCCGGAGAGCAGTCGGCCGGCCTCGCCGACGGACGTCCGCAGCCCGTCGGGCAGGACCTCGAGGACGTCGTCGCACGCGGCGGCGAGCAGGGCCGCGGCCACCCGGTCGGGCGCGCCGCCTGCGGCCACGTTCTCCTCGACGGTGCCCTCGAAGAGCGTCGTCGCGTGCGGCGCGACGCGCACGGTCCGCAGCGCGGCGGGCTGGGTGAGCGTGTAGAGGTCGGTGCCGCCGACGGTGACCGACGCGCCCGGTCGCGGCGCGCCGGTGCGCGCGAGCAGCGCGGTCGCGGCCGCGGTGGTCTCGGCGTCGCACACGACGGCGGTGACCCCGGTGGGCGGGAACTCCAGGTCGACGACGCCCTCCCCCGCGGGGACGCCGGTGAGGCGCACGGGGACCTCGTCCCCGTCGTGCGCGTGCAGGGTGCCCTCGTCGCGGGCGAAGGGCGCCTGCAGCACCATGAGTACGCGCTTCGCGGAGGCGTTGCCCGCGACCCAGAACTTGCCGACGTTGGTGCCCATGGCCTGCAGCGGCGCCATCACCACCTGGGTGAGGCCCACGACGGTGATGAGCTGCCCGACGGTGAGGTCACCGCGCACGGTCTGGATCCCGGCGAGCACGCCCACGAGCACCACGAAGACCGCGGCGACGGCCTCCATCGCGCCCACGTACGCGCCCTCGGAGCGGCGGGCCCGGATGACGGCGGAGAGGGCGCGGGCGCTCGCGGACCGGTAGCGACGGTCCGCCTCGGCCTCGGCGTGCATGCCCTTGACCACGCGGAACCCGGCGACGAGGTCGGCAGCGGCGCCCGCGGCCTCGCCCGCGGCGCGCTGCTCGGCCTCGCTGCGGGCACGCAGCGCGCCGCCGGCCTTGTCCAGGCACCACAGCATCGCGGGTGCGCCGAGCAGCACGAGCAGGCCCAGCTGCCAGGAGATGGACAGCAGCACGACGCCGCAGAACACGATGGCCGCGAGCTCGCCGACGGGGTAGAGCCCGAGCGCGACCGACATCGCGAGCCGCTGCACGTCGGACGTGGCGATGGACAGCAGCACCCCGGGCGGGTGCCCGCCGCCGAGGCCCCGCGGATCGAGGATGCGGTCGGTCACCTGGGTGCGCAGCCGGTGCTGCACGGTGTTCATCCCGAGGAAGCCGATGCGCGAGCCGAACCGGAAGCTGAAGGAGAGGAAGGCGAACAGGACCGCGAGCACGAGCACCCAGCGGAGCGTGGCGGACCAGTCGCCGGTCCGGACGGCCCGATCGATCGCGAGGCCCATCACGACGGGGACGAGCGCCTCGCCGACCTGATGGCCGACGATGAGCAGACCCGCGGGCAGCGTCCGCGACCGGTCGCCGAGCATCGTCCGCAGCACCAGCTGTCGCGGCGTCGTGTCGGCGTCGACCGCGATCGGCCGGTGGTCGGGCTGCTGTTCGGGCGCCTCGAAGAACACCGGCAGCCGGCTGCCGGTCCAGTCCGCCACCCTCAGCTCCGCGCGGTCTCGGTGAGCCGGAAGGGGCCCAGCACGGTGCGCAGCTTGTTGCGGGTCTCGGCCAGTTCGGCCTGCGGATCCGACGCGCCGACGATGCCGCCGCCCGCGTAGGCGCGCAGCCGCGCACCGTCGAGCTCGGCGCACCGGATGCTGACCCGCCAGTGCCCGTCGCCGTTCGCGGCGGTCCAGCCGACCGCGCCGGCGTAGAAGCCCCGCTCGCCCTCGATGTCGGCGATGGCACGGGCCGCGGTGCGCCGCGGGAAGCCGCACACGGCGGGGGTGGGGTGCAGCGCGAGCGCGAGGTCGAGGGCGCTGGTCGCGGGGTCGGCGAGGCGGCCCTCGATCTTGGTGCCGAGGTGCCAGACGGGCCCGGCCCGGGTCACCGACGGTGCGGCGGGCACGTCCAGCTCCGCGCACAGCGGCGCGAGCGCGGAGGCGATCTCGTCGACGACGTACGCGTGCTCCTCGCGGTCCTTCTCCGAGTCCAGCAGCCCCTCGGGCGAGGTCGCGGTCCCGGCGAAGGGGTGGCAGAAGACGGTGTTGCCCATCCGCCCGACGAGGATCTCGGGGCTCGAACCCACGAGCCAGCGGCCGCGGTGGGCGTCGCCGGCGGCGGCGAGGTCGACGGCGAAGGCATTGCCCTCGAGGTCGCGCTGCTCCAGGGCCGCGGCCACGGCGAGCGGATCGAGCGGGGCGTCCGCCTCGAAGTCGACGGCGCGCGCGAGCACGACCTTCTGCAGGTCGGAGTCGTCGATGAGCGCGATCGCGCGGCGAACCCGGTCGACGTGCTCGGCCGGCGCGGGGTGCTGGGCGGTCTGCGTCAACGTGGGCAGCTCGGCGGCGGCACCTCCGGCGGACGCGGGGACGTCGCCGAAGTGCTCCGGCACCGTCAGCGCGGCGGGATCGGCCAGGTCGAAGGGCAGCGCGCCCACGACGGCGGGGGCGGTGCCGGCGCGCAGCGCGGCGGCCGCGGCGTGCGGATCGACGAAGGTGGCCGCGGTGCCGCGGGCGGCGAGGCGCTGCCCGGCCGCGGTCAGCAGGAAGTGCGGATGGTCGCTCTCCCCGCTCGTGCTCGCCGTCATCGCAGTGCCTCCAGAACCTTGTCGGTAGTCTCCACTCTGCCGCATCGGCCCGCCACATAGGTGAGCGCGTTGGCGTGATCCTGTGCGGAGAAGTCGGCGACGGCGTCGCGGACCACGTAGGGCTGGACGTCGCGCATGAAGGCGTCGAGCGCGGTGGTCATGATCCCGATGTGGGCGTAGATGCCGGCGATGACGAGCTGATCGCGGCCCCAGGCCCGCATCCGCTCGGCGAGGTCCGACTTGGCGAAGGCGCTGTAGCGCCACTTGGTGAGCAGGACGTCGTCGTCGGCCGGGGTCAGCTCGGCGATGATGTCCTGGTTCGCGGTCTTGAGGCCGGGGCCCCAGAAATCGGTGAGCAGCGCGCGCTCCTCGGGGTCCTGGTCGCCGGGCTGCGCCGTGTAGACGACGGGCACGCCGGCGGCGCGGGCCGCGGCGCGCAGCGTCACGATGTTCGGCACGACGGTGCGCAGCGGCTCGGCGTCGCGCTCGAACGGGCCGACGAAGTGCTCCTGCATGTCGTGGATCAGCAGGACGGCGCGCGCCGGTTCCACGGTCCAGTCGACGGTGTCGGCGCACTCGATCTCGGGCAGGTCGTAGACGACCGTTTTGGGCAGGCTCACAACTTCTCCTCGTTCTTCCGCGCCTCGTCCTGATGCCGGAGACGGTCCGCCAGCGCGCGCCGCAGTTCGCGGCGACTGATCTTGCCGACGCCCGTCGTGGGGAACTCGGCGACGAACTCCACCCGGTCGGGCACCTTGTACTCGGCCACGCCGCGGGCGCGGACGAACTTCTTCAGCTCGGGCACGGTCGGCCGCTCGTCCCCCGTGAGGACGACGGCGCAGGTGCGCTCCCCCAGGAACTCGTCGGCGACGGCCACGACGGCCGCGTCGATGACGAGCGGGTGGGCGAGCAGGTGGTTCTCCACCTCCTCGGCGGCGATCTTCTCGCCGCCGCGGTTGATCTGGTCCTTGGCGCGGCCCTCGACCACGAGGTGACCGCTCGGCAGCCGGCGCACGATGTCGCCGGTGCGGTAGAAGCCCTCGGCGTCGAAGGACTCGGCGTCGACTCCGCCCAGGTAGCCGCGGATCGTGTACGGCCCGCGGGTGTGCAGGTGGCCGGGCTCCCCCGCGGCGACGGGCGCGCCGTCGTCGTCGAGGACGCGCACCTCGTCGTCGGGCGAGATGGCGCGGCCCTGGGTGCCCAGGACGATGTCCTCGGGGTCGTCGTCGCGGGTGTAGTTGACCAGCCCCTCGGCCATGCCGAAGACCTGCTGGAGGCGGCAGCCGAGCTCGGGGGTCACGCGCCGCGCGGCCTCGGGCGGGAACTTGGCGCCACCCACCTGCAGGACGTCGAGGCTCGCCAGGTCCGCGGTCGCGGCGGGCGCGGCCTGCAGCCAGAGCATCGCGAGCGGCGGCACCAGCGAGGTCATGGTCACCTTCTCCGCCTCGATCAGGGGGAAGGCCTTCGACGGTGCCGGGTCCGTCCCGAGCACGACGGTGCCGCCGGCCCAGAGGACGCCGAGGATGCCGGGGCTGCTCATGGGGAAGTTGTGCGCCACGGGCAGCACCACCAGGAAGCGAGTGCTGGGCCCGAGGCCGCAGATCTTCGCGGACTCGCGCACGGAGTACAGGTAGTCGGCGTGGGTGCGCGGGATCAGCTTGGGCACGCCGGTGGTGCCGCCGGAGAGCTGCAGGAACGCCAGCCCTTCGGGGTCGACGGTGGCCGGCGGGCCGCCCGTGCCGTCACCGAACGGCGCGTCGTCGGCGACGAGGACGTCGACGCCGGTCTCCGCGGCGACCTCGGCGGCCAGCGCTCGGTGGTCGAAGCGATTGATCGTCGCCGCGGTGATCAGGGCCTTCGCGCCCGACGTGCGCACGAAGTGGACGAGCTCGCTGCGCCGGTGCGCGGGCAGCGCGAAGACGGGGACGGCCCCGATCCGGAACAGCCCGAACAGCACCGTGACGAACTCGGCGGTGTTCGGAAGCTGCAGCACCACCCGATCACCCTCGGCGATCCCCCGGGCGCGCAGCCCCACGGCGGTCACTGCCGCCGCCGTGTCCAGCTCGCGGTAGCTCAGCCGCACCGGGTCGCCGGCGAGGTCCTGCGCGACGAGGGCCTCGGCGTCGCCGAAGCGCTCCGCGGCCTCGGGCAGGAAGCCGGCGAAGGTCTCGCCGGTCCAGTAGCCCGCCGCGCGGTAGCGCGCGGCGAACTCCTCCGGGAAGTAGCGGGTCTGCGTGGTGGTCATACGGTGGCGCCTCCGTCGACGGTGAGTACCTGCGCGGTCACGTGCCGCGCATCGGGCGAGAGCAGGTAGTCGATCGCGCCGGCGATGTCGTCGGCGTCGGCGATCCGCCCCAGCGGGATGCCCAGCCGGTGCCGGGCGAGGTCGCCGGCGATCGCGGCCTCCGCGGCGGCGGCGCCGCCGAAGGCGGTCTGCATGGGGGTGGCGGTGGAGCCGGGGGCGACCACGTTGATCCGCACGCCGCTGCCCGCGAGTTCGAGCGCGAGCGTCAGGGTCGCGCTGTGCGCCGCGGCCTTCGACGCCCCGTAGGCGCCGAGGCCGACGCGCGGGCCGTTCCCGGCGTTGGAGCCCACGACCACGGCGGTGCCGGCGCCGCGCTCCGCCATGCGGCGGGCGGCCGCGGTGAGCACGTTCACCGTGCCCGTGAGGTTCACGGCCAGAGCGGCGGCCCAGTCCTCGGCGGCGGCGTCGAGGAGCGGTCCGGCGACGAGGATGCCCGCGCAGTGCGCGAGGGCGTCGACGGGGCCGCCGGCCTTCTCGGCGGCGTCGAGCGCGGCGGCGACGGCGGCCGCGTCGGTCACGTCGAGGACGTGCGAGGTGGCGGTGCCGCCCGCCTCGGTGACCGCCCGCGCGGTCGCGACGAGCCCGTCGGCGTCGCGGTCGGCGAGGGCGACGGGGCCGCGCCGCGCGAGCCGCAGGGCGGTCGCGGCGCCGATCCCGGAGGCGGCGCCGGTGATGAATGCGTGCATGTCTCGCTTCCCCGGATCAGCCGAGATAGGCGCCGGAGTCGCCGAGGATCTTGGCGGCGGGGTGCTCGGCGCCGTCGGCGGTGCGCACCGTCTCGACGATGAGGGCGGGGTTCCCGCCGCGCCACGCGTCCTGCCCCGCGACCACGGCGATGCCGTCGCCGTCGGGAACGCAGACGCGGCCGGGCGTGCCCCCGTACCGCTTGGTGGAGACGGAGGCTCGGGTGATCGCGAGCCGCTCGCCACGGAAGACGGTGTGGGCGTTGGGGTACGGATCGGACTGGGCGCGGATGAGGCGCTCGATCGCGTCGGCGGGCCACGACCAGTCGATGGCGCTGTCGGCGTCGGAGCGCTTGTGGAAGTACGTCGCGGCGGCGGGATCCTGCGGGATCGGCTGCGCCGTCCCGGCTTCCAGCTCGCCGAGCGACCGGGCGACGAGCGGGCCGATCAGGTCGACGGTGCGGTGGAACAGGTCGACGGTGCGGTCGGCGGGGCCGACGGCGACGGACTCCTGGGCGATGATCGGCCCGGTGTCGAGGCCCTCGTCCATCAGGTGCGCGGTGACACCCACGTGCGTCTCGCCGTTGATGAGCGCCCAGATCAGCGGCGAGAAGCCGGCGTAGCGCGGGAGCAGCGAGTCGTGGATGTTGAGGGTGCCCAGGCGCGGCATCGAGTAGATCGACGTCGGCAGCCAGGTGCGCCAGTTGTTGGCGACGATGATGTCCGGCTCCGCGGCCGAGACCGCCTCGAAGAGGGCCTCGTCGGGCTTCTTCGCGAGGTGCACGGGCACGCCGCGTTCGGTGGCGAGTTCCTCGACGGAGTCGTTCCACATCATCTCGTACGGGTTGTTCGAGACGGGGTGGGTCACGGCGAGCGCGACCTCGTGGCCCGCATCGAGGACGGCCGACAGTGTGCGGTGGCCCCAGGTCTGGAAACCGAAGGTGACGACGCGCATCATGCTCCCTTCGCGGCCGCGAGGCCGCTGGTCAGGCTGGTGTCGGCGACGATCCCGTCGAGGATCTCGCCGGTGCGGACGGCGACGTTCGACAGCAGCGTCGAACCGAGGCCATGGGTGGATTCGGTGGCGCCCTGGACGTAGAGGCCCTCCAGCGGCTCGCCGTCGACGGCGAGGACGTAGTCGCGGCCGACCTGCAGGCGCTCCGGCGCGACGTCCCAGCCGGCGAGCACGTCGGTGACGCCGATGGAGCGGAATCCGGTGGCGCACACGACGGCGGAGTAGTCCTCGCCGCTCGTCTCGCCGGCGATGCGGTCGCGCAGCGTGACCCGCACGCCGGTGTCGGACGCGACCGCCGAGGTGACGACGGTGGCGGGACGCATGAGCAGCCGGCGGTGGCCGGAGACCTTCTCCTGGTACTCGACGGCGTACAGCTCGTTGATCAGCTCCAGGTCGACACAGCCGTAGTTGGTGGTGGCGTGCCGGGCCATGAGCTCCGCGCGCACCTCGCCGGGCGCGTCGTAGAAGTCGTCGACGGCCTGGGGGTCGAAGACCCGGTTGGCGTACGGGCTGTCGTCGGCGGGCTGGAAACCGTAGGAGTTGAAGACGCTCTCCACCACCGCGTTCGGGTAGCTGCGGTGCAGGTGCTGGGCGACCTCGGCGGCGCTCTGCCCGCCGCCCACCACGAGGAAGCGGTGCGGGGCCGCGGGGTCCAGGTCGGCGGCGGCGAGGTGCTCGAGCAACCGGTGGTTGTGGAACAGGCGCGGCCCGGCGGCGGCCCACTCGGGCAGCCGCTCGCGCAGTCCGGTCGCCACGACGACGGACCGCGCGCGCAGGGCGCCGTCACCGTCGGGCCCGGTGTACCGGACGAGCCAGCGCGCGCCGTCGACGGCACCGTCGATCCGTTCGACGGCGGTCACAGTGGTGCCGTAGTCGATCCGGGCGTCGACGCTCTCCGCCACCCACGAGAGGTAGTCGGTGAACTCGACCCGGGTCGGGAAGAACGTCTGGTGGTTGATGAAGTCGACGAGCCGGCCGCGGGCCTCCAGGTAGCTCAGGAAGGTGAACGGGCTGCGCGGGTTGCGGAGCGTCACCAGGTCCTTGAGGAAGGCGATCTGCATCGTCGCCCCGTCGAGGAGCATGCCGGGGTGCCAGGCGAAGGTGGGCTTGCGTTCGAGGATCGTCATCGACAGCGGCGGCAGGCCCGTCCGGTTCCGCTCATCGAGGGCCGCGGCGAGCCCCAGATTCGACGGCCCGGCCCCGATCCCGACCACATCGGCGATCGCGTGCTGCTGTCCCATGTATCTCCCTCGTCGACGACCTAGATAGGATAGGCATACCTGAAACTAGAGAAGTTTCGCCAGTCGAGGCAATGCCTGTGTCCAGTGACACAGGCACCTCGTGAAGAAGGAGACGCCGTGTTCCGGATACCCCGCATCACCCGATCGATCGTGACCATCGCCGCCGCATCCGCCCTGCTCATGGGCACTGCGGCCTGCGGCTCGGGTTCGTCGAACGACGAGCACGCACAGCACGACGCGGGCTTCCCCGTGTCGATCGCCTCGGCGCTCGGCACCACCGAGATCAAGGCCCGGCCGGAGCGCGTGGTCACCCTCGGTTGGGGCAGCACCGAGGCCGCGATCGCCCTCGGCGTGACGCCGGTGGGCATGCGCGACATGAAGTCGGAGCTCGGTAAGGACGGCGGCGGAATCATGCCGTGGGTGCAGGAGAAGCTCGGCGACGCCAAGCCGGTGCTGCTGCCCGAGTCGAGCCAGTCGCTGCCGCTGGAGCAGATCGCGGCGCTCAAGCCCGACGTGATCCTCGCGGTGCAGTCCGGCCTCACCGCGGACCAGTACGCGCAGCTGACCAAGATCGCGCCGACCGTCGCCCAGCCGGGCCGCAACTGGCAGACCTCGTGGCAGGACCAGACCACGCTCGTCGGCAAGGCCCTCGGTCGCGAGGCCGAAGCGAAGACCCTGATCACGGACACCGACAAGCGGATCGCGGACGTCAGGGCCGCGCACCCGGAGTTCGCCGGGAAGACGGTCGCGGCGGCCAGCGGCACCACGCCCGAGAGCCTCAATTTCTACTTCGACACCGACCCGCGGGTGCAGCTGCTGCAGGGATTCGGCTTCACCGTGCTGCCCGAGCTGGCGGCGCTGCGCGAGGCCACTCCGCCCGGCAAGTTCGCGGCGCCGGTGAGCTGGGAGAACGTGCCCAAGTACAACCCCGACGTGCTCACCTCGTGGTACCTCGACGCCGCGAAGCGCGAGGCGACCGAGACCAATCCGTCGTTCGCGAGCCTGACGGCCGTGCAGCGCAAGGCCTACGTCCCGCTCACGGATCCGCCGCTCGTCTACGCCGTCAGCTCGCCCAACGTCCTCGACGTGCCGTGGCTGCTGGAGCGCTACGTGCCGACCCTGTCGGCCGCCGCGAAGAACGCGGGCTGATCCCGCGCCGCGCCGCCGGGCGGCTCCGTCCGGCGGCGCCACCGCGCTACAGCCCCGCGGCCTCGAGGGCCTGCTCGTAGAGGTCGGTGGCCTCGTCCCGGGACTTGCCCGCGGCGAGGGCCTCGGCGAACACGGCGCGCAGCCGCTCCTCCCCCGCCGCCTCGAAGCGCTTGGTCCACGCCTCGGCGTCGTGGCGCCAGTAGCCGACGACGTCGGCGCGGTCGCGCGCCCACCCGAGGCCGCGCACGTGCTTCTTGGCGGCGCGGGTGTCGGCCGCCTCCCCGGCCAACCAGAGGTAGCCGTCGGTCGGCAGGTCGACGGCGCGCAGCGCCTCCGGCAGGCGGCTCGGCGCGGCGCCGTTCCCGGTGCCGATCAGCTCGATGATCTCGGTTCCGGGACGATCGGGGAGATAGGCGATCTCGGTGCGGTCGAGGACCTCGGCGATGACGGTGACGTCCACACCGGCCGGGGTCTCCTCGAGGATCCGGGCGAGCGCGGGCAGCGCGGCGAGGTCGCCCGCGAGCACGTGCCGCGAGGCGTCCGCCGCGGGGTCGTACCAGGAGCGGGGCCCGGCGGCGAGGAGTCGCCAGCCCGGGCGGGCGGCGCGGAACCAGTCGATCGCCGGCCCGTGGCCGTGCTCGGCCACGTCGACGAGCATGCGCCGGGTGGCGGGGTCGTACGCGCGCACCGAGTAGTTCCGGTGGCCGAGGCTGCGCTCGGGATCCGCGATCTCCCAGCCGCCCAGCGCGCCCGGATCGTCGGACGGGCGGGCGCTCAGCTCGGTGCCGTCCGGCGAGAAGTAGAAGGCGATGGACTCGTCCCCCGGCGCGATGGGCACGTAGCCCCCGGCGGTGCCGCCGCCCACCTCGAACTCGAGGCGCAGCAGGTTGTCCGCGACCTGCGAGGTCGCGGTGAGGGTCAGGACGAAATCGTTCCACTTCATGGGTCACTCCGGGCGGGTCGGGCCGCGGCGCGGATCGAGCACGCACCGCGGCGAACGGGACGGCGGCATGGTCCGGCAGGCGGGACGCCTCATCAGCAAGTGTAGGCTTACCTACCTGACCGCACCGCAGATTACCCCAAGGAGACGGTTTCCGATATGTCCACCTCCCCGCTGACCGCGGACCGCGTCCGCGCCGACGTCGCCGAACTGCTGCAGGTCCCCGCGCAGTCGATCGCGGACGACGACAACCTCTTCGACCTGGGCCTGGACTCGGTGCGGGTCATGACGCTGATCCAGCGCTGGCGCGACGCGGGCGCCGCCGAGCTCGAGTTCCCCGACCTCGCGGAGCAGCCGGAGCTCGCCCACTGGCAGCGGCTCGTGGTCGGCGGATGAACCCGTTCGACGAGCCGGACGCCGGCTTCCTCGTGCTGCGCAACGCGCTCGATCAGCGCTCGCTGTGGCCCCGCTTCGCGGAGGTCCCCGCGGGCTGGACCGTCGAATTCGGTCCCGCCGCGCGCGAGGACTGCCGGAGCCACATCGAGGCCACGTGGACGGACCTCCGCCCGCAGCGCGCCGACCTTCCCCGTTAGCCGAATCACCGCCCAGGAGCCCCCGACGTGACCCTCGCAGAGGCCGCCCCCTCCCCGGCTCCGGCCGGCACCGACGCACCGGACCTGCTCCCGCTGACCGCGGCGCAGCACGGGATCTGGAACGCGCAACGGCTGGAACCGGATTCGCCGTACTACGTGGTGGGCGACGTGCTCGAGATCGTCGGCGACGCCGTCGTCGACATCGACGCCCTGCGCACGGCGATCGCCCGCACCGTCGCCGAGGCGGGCAGCCTGCGGCTGCGGGTGGCCGAGACCCCGGACGGCCCGCGACAGTGGATCGACGACGGTGCCGCCCCGGCGCCGGACGTCGTCGACCTGCGGGACGAGCCGGACCCGCGGGCAGCAGCGGAGGCGGCCGTCGCCGCCGAGCGCGCCCGGCTCGCGGCGACGTGCGCGGGGATGACCGACCGCGACCTGTTCGCCTTCCGCGTGCTCCGCCTCTCGGACACCGAGGTCTGGTACACGCAGCTGGGGCACCACCTGGTCTTCGACGGCTACTCGGCCGCGATGCTCTCGCGCCGTGTCGCCGCGCACTACACGGCCCTCCGCACCGGCGCCGAGCCGCCGAAGTCGCCGTTCGGCTCGTTCGCCGATTTCGTCGCCGCCGATCAGGAGTACCGCGCGAGCGAGCGCCACGAGGCGGACCGCGCCTACTGGCGCGACGAACTGACGCCCTTGCCCGAACTGCCGGAACGCCCCGGCGTCGACGGCCCCGCGGGCGAGGTCCGCACCGCGCGGACCGAGCTTCCGGCCGAGGTCTTCGACGCCCTGCGCCGGGTCGCCGACGAGTCCGGCACCACCTGGGGCGAGGCCCTCATCGCCTGCTACGCCGCCTTCCTGCACCGCACGCTGGGCGAGTCCGACGTGGTCTTCGCCATGCCGCTCATGTGCCGCAGCGGCGGCGTCGCGCTGCGCACCCCGGCGATGGCCGTGAACGTGCTGCCGCTGCGCCTACCCGTGCGCGCCGACGACCGGCTCGCGGACCTGAGTGCCCGGGTCGCGGAGACCATGCGGCGCATGCGCGCCCACCAGCGCTACCGCGGCGAGGACCTCCCGCGCGACCTGGGCGCGCCGAACGTCGGCGCGCTGCTGCACGGGCGCGGCATCAACCTCAAGGCCTTCGACCTCACCCTCGACTTCGGGGGCTCCGAGGGCACGATGCGCAACGTCGCCGGCGGCCCGCCGGAGGACTACGGGCTCAGCGTGATCCCCACGTCGTCGGGCGGGCTGCTGCTGGGCTTCGAGGTGGACGCCCGCTCGGCGACGCAGGAGCAGGTGCAGGGCCGGCTCGACGCGGTGACCGCACTGATCACCGCACTGTCCTCGCCCGACGCGCCCGCGCTGGGCCAGGTGGAGCTGCTCCCGGAGGACCTGCGCACCGCCCTGATCGACCGCTCCCGCACACCGGAATCCGCGCACGCCCCGCAGGACGTGCCCGCCGCCCTCGACGCCCAGGCCCGCCGCGATCCCGAGGCGCTCGCCCTGGTCCACGGCGCCGAGCGACTCACCTTCGGCGAGCTCGCCGCGCGGGTGCACCGCACCGCCCGGTTGCTCCGCGCCGAGGGCGCCGGCGCCGACGACGTGGTGGCCCTGGCGCTGCCGCGCGGCGTCGACCTCGTCGTCGCGATCCTCGCGGTCCTCGACGCGGGCGCCGCGTACCAGTACCTGGACCCCGGGCACCCCGCCGCCCGGCACACCGAGCTGGTCGCGGACTCGCGCCCGGTGCTGCTGCTGACCGATGGCTCATCCGCTGTGCCCGAAAGGGTCCCGTCGATCATGCTCGACGCTCCGAACGTCCGCGCCCGACTCGAGGCGTTCTCCGGCGATCCGCTCAGCGAGTCGGAGCTCGCCGCGCCGCGGCACCCGGACCACCTCGCCTACGTCATCCACACGTCGGGCTCCACGGGCCGCCCGAAGGGCGTCGCGGCCCGCGCGGGCGGTCTCACCAGCCTGCTGCGGCACCACCGCGCGACGCTGGTGGATCTCGCCGTCGCCGGGGAGCCGGATCGTCGGCTGCGCTGCGCGCACACCTACTCCTTCTCGTTCGACGCCTCCCTCGACCAGCTGCTCTGGCTGCTGAGCGGCCATGCGCTGCACGTGTACTCGACGGAGACCGCGCGGGACGCCGACGCGCTGCTGTCCGCGTACCGCGCCGACCGCATCGACGTCGTGGACACCACCCCGTCGATGGCGGCGCCGCTCATCGACGGGGGCCTACTCGACGGCGAGCATCGCCCGTCGCTCCTGATCCTGGGCGGCGAGGCCACCGGTCCCGCGCTGTGGCGCCGGATCGCGGCCACCGGGGTACCCGCGGTCAACGTCTACGGCCCCACCGAGGCCGCCGTCGACGCCACCGCCGCCGTCCTGGCGGGCGAGACGCCCGTCATCGGGCGGGCCGTGCCCGGGACCGCCGCCTACGCGCTCGACGGTGCGCTGCAACCGGTCCGGGACGGCGAGGTCGGCGAGCTGTACCTCGCCGGGCCGCACCTGGCCCGCGGCTACCTCGACCTGCCCGCCGCGACCGCGGAGCGGTTCGTCGCGGACCCGTTCGGCGAGCCCGGCTCCCGCATGTACCGCACCGGCGACCGCGTGCGGTGGGTCGGCGACGCCGACCGCGGCGGCTACGAGTACCTCGGCCGCGGCGACGGCCAGGTGAAGATCCGCGGCTACCGGATCGAGCTCGCCGAGGTCGAGACCGCCCTGGCCGCCGTCGCCGGCGTGACCAGCGCCGCCGCGGTCGTCCGCACGGACGCCGGCCGGGATCGCCTGGTGGGCTACGTGACCGGCGCCGTGACCGCCGACGGGGTCCGCGCCGCGCTCGGCGACGCCGTGCCGGAGCACATGGTGCCGTCGGCGGTGGTCGTGCTGGACGAGCTGCCGGTGACGATCAACGGCAAGCTCGACCGCGCCGCCCTGCCCGCGCCGGCGGTGCAGGCGGGCGGCCGCGCGCCGCGGACCGACCGCGAGCGGCTGCTCTGCGCGGTGGTCGCGGCCGCCTTCGACGTCCCCGAGGTGAGCGTCGACGACGACTTCTTCGGCCTGGGCGGCGACAGCATCAGCGCGATCACCGTGTGTAGCGAGCTCCGGGCCGCCGGCCTCGACGTGCGCCCTCGGGACTTCCTCTCCGGCAGCAGCTTCGCGACCCTCGCCGCCGGAGCCACCGAGACCGGGACGCTGGACGCGGGCCCCGTCGTTCCGGCCGAGGGTGAGTTCCCCGCGCCGCCGATCGTCGCCGCGCTGCTCGATCTCACCGCGGATCGGCGGGACATCGCGGGCTACGCGCAGTGGATCGCCCCCGAGCTGCCCGCCGGCGCCACGGCCGCGACCGTGCGGGCCGCGCTGCAGTCGGTCGTCGCCGCGCATCCCGCGCTGCGGCTGCGCCTCTCGGGCGCCGCGACGCTCACCGTCGACGAGACCGCCCCGCCGCTCGAGGTCGGCGAGGGCGCGGGCACCGTCGAGGACGTGGCTGCCGACCTGGCCGCCGAGCTCGACCCCGCCGCCGGCGCCGTGCTCCGCGGGAGGATCGTGCGCGGCGACGGCGCCCCGGACCGGCTGGTCCTGGTGATCCACCACCTCGCCGTCGACGGAGTCTCCTGGCGCGTGCTCCTGCAGGACCTGCCGCAGGCGCACCGGGACGCCGCCGCGGGCCGCGCGCCCGCGCTGCGCGCCGAGGCGACGCCCTGGCGCGCGCACGCCCTCGCCCTCGCCGAGCAGGGCGAGAATGGCACGTACCGAGGCGAACTCGGCCACTGGCGGGCCGCGCTCGCCGACGCCGAGCGCCTCGGCGGGCGGCTGCTCGACCCCGCCGTCGACCGGGTCGGCACCGCCACGACCACGCGCACCCGCACCGCCGCCCCCGTCGCCTCGGCCGTCACCGACGGACTCGCCCACGCCTACCGCGCGAACGCGGAGGAGACCCTCCTCGCCGCCCTCGCCCTGGCGCTGCGCCTGCGCCGCCGCCGCGCCGGCCTCGCCCCGCAGCGGGCCGCCACGGTCACCGTCGAGGGACACGGCCGCGAGCAGGTGCTGCCGTCCGCCGATCTCGCGCGGACCGTCGGCTGGTTCACCGTGGAACACCCCGTCCGCCTGCCCGTCCCGCTGAGCGACGCGGACCTCGACGACGCCCTCGCCGGAGGCGACGCGGCCGGGCGGCTCGTCCGCGCCGTCAAGGAGGCCCGTCGCGGAGTCCCCGGCCGCGGCATCGGGTACGGCGTGCTCCGGCACCTCGACCCGGGGGCCGAGCCGCTGGGCGCGGCGCCGGACGTGGTCTTCAACTACCTGGGCCGGTTCGCCGCGCCCGACGACGGCTGGCGGCTCCCCGGCGACACGCCCTTCGCCGTGCTCGACCCCGCCGCGAAGGCGCTCGAACAGGTGCTCGCGATCAACTGCTTCGACGGCGCCGACGGACTCACCGTCGAGTGGACCGCTGCGGGCGGCGTGCTCGACGCGGCGACGGTCGCAGAGCTGCAGGCGTGCTGGGCCGAGGCCCTGGCCGCGCTGGCCGCGCACGCCGAGCGGATCGGGCCCGACGGTGGCGGCCTGACCCCGTCGGACCTGCCGCTCGTGACGCTGGACCAGGCCGACATCGACCTGCTGGAGCGGGACGGGCCGATCGCCGACGTCCTGCCGGCCACCGCGCTGCAGGTCGGCCTCGCGTACCAGTCCCAGCTGCTCGCCGACGGCGAGCCCGACGTCTACACGGTGCAGGCCGCGACCTACCTGGACGGCCCCGTGGATCCGGACCGGATGGCCGCCGCGGCCGCGGAGCTGCTGCGGCGCGTACCCGCGCTGCGCACGCGGCTCGGTTACACCACCTCGTCCGACGTGGTGCAGGTGGTCCCGGAGACGGTGCGCCCCGATGTCACCTTCGTCGATGTGAGCGACCGCCCGGATCCGGCGGCGGCGTTCGCCGAGATCGCCGCGGCAGAGCAGGCGCGCCGGTTCGACCCGTCGACGGCGCCGCTCATCCGGTTCCTGCTGTGCCGCACCGGCTCCGACAGGTACCGCCTCGCCCTGACCAACCACCACTCGCTGCTCGACGGCTGGTCCATGCCGATCGCCGGCCGCACGCTGCTCGCGATCTACGCCGAACTGGGCGGCGGCCCCGCGGCGCCCGTCCCCGCTCCGCTCGACGGCTACTACCGCTGGCGCGCCGACCGGGACGTCCCCGCCGCCCGCGCGGCGTGGGCCGAGGAGTTGCAGGGCCTGGAGGCCCCGACGCTGCTGGCGCCCACGGGTTCCGGCGCCGCCGATGCCGCACCCGAGCGCATCCTGGTGGAGCTCGACGACGACCTGACGCGCGGCCTCGCCGAGCTGGCACGGGCCCGCGGCGTCACGCTGACCGGCGTCCTGCACACCGCGTGGGGCCTGCTGCTGGGCCGCCTCACCGGGCGCCGCGACGTGGTCTTCGGCTGCCCCGTCTCCGGCCGCCCGGTGGAAGTGCCCGACGTGGGCACGATGGTCGGGCAGCTCGGCGAGTCCATCGCGATCCGCGTGCGGGCGACGCCCGAGCAGCCCGTGGGCGAGGTCCTCGCGGACGTGCACCGCCGCGGACTGGCACTCTCGGACCACCATCACCTCGGACTGGTGGAGATCACCCGCGCGGCCGGCCTCGGCGAGCTCTTCGACACGATGGTCGTCACGGAGAACTTCCCGCTCTCCGACCGGAGCGTGCAGCCGGTCGAGCCGGGGCTGGACCTCACGGGCGTGGACATCACCGACGCCACGCACTACCCGCTCACCGTGGTCGTCCTGCCCGGCGAGCGGCTCACGCTGGGCCTGGGCTACCGCACGGACGTGCTCTCCGAGGGGACCGTCCGGGCCTACGGCCGCTGGCTCACCCAGGTGCTGCGCGCCGTCGTGGAGGCGCCCGACACCCCGGTCGGCGCGATCGGCACCCTGCCCGCCGACGAGCGGGCGGCGATGCTCGAGCTGGGCGACGTGCCGCTCCGCGGCGCGTACGGGCCGCTGCTCCAGGAGTTCGGCACCCACGTCGCCGCGACGCCTGATCACCCCGCCGTCGTCTGCGAGGACCGGCAGCTGACCTACCGGGAGCTCGACGAGGCCGCGAACCGCCTCGCCCGCCGGCTGCACGCCGACGGCGTGCGGCAGCAGGACGTGGTCGCGGTCTTCGCCGAGCGCGGGCTGCCCTGGTACGTCGCGGTCTTCGGCGTCCTCAAGGCGGGCGCGGTGTACCTGCCGCTCGATCCCTCGTACCCCGCGGCGCGCCTGCAGTTCCTCCTGGAGGACGCGGCACCGTCGGCCGTGCTGACCTGTGGCGACGTGCCGGAGGCGGCCACCACCGCCGCCCCCGACGAGGTTCCCGTCCACGCCGTGGACCCGTGGGACACCGCGGGCGACGCGACCGACCCCGCGCACGCCCGGGCGGGCCTCACGCCGGACGCACTGGCCTACGTCATCTACACGTCGGGCACGACCGGGCGCCCCAAGGGCGTCGCGGTGAGCCACCGCGGCCTCCCCGACCTCATGGCCTTCGTGGTCGAGGTGCTCGGCTTCCGCCCCGACGAGCGGGTACTGCAGACGGGGTCGCCCAGCTTCGACATCTCGGTGCTCCAGGTGCTGGGTCCGCTGATGGCGGGCGCCACGTCCGTGATCGCGCCGGACGCCGTCCGCGTGCCGGGCGACGAGCTGCTGGACTACATCGAGCGGCAACGGGTCTCGGTGATCAACCTGCTGCCCTCCTTCCTCGCGGCGATGCCCGACCACGCCGAGGTGGACCCGTCCGTGATCTTCATGGTGGGCGCCGAGCGCCTCGACCCGGAGCTCGCGGACCACTGGGGACGGGGCCGGCGCGCCCTGTTCAACTGCTACGGACCGACGGAGGCGACGATCAACGCCGTCACCTGGCGGTACGAGCCCGACGACCCGGGGCCGCTGCCGATCGGCCGGCCCGATCCGAATCTGCCCTGCTACGTGCTCGACGAGGGCCTCAACCCGGTGGGCACGGGCGTCCTCGGCGAGCTGTACCTCGCGGGCGACTCGCTGGCGCAGGGCTACCTGCACCGGCCCGATCTCACGGCGGCGACGTTCGTGGCGAATCCCTTCGGGGAACCCGGTTCCCGGATGTATCGCACGGGCGACCTCGTGGCATGGCGAGAGGACGGCACCCTCTCGTTCCACGGCCGCGCCGACCACCAGGTGAAGATCCGGGGCCTGCGGATCGAGCTCGGCGAGATCGAGACCGCGCTCGCGCGGCAGCCCGGCGTGCGCGCCGCGGCCGTGCTGGTGCGCGACGACCGGCTCGTCGGCTACCTCGTGCGCAACGACGGCGCGCAGCCCGATCCGGACGCGATCCGGACCGCCCTCGGCGCGGAGCTGCCGGCGCACATGGTGCCCGCGGCGTACGTCGTGCTGGACCGGCTCCCCCTGGGCCCCACCGGGAAGCTGGACCGGGACGCGCTGCCCGTCCCCGCCGCCCGCACCGATGCGGGCGACGACCGCGCTCCCGCGACCGCGGCCGAGGAGGTCCTGCTGGACGTCGCCCGCGAGCTGCTCGGCGACGGCGTGCGCCTCGCCGATGACTTCACTGAGCTGGGCGGCGACTCGCTCATCTCCCTGCAGGTGGTCTCCCGGGCCCGGCGGCGCGGCTTCGAGCTCAGCGCGCGCGACGTCCTGGAGGGGCGCTCCATCGCCGGGATAGCGGCGCGCGCGGTCGCCTCCGCGGCGCCGGACGCACCGTCGGGCAGCGACTTCGAGCAGTTCCTCGACGTCCTGCGGCTGGACGGGACCGAGGCGGCGGACGTCTACACCGGGCGGCACCCGGCGAAGGTCGGCGTGCACACGTTCGGCGGCCAGATCCTGGCGCAGGCGATCGTGGCCTCGGGCGCGACGCTCTCGGGCACCGGTTGCCTGCCGCTGCACGCCGCGCACACCCATTTCATCGAACTCGGCACGGTCACGGAGGATCTCACCTATCGGGTGACACGGCTGCGGGACGGCCGGGGTGCGGCGAACCGGCAGGTCACCGTCGAACAGGACGGACGGATCCTCGCGGTCATGACGCTCGCTTACCAGGCGGACGCCCCGAACCCGCTGGAGCACGCCGATCCCGCGCCGGAGGCCGGTGAGCCGTCGGCCCTCCCGACGATGGCGGAGCGCTTCGCCGGGCACGAATCGGCGTTGCGCACCCTCGTGGACGCCTCCCACCCCATCGACATGCGGTTCGCGTCGGACCCGGTGTGGGACAAGCGGGGCACCGAGGACGCGGAGAGCCGGGGCCTGGTGTGGATGCGCGCCGACGGCGCGCTGCCCGGCGATCAGGTGCTGCACGACGCCGCGCTGGCCTGGGCCTCGGACCTGACGGTGCAGGACCCGATCATCGCCCGGCACGGCCTGTCCTGGGGCTACGACCGGGTGGGGGCGGCGACGCTGAACCAGTCGCTGTGGTTCCACCGGCACACCCGGTTCGACGCGTTCCACCTCCTGGTCGTGGACTCCCCCGTCGCGCGCGGCGGGCGGGGACTGACGACCGGGCACTTCTACGCCGACGGCGAGCTCGTGGCGACGGTGACACAGGAGGCCGTCGTGCAGGTCGTCCCGGACTGAATCCCCAGGGACTGGAACGCGAAACAGCCGCGGCCGGAGTGATCCGGCCGCGGCTGTCGCGGTGTGGAGCGGGCTACTTCTTGAACATCTTCTCGACGACGTCGAGCGTGGCGATGGCCTTGTCGAAGTCGGGGCGCTGCACCCAGTAGGGCAGGTCAAATGCCCGGTTCGCGGTGAAGGCCGGGAGCGAGGCGTAGACCGGCTGCGAGCGCAGCGAATTCGCGTCGAAGGTCTGGCCGCTGAAGCCCACGATGAACACCGACGGCTGCGTCACCGTGCTGGGCAGCTGCTCCGGGGTGATCTCGTACGAGTCGCCGCCCGCGGTGTACGGCTTGAACTTGCCGCTCGCGAAGATCGGTGCGGCCTCGATACCCACCTTGGCGAACTCCGCGGGGACGCCGCGGTTCTCGATCAGGCCGTAGGCCTTACCCTGCGCGGTCATCGAGAGGAAGGCCACGGGGCCGGGGGGCGGCGTGATGCCGGCCTTGACCTGCGCGATGCGCTCGTCGTACTTCTTCACGGCGTCCTGGTACACCTGCGGCTGGTCGAAGGCCTTGGCCAGGAACTCGAACTGCTGGTTCCAGCTCTCCGCCTTGTTGTCGACGACGAGGGTCGGCGCGATGGCCTTGAGCCGGTCGTAGGCGTCGTTGGTCTGCTTGAACGGGAAGCCGAGGCCGCCGCCGACGATGAGGTCGGGCTTCTCCGCGGCGATCGCCTCGAGGTCGTAACCGCCGGCCGGCCAGTGCATGAACTTGGTACCGGCCTTGGTGAAGTCGTCCTTCCACGCGTCGAAGGGCTGGGCCTTCGCCGGGTCGCGGTCGGTGTACTCGGTGACCATGGCGGTCACGGGCAGGCCGAGGTCGTACAGGTAGCCCGCGAGGTTGTAGTTCAGCAGCACGACGCGCTTCGGCTTGACCGGGATGGTCACGTCGCCCTTCACCGTGCTGACGGTGCGCGTCGCGGAAGCCTCGGTGCCGGAGTCGGTCGAGCCGCCCCCACACCCGGCGACCAGCCCGACGGCGCACAGGATGGCGACGAGGTATCGCACGTGCTTGGCCATGAAGAAGCCCTTTCTCGGATTATTTAGGACAGGCTTATCAAAGCACATGACGCGACGTCCGAGGTATCCACCCCGACCCCCGTGAGGTTAGGGTAACCAAAGCCACTCGATACGGTGGTGCCATGACCCGAGCAGACACCCCCACTCCCGCCCGCACGGTCGCGCGCACCGTCGCGCTCGCCGTCTCCGGCCTCGTCCTCGTCCTGTTCACAGCTGCGGTGCTGCTGTCCCAGATCTTCGCCGCGTTCTCGGCCGCGGCGCTGTTCACGCCCGCATGGCGGGCCGTCGGCGCCGTCGGGGCGCTGGTCACGGGCACCGATCCGGCGCCCGTCGACGTGGCGACCGGCAGCGACCTGGCGTGGGCATGGCAGTTCCATGCGGGCGCGCTCGTCCTCGGCGTCGCCGGGGGCCTCGCGTGGGGCGCGCTCGCCGTCCGGGCCGGCGACCGTGGTGCGGCCGGCGTGGACCGCGCCACCCGGGTACTGCGTGGAATCGCCTGCGGCGTCCTGGCGGTCGCCATGCTGCTCTACGGGCTGGCCAAGGTGATCCCCGCACAGATGGGCCACATGAACCTCCCCGCCTACCAGCTGCAGGCGGTCGGCGACACCGAACCCTTCTCGCTGCTCTGGGGCTACATGGCCGCGTCCACGCCCTACACGGTCATCACCGGCGCCATCGAACTCACCGCGGGACTCCTGCTGATCGTGCCCCGCACCCGCCTCGCCGGCGCACTCCTGTCCGTCGTCGCGCTGACGCAGATCGTGCTGCTCAACCTGTTCTACGACGTACCGGTCAAGCTGCTCGCCGCCGAGCTCCTGGTGATCGCCCTGGTCCTGGTGTTCCCGCACCGCCGGGCGCTGCTGCGCGCCGTCCTGCCCGCCGGGGCGTCGACCGCGCGCCGCACGGGGACCGTCGTGGCGGCCGTCCTCGCGGCGGTCCTCATCGCCGCCACCGTCGCCGGGAACCTGGCGCGGGTCGACACCATGAACACGCCGCGGGATCCGCGCGACGGGGTCTGGCGCGCCACGGCGCTGACCGTCGACGGCGCGCCGGCCCTCGCCGTCGGCGCCGCCGGCCCCGCGTGGACGTCGATCGCGATCACGCTCCGCGGCACCGCCGACCGCCCAGCCAAGGGCTCCGCGCAGGACAGCCTCGTCACCCAGACCCCCGACGGCGCCGTCACCGCCTGGGGCCTGCGGGCCGACGGCGACCGCTTCACCGTGCGGCGGGGCGCGGGCGCGGCCCCCGTCGAGCTGCGCGTCACGACGGTGCCCGACGGCCTGCGGGTCGCCGGCACCGTCGACGGACACCGGCTCGACGCCCGGTACGAGCGGCGCGCCCTCGAGCGCCACAGCGACATCCGGCTCGTGCAGGCCCCCTTCGATCGGACACGGCCCCGGCTGTGATGGCACAGTGGTCTTCCATGGAGCTACGCATCTTCGTCGAACCCCAGCAGGGCGCCACCTACGCCGACCAGCTCGCCGTCGCGCGGACCGCGGAGGCCGCCGGGTTCGGGGCCTTCTTCCGGTCGGACCACTACGTCGCGATGAACGTCGACGGGGCGCCCGGCCCCACCGACTCGTGGATCACCCTCGGCGCGATCGGCCGCGAGACCTCGACCATCCGCCTCGGCACGCTGGTCACCTCCGCGACCTTCCGGTTCCCCGGGCCGCTGGCCATCTCGGTGGCGCAGGTCGACGAGATGTCGGGCGGGCGCGTGGAGCTGGGGCTCGGCGCGGGCTGGTTCGAGGAGGAGCACGCGGCGTACGCGATCCCCTTCCCCGACGTGAAGGAGCGGTTCGACCGCTTCGAGGAGACGCTCGAGATCGTCACGGGCTTGTGGGAGTCGCAGGGCCCCTACACCTTCCGCGGCGAGCACTTCTCGCTGGTCGACTCCCCCGCGCTGCCCAAGCCGGCGCAGAAGCACGTGCCGATCGTGCTCGGCGGGGCCGGTAAGAAGCGCAGCGCCGCCCTGGCCGCGCGGTTCGCCGACGAGTACAACACGCCCTTCGTCCCGGTCACCGAGGCCGCGGCGGTGTGGGCGCGCGTCGACGCCGCCGCCGTCGCCGCGGGCCGCGATCCGCAGTCGATCGTCAAGTCGGCCGCCCAGGTCGTGTGCGGCGGCCACGACGAGGCGACCGTCGCGCGGCGGGCCGCGACCATCGGCCGCGAGCTGCCCGAGCTGCGGGAGAACGGCCTCACCGGCTCCGCCGGTGAGATCGTCGACAAGCTGGGCACCTTCGCCGAGGCGGGCGCGTCGCGCGTGTACCTGCAGGTGCTCGACCAGAGCGACCTCGATCACGTCGAGTGGATCGGCGCCGAGGTGCTGCCGCAGGTCGCCGACCTGTAGCCGCCGAGACACCACAAACCGGCCCTCAGCTCGGTCGCGCGGAAGTATTTCCGTCGAGGACGAGCTGAGGGCCGGTTTCTGTACGCAGGTCAGGCGCCGGCGGCCAGGAGGTTGGTCGCGGTGCGCCGCGCCAGCGCCATCGTGGTGATCATCGGGTTCACGCCGGAGCAGGTGGGCATGCCGCTGGCGTCCGCGATCCACACGCCGCGGGTGTCGTGCAGCTCGCCCGACGGATTCGCCACGGAGGTCGCGGGATCCGCGCCGAGCGGGGCGCTGCACATCTGGTGCGCGCTGAACACCGGGGTGCCGCCGGGTCCGATCGGGATCTCGTTCACCTGCGCGATGAAGGCGTCCAGGTCGTCGCCGCGGGTCCACGGCGCGAAGCGCTGGCCGGCCACGTAGATCCGCCGCGCGCCGGCGGCCTCCTGCATCCGGATCGAGGCGGTGATGCCCTCGCGGAAGTGCTTGCGGTCCAGCTCGTCGTCGAACGGGTAGGCGTGCACGGCCTCGCCGTCCTCGTCGATCGTCACCGAGCCGACGCCGCGGTCCTTGACCAGCACCACCCAGTCGGCGCGGTTGCGGTACTGCGCCGTCAGCTCCTTGTGCGCGGCGCCTCCGAGCCACGGGACGACGCTGTTGAAGAGCCCCGGCAGGTGCTGCACGCTCTCGATGAGGAAACCGTAGCCCGCTTCGGCGTCGGCGAACTCGTTCATCACGCCGGCCATCGCGGGGCCGTACCAGGGGTCCTGCGGCTCGTCGTAGACGCCGCTCACCAGCGTGGCGGGATGCAGCCGCAGCGTGGTTCCCACGGCCGGCCCGCCGATGCCCGAACGGAGCAGCAGGGCGGGCGATTCCAGGCTGCCGGCGGAGACGACGACCGTGGGCGCGTCGATCCGGACGGCGGTCTGCTGGCCCGTCGCCGGGTCGGTGTACGTCGCCTCGACACCGGTCGCGGCGCCGTCCGCCGTGGTGATCCGCTGCACCCGGGTGTTCGGCAGCAGCCGCGCACCCGCGTCGGAGGCGTCCTGCAGGAACGTGCGCATCGTGCCGTTCTTGGCGCCGGTCTGATCGCCCATGCCGCTGTAGGCGCTGCGGACCGGGTCGAACCGGTCGGGGTTCACGTTGAGGTCGACCTTGCGGTAGGAGTAGCCGAGGCCGGCGGCACCGTCGGAGAGTCGTTCGTGCGGACCGTTCTGCAGGGCGACGTCCTCGTTGCAGCCCATGCGGGCGAAGACCGCGTTGAGGTGCTCGTCGAACTCGGGCCCGAGGGCGTCGTCGAGTCCCGCGCCCGCCCACTCCTTGCGGACGGTCTCGGGCGTCTTCAGCGAGTTGGACCAGTTCACGGTGCTGCCGCCGCCGACGGTGCCGCCGGCCGCGAGCATGACCATGCCGTCGGAGGAGGGGAAGAAGCCGCCGCGCAGGAAGAGGGTCTGGTAGGCGAACAGCTCGTTCTGCACGAAGTCGGACTCGTTGCGGTAGCTGCCGCCCTCGACCACGATCACGTTCTTGCCGGCCTGCGCCAGCACGGCGGCGGACACGCCGCCGCCGCTGCCGCTGCCGACGATCACGACGTCGGCGGTGAGGGCCTCGCCCGCAGTCGGGGTGATCGCCGTGATGGTCTTGGGCGTGGCGGGCGGCGCGGACACCGGTCCGGGGTAGCCCATCCCCGCCCACAACGGGTTGCGGCCCTGATCGTCCATGAGGCCGTACGCGATCATCGTGGAGAGCTGGCGCAGGCTCGCGACCGCGAGGCCCGACTCGGGAGTGATCCCGGCGAGGTTCGCGAGGATGGCCTCGCGGACGGCCTGCGGCTGGTTCTTCATGCCCACGAGGGCGGCGGTGTCGAGGAGCTGGCCGAGGCCCTCCAGCTGCTCCTCGGGGAGATGTCCCAGGAGGTAGTCCTCCACGGCGGCGTCGACCTGCAGGTCGCTGCCCTTGACGGCCCAGAAGCCGGTGGGGTCGTCATCGCGGGGCACGGAGGCGACGAAGGTGTCGACGACGGCGGTGAGGGTGGCGCGGCGGCGCGCGTCGAAGGTGAAGCTCATGGCGGTGGTCCTCTCGGAAGTGTGTGGGGTCGTGGGTGATGCGCTCAGGGGAGCTGCATCGACTTGGTCTCGAGGTAGTCGTCGAGGCCCCACGCGCCGAACTCCCGGCCGTTGCCCGACTGCTTGTAGCCCCCGAACGGGGCGTGGATGTTGAAGGCGCCGTCGTTGATCTGGACCTGGCCCGCCCGGATGCGGCGGCCGACGGCGATAGCGCGGTCGCGGTCCGCGGAGAACACGGCGGCGTTGAGGCCGAACGGGGTGTCGTTGGCGAGGCGGATCGCGTCCTCCTCGTCGTCGTAGGCCTGGATCACCAGGACCGGGCCGAAGATCTCCTCGCGCACGATCGCCATGTCCTCGGAGACGTCGGTGAAGACCGTCGGCCGCACGAAGTAGCCGCGGTCCAGGCCGTCCGGCGGCGTCGGGCCGCCCGCGACCAGGCGCGCACCGTCGGCGATGCCCTTCTCGATGTACCCGACGACCCGGTCCCGCTGCTGCGCGGAGACCAGCGGGCCGAGCACGGTCTCGGGCTCGAAGGGCCCGCCGACGCGGATCTGCTCGACGCCGGCCGCCGCGATGGCCTCGACCTGCGGCATCGCGGCGCGCGGGACGAGCATGCGGGTCAGCGCGATGCAGGTCTGCCCGGAGTTGAGGAAGCAGCCGTTGAGGCCCGCGGACACGGCCTCGACGAGGTCGGCGTCGTCGAGGACGACGAGCGGGGACTTGCCGCCGAGCTCGAGCGCCACCTTCTTGATGCTCTGCGCGGCGACCGCGCCGATGCGGCGGCCGGCGACCGTGGAGCCGGTGAGCGAGACCATGTCGACCTCGTCGTGCCCGACGAGCGCCTCGCCGACGGACTGGCCCGTGCCGGTGACCACGTTGAGGACGCCCTTCGGCAGGCCCAGCTCGTGGAAGACCTCGGCGAGCACGAACGCGGTGAGCGGCGCGACCTCGCTCGGCTTGAGCACGACCGTGCAGCCCGCCGCCAGCGCGGGCGCGACCTTCGCGACCACCTGGTGCAGCGGGTAGTTCCACGGCGTGATCGCGACGACGACGCCGATCGGCTCGCGGACGACGAGCGAGTTGTAGACGGTCTCCTCGAAGGCGAAGGTGCTCGCGACCTCGGCGATGGACACCAGGGACTGCACCGGCAGGCCGGCCTGGACCACGTTGCTGTAGGCGAAGGGCATGCCCACTTCCTGGCTGACCAGGGTCGCGATCCCCGTCTGCCGGGCCTGCAGCGCCTGCGCGGCGCGGGTGAGGAAGCCGATCCGCTCCTCGAGCGGGGTGCGCGACCAGCCGTCGAACGCGGCGCGGGCGGCGGCCACCGCGGCGTCCGCGTCCTCCGCGGTGCCGGCGGCGACCCGGCCGATGACGTCCTCGGTCGTCGCGTCGATGACGTCGATGGACTCGGTTCCGGTGGACGGGCGCCACTGGCCGTCGATGTAGTGGCTGGTGCGGTCGATCATCGCGGGCTCCTGCGGTCGGCTGTGTTGTTCGTCGCTTCCAAGCATCGACTGTGATGGCCGTCATATTCTTGGCGTCATGAGCAACGTTCGCGCAGGCGTTTGTCCGCTGGAACAAAACAGGGCGTCATGGCGCGGCTGACGCCACCGGCCCGCGAGTGGCTGGCGGAGTTCGCGCGGGCGGCCGAGAACGAGCAGGCCCTCGACGCGATGGTCGGCGAGGTGGACGACGCGATCGTCGCGGCCCTCCCGGAGATGGACGAGCCGCTGTTGCGCACCGAGCTGGACGCGAGCACCCGCGCGCACTGGCGCGGCGTGCTCGGCAACGCGACGCGCGAGACCATCACCATCCGGCCCGGCGAGGAGACGCACGACCTCGCGCGGACGATGGCGCGGCGCGGCCTCGAACTCCGCGTCCTGCTGGCCGTCTACCGTGTGGGACAGAGTGCGGCGTGGCGGCTGTTCACCACGACCGCGGCGGTGGAGATCCCCGACGCGGAGGTGCGCTCGGAGGTACTACTGCATTTCTGGCCGCGCACCACGCAGTGGCTCGACGCCTCCATCGAGCAGATGATCGGCACGTTCGTCGCCGAGCGCGAGCAGTGGCAGCGCGGCGCCCTGGCGCGGCAGGCGGCCACCGTCGACGCGGTGCTGGCCGGGCAGGACGTGGACCCCGCGGAGGCGACCGCCGCCCTGAACTACCCGGTCGTGCCCGCGCACACCGCCTACACGCTGTGGGTCGACGAGGCCGTCGCCGACGCCGACGTGCAGCGGCTCCTCGAGCGCGCCGCCGCGGCCGTGCACCGCGCGGTGCACGGCGAGCACCGCCTGGCCCAGCGGATCGGGGCCCGGTCACTGCGCTGCTGGAGCACGGGATCGTCCGTGCCCGACGGGCTCGACCTCCCCCCGACGGTGCGCTGCGCCCTCGGTACCGCGCATCCCGGGATCGACGGCTTCCGGCGCAGCCACGAGGAGTCGGCGGCCGCACTGATGGTCGCGCGGCGGACGGGCCGCCCGTTCGTCGCCTACCGGGACGTCGAAATCGCCTGCCTGGCGCACGGCATCGCCGGACCGGACGGGCCGTCGACGCTGGTGGAGCGCGAGCTCGGCGCGCTGGCGGACGACACCGCGGCCGCGGCGCGGCTGCGCGAGACAGCGCTCGCCTACCTGAGCGCGGGGTGCGACGCCCGCGCCGCCGGCGCTGCACTCGTGCTGCACCCCAACACCGTGCGGTACCGGATCCGGCAGGTCGAACAGGTGCTCGGGCACCCGATCGACGAGCGGCGCGTGTACGTCGAGCTGGCACTGCACTCGGTGCGCGCTTTCGGCGTCAGTCCTGCAGCGCGCCCTTGAGGTAGGCGGCGGCGCCGAGGTGCTGGGCGCAGTCGTCGACGATGCTCACCAGCCGCACCGCGACGGTGACCGGCGGGTCCCACGCCGTGTCGATCACGCGGGAGAGCTCGTCCGGCGTGATCGTGGCGAGGTAGCGGCTCGCCATCGCGTCGACGTCGCGGAAGTAGCCGATGAGCAGCGCGTCACTGCCGTGCACCTTGGCCGCGTCGGCCCGGGTGTGGCCGTATCCGGTGGACTCCGGCGGGAGGTCGAGCGCGAACCGGCCGTACCAGTCGTTCGCGGTCCAGACCTCCTCCACGCCCGCGATCGGCGCCAGCTGCGCGTCGATCACCCGCGCGCTGTGCCACACCAGCCACGCGATCGTGTTGGCGTCCGGCACGATCCGCCGGTTCGCGATCCCCGGGTCGAGGCCCTCGGTCACGCCCTCCGCGTGCTCGAGGATCCGGGCGAACGAGTCGGTGAGCAGGTCCCGTGCAGCGGCTGAGTCCATGGTTCCGACGGTACGCGCCCCGGCCCGGCGGGGTGTCGTCTCGCGCCGGACCGGGTCAACCGAGGCTGCGGCCGAGCTGACGCGCGAGGACCGCGGCGAAGGCGGCGGGGTCGGCGACGGACCCGCCCTCCGCGAGAAGCGCCGTGCCGTAGAGGATCTCGGCGGCGTCCGTGAGTTCCGCGTCCTCGGCCGGCGCGTCCGCGGCGGCGACGCGGTCGCGGAGCGACTTCACCAGGTCGTTCTCGGGGTTCAGCTCGAGGGTGCGGCGGGTGCGGGGTACCTCCTGGCCGCTGGCTCGGTACATCTGCTCCAGTTGCGGCGTGAGGTCGAATTCGCCGCCGACCAGGCACGCGGCCGACGTGGTGAGGCGCGAGGTGAGGCGTACGCCCGCGACGTCGTCGTCGAGGGTCTTCGCCAGCCATTCCGTCAGCTGCTCGAAGCCTTCGGCCTCCGGCGCGTCCTCGCCGAGGTCGGCCTCCCCCTTGGCGACGGAGACGAACCGCTTACCGTCGAACTCGGCACCCGTGGTCCACAGCTCGTCGACCTGATCGGTGAGGAGCAGGACCTCGAAGCCCTTGGCGGCGAAGGCCTCCAGGTGCGGCGAGGCCTCCAGGCGGGCGCGGGAATCGCCGGCCGCGTAGTAGATCACGTCCTGTCCCTCGGGCATGCGGGCGACGTAGTCGGCGAGGCCGGTGGTGCCGGTCTCGCTGAAGGTGGACTCGAACGACGATGCCTTGAGCAGGGTCTCGCGGTTGTCATGGTCGTCGAGCAGGCCCTCCTTGAAGACCGCGCCGAACGCCGACCAGAACGTGTCGTACTTCTCCCGCTCGTTCTCGCGGAGCGCGGTGACGGTCTGCAGGACCCGCTTGACCAGGCGCTTGCGGATCATGACCAGGTGCCGATCGTTCTGCAGGATCTCGCGGGAGACGTTGAGCGACAGGTCCTGCGCGTCCACGACGCCTGCGACGAAGCGCAGGTACGGCGGGAGCAGGGCCTCGCAGTGATCCATGATGAAGACGCGCTTGACGTACAGCGCCGGGCCCGACTTGGTGTTGCGGTAGAACATGTCGAACGGCGGCATGGTCGGGATGAACAGCAGCGCCTGGTACTCGAAGGTGCCCTCCGCGCGGACCGAGATGGTCTCCAGGGGCTCGTCGAAGGCGTGGCTGACGTGGCGGTAGAAGTCGGCGTACTCCTCGTCGGAGACCTCCTCCTTCGGGCGCGCCCACAGCGCCTGCATGGAGTTGAGGGTCTCCGGCTCCGTGGCCTCGGCCCCGTCGGACTCGGTGTCGTCGGCCTCGGCGGCCGGGGTGGGGGCCAGGCGGATCGGGAAGGCGATGAAGTCGCTGTAGCGGCGCACGACCGAGCGCAGGACGTGCTCGGAGGTGTAGTCGTGCAGGCTCTCGTCGCCGTCGGCGGCGCGGAGGTGCAACGTGATCGTGGTGCCGTGCTGCGCGGGGACGTCGTCGCCGGTGAGGTCGGTGACGGTGTACGTGCCGTGGCCCTCGGACTCCCAGCGGGTGGCGGTGTCCTCGCCGGCCTTGCGGGTCACCAGGGTCACGCGGTCGGCGACCATGAACGCCGAGTAGAAGCCGATGCCGAACTGGCCGATGAGCTCCGCGGAGGCGCCCTGCTCCTTGGCCTGCTTCGCGGCCTCCAGCTTGCGCCGGAGCTCGCCGGTGCCGGACTTGGCGAGCGTGCCGATGAGGTCGACGACGTCCGCGCGGCTCATGCCGATGCCGTTGTCGGCGATCGTCAGCGTCCGGGCCTCGGGGTCGGTGCGCAGCTCGATGTGCAGGTCGGAGGCGTCGGCGTCGAGGTCCTTGTCCTGGTACGCCTCGAGCCGCAGCTTGTCGAGCGCGTCCGAAGCGTTGGAGATCAGCTCGCGCAGGAAGACGTCCTTCTCCGAGTACACGGAGTGGATCATCAGCGACAGCAGCTGATCGGTCTCGGCCTGGAACTGCAGGGTCTCCGCGGTCACGCTCTGTTCTCCTCATCGCCGGGCGGGTACTCCCATCAATTCTGCCAACCGCCGGAGTGCGACTCCGCGCGGCCTCACCCCTGCACCGTCGGGAGCACGATCATCGAGGCGACGTTCACCCCCACAGGCAGCGCCGCAGTCCAGGCCACTGCGTCGCCGATCGCGGAGGCCGGAATGGGCGGGTTCTCGACGGCGTACTGCCGCAGTGCCGCGGCGGCGTCCGGATCCGTGACGCCCGCGGCGAGCTCGGACTCGACCATGCCCGGCTCGATGAGGCGGACGCGGACGCCGCGGGGGCCGAACTCCGCCCGGAGATGGTTCGTCAGGTGCGCGACAGCCGCCTTCGTCGCGTTGTAGACCGAGTATCCGGGCAGGACCATGTGCGCGCCGATGGAGCCGATCAGGACCAGGTCGGCAGGCCCGGTCTCGGCAGCAGCGGCGAGGTCGTCGATCGTCGCCCTGGCGGTGGTGAGCAGGCCGCTGATGTTCGTCGCGACCATCTCGTCCCAGTCGTCCGGGTCGGCGGTGTCGAACGCCGCGGGCAGCATGGCGCCCGCGTTCGCGACCACGAGGTCGAACCGTCCGACCCGGTCGCGGAGCCCGGCCACGGCGGCGGTGAGCGCCGCGCGATCCGTCACGTCGGCGGCGGCGTGGCCGGCTCCCGTCGCAGCGGCCACTTCGGTGAGGCGGTCGGCGCGTCTGCCGACGAGTGCCGTCCGCGCGCCCGCTGCCGCGAGAGCAGTGGCGGTGGCCGCGCCGATGCCGCTTCCGGCGCCGGTGATGAGGGCTGTGCGATCAGTCAAGGAGGTCATGCCCACGACGCTGCCCGGCCCGAACCGAGCGCGACAGGCCGTGCCACTGCGGGGTAGCCGCGCTACCTGGCTGGACCTGGGCTGATGGGTAGCGTGGGGCGGGTGGACGGGAATCTGCTCGGCGAGTTTCTGCGCGCACGGCGCGAACGCGTCGATCCCGCGACACTGGGGCTGCGCACCATGGGCGTGCGCCGCACGCCGGGCCTGCGACGGGAAGAGGTAGCGGCGCAGGCAGGGATCAGCGTCGAGTACCTCGTGCGTCTCGAACGGGGCAGGGACCGCAGGCCGTCGCCCGCGGTGGTCGCCGCGCTCGCCGAGGTACTGCAGCTCGACGCCGACGGCGCCGCCCACCTCGCGCAGCTGGCGGAGCTCCCCGACGGCCGGGGCGGCGAGGTGGTCGACGAGATGTCCGGCGTCGTGCGCCGCCTGCTCGACTCGTGGCCGAACCCGACAATCGTGACCAACTCGCTGCTCGACCTCATCGGCACCAACGCGGCAGGTGAGGAGCTGCACCGCGGCATCGGCCTCCGCGTGGGCGACAACATGGTGCGGTCGCTGTTCCTCGACCCGCGGTCGCGGGAGGTCTTCCTCGACTACGACACGGTCGCGCGGGAGTCGGTCGGCAATCTCCGGGCGCTGTCGGGCCCGAATCCCTCGAACCCGCGGCTGATGGCACTGGTGGGCGAACTCTCGGTGCGGAGCGAGCACTTCGCTCGGCTGTGGGGTGTCGGCGAAGTGCAGGCGAAGACGAACGGCAGCAAGGTGATCGCGCACCCGGAGCTGGGTGTGGTCGAGCTGGAGTGGTCGACCTTGGAGGTGGCGGCGGCGCCGGGGCAGCTGGTCGTCGCCTACCAGGCACTGGAGGGCACGGCGTCGGAGCGAACCCTGGCGGAGCTCGTCGCCCACGTCGCCCGCTCGTCATAGCCCCGGTGCCTTCCGAAACTCGAGTTCTGCGGGCGCGGCCGCCGAATATCGCCGCGGTGGCTCGTAAGACTCGACTTTCGGAAACAGGAAGGGCCCGGCACCATCGTCGAGACGATGCCGGGCCCGAATCCTTAGCCGAGTGGCAGGACTTAGAAGTCCATGCCGCCCATGCCGCCGGTCGGATCGACCGGGGCACCGGCCTTCTCCGGCTTGTCGGCGACGACGGCCTCGGTGGTGAGGAACAGCGCCGCGATCGAGGCTGCGTTCTGCAGCGCCGAGCGGGTGACCTTAACCGGGTCGTTGATGCCAGCGGCGAGCAGGTCCTCGTAGACGCCGGTAGCGGCGTTGAGGCCGGTGCCGGCGGGCGAGTTGCGGACCTTCTCGGCGACGACGCCGGGCTCGAGGCCGGCGTTGACGGCGATCTGCTTGACGGGGGCGTCGAGCGCGACCTTGACGATGTTCGCGCCGGTCGCCTCGTCACCCTCGAGCGCGAGGCTGTCGAAGACGGAGCCCGACTGCGCGAGAGCAGCGCCACCACCGGCGACGATGCCCTCCTCGACGGCGGCCTTGGCGTTGCGCACGGCGTCCTCGATGCGGTGCTTGCGCTCCTTGAGCTCGACCTCGGTCGCGGCACCGGCCTTGATGACGGCGACGCCGCCGGCCAGCTTCGCGAGGCGCTCCTGCAGCTTCTCGCGGTCGTAGTCCGAGTCGCTGTTCTCGATCTCGGCACGGATCTGCGAGACGCGGCCCTCGATCTGCTCCTTGGAGCCGGCACCGTCGACGATGGTGGTCTCGTCCTTGGTTACGACGACCTGGCGCGCCTGGCCCAGGACCTCGAGGCCGGCGGTGTCGAGCGACAGGCCGATCTCCTCGGAGATGACCTGGCCACCGGTGAGGATCGCCATGTCCTGCAGCATCGCCTTGCGACGATCGCCGAAGCCGGGGGCCTTGATGGCGACCGACTTGAAGGTGCCGCGGATCTTGTTGACGATGAGCGTCGACAGGGCCTCGCCCTCGACGTCCTCGGCGATGATCGCGAGCGGCTTGCCCGACTGGATGACCTTCTCCAGCAGCGGCAGCAGGTCCTTGACGGTCGAGATCTTGCCGGCGACGAGCAGCACGTAGGCGTCCTCGAGCACGGCCTCCTGACGCTCGGCGTCGGTGGCGAAGTAGCCCGAGATGAAGCCCTTGTCGAAGCGCATGCCCTCGGTGAGCTCCAGCTGGAGGCCGAAGGTGTTGCTCTCCTCGACGGTGATGACGCCTTCCTTGCCGACCTTGTCCATGGCCTCGGCGATGAGCTCACCGATGGCGGGGTCGCCGGCCGAGATGCCCGCGGTAGCAGCGATCTGCTCCTTGGTCTCGACCTCCTTGGCGGCCTTCAGCAGGTGCTCGGAGACGGCCTCGACGGCCTTCTCGATGCCCCGCTTGAGGCCCAGCGGGTTCGCGCCCGCGGCCACGTTGCGCAGGCCCTCGCGCACGAGCGCCTGGGCCAGAACGGTGGCGGTGGTGGTGCCGTCGCCCGCGACGTCGTCGGTCTTCTTGGCGACCTCCTTGACGAGCTCGGCGCCGATCTTCTCGTAGGGATCCTCGAGCTCGATCTCCTTGGCGATGGAAACACCGTCGTTGGTGATCGTGGGGGCGCCCCACTTCTTCTCCAGCACGACGTTGCGGCCCTTGGGGCCGAGCGTCACCTTGACGGCGTCGGCGAGGGCGTTCAGGCCCCGCTCGAGACCGCGGCGGGCCTCTTCGTCGAACGCGATGATCTTGGCCATTGCGAAGTGATTCCTCCAGATAGGGGCCGGTTCGGCCCTACTTTGGACACGTCTTCTAGGTCGATTCGATGCCCGCGACGGACGACCCGGCGTGTCACCTGCGCGGGTTGCGCACAGGGCCCGGTCTCACCTCTTCGACCTAGCACTCACGTAATCCGAGTGCTAAGTCGTTTCTAGCACTCGGCAGGGTCGAGTGCAAGGTCGTTCGCCGTGGGCTGGACGGACCCTTCCTACTCCTGGGTAGGATCCGGTCATGGCAACCCCCGTTCTGGAGTCGAGCGTCGTGATCGACGCGCCCGTGGAGAAGGTCTGGTCGGTCGTGTCCGACCTCGAGGCGATGGGCCGTCGCAGCCCGCAGTGCAAGAAGGTGTTCGTGTTCGGCGGCCCGATCAAGGTGGGCACCCGCATGCTGAACATCAACCGGCAGGGCTGGAAGGTCTGGCCCACCAACACCCAGGTCACCGAGTTCACGGCCAACGAGCGCGTCGCGTTCCGCGTGGCCGAGAACCACACCACCTGGAGCTTCACCCTGGTGCCCGACGGCGACAAGACGACCGTCGTCGAGCGCCGCGAGGCCAAGGACGGCAAGACCACCGCGCTGAGCAGCGGACTGATCGCCGCGCTCCTCGGCGGCAACGAGGACTTCGAGCGCGGCCTCCTGGTCGGCATGAAGCAGACCCTCTCGCACATCAAGACCGAGTCCGAGGCGAAGTAGCCTCCCCGAGACCCACGAAGGGGCGCACCCGGCCGGGTGCGCCCCTTCGTCGTCATGACGCCTAGGTGGCGTTCTTCAGGACCAGGTAGGCCGCGCCGATCCCCTGGAGCGCCTGCTGCCGCTGGGACGAATTGAACTCCGCCACGTACCGCCCCACGGCGACCGAGCACCAGGTCATCTTCGAGGTCGCCCCCTCGTAGGTGGGGAAGGTCAGGCAGCGCCCGCCGGGCACGCCCTTGACCTTCTCCTCCTCGACCTTCGTGAAGGTCTTCCGGTTCTCGTCGGTGAACTCGTCCACGACGTGCTGCGCGCCCGTCGCGTCCTTCGCCCGGTAGACGGTGCTGCCGCCGGTTCCGACGACGTCGACGCCCGCGTCGGCGAAGGTCTTCACCGACCGGGACACGTCGGTCTGCCGCAGTACCGCGGACCTCGCGGGGAGCGCGTAGCCGCCGTCGCCCTTCGACGGTGCGAGGGTCAGCTTCGCGACGCCCTCGGGGTCGAGCTGCAGGGTGCTCACCTTGTCGAGCGGCGTCGGCTGGAAGCCGTCGAGTGCCTTGGTCTGCCGGTCGAAGAAGGTGCGCAGCTGGTCCACGGAGAGGTCACCGAAGGCACCGATCACGTACTGCTTGTACGCGAGGAAGGCCACCGTCGCGGTGCCGACGGAGGCGCCGTACGTCTGCGTGTACGCGATGGCTGCGTCGTAGCCGGGAACCCTGGTCTCCACCTTCGCCGGCAGATCGTCGCCGGAGGAGTCCTTCTCGCGGGCCCGCAGCGCCTGGCCGACGGCGGACGAAGCGTCCGCCGGGCTCGCCATGCGGACCAGGACGACGGTCTCGCCGCGTTCCTTCTTCTTCGAGTCGTACTTGGTGCCCTGCTGCGTGTCACTGGCGCCCACCGAAGTCGCGACCTCGGCCTTGGCGCCGAGCACATCTCCCGCCGCTTGACCGAAGACTCCCTTGACCATCCCCTGGATGGCCGACCGGGACGTCGCGCGCACGCTGCCGCGGAAATGCATCGCCGCATCGATCTCGTGGATGAACGGCACGGTCTCCGCCATCCGGTATCCCTCGAGCGCCTCCCCGTCGGCCTGCGTCGTCGAGCCGATGGTCCGGGACGTGGTCGCGAACGAGCCGGTCTCCGGCTTCGGCACACCGGACGGATCGGGGACGGGGGTTCCCGCCACCGTCGACGAGCACCCCGCCAGGAGCATTGCCGATGCGGCGAGCACCGCCAGAGACTTCTTCATAGCCACCTCACTTCGCCTGCTGCAGAATCAGATACGAGGCGCCGATGGCTTGCTTCGCCCTCGCCTCCTGCATGTCGCTGACCTCCGCGAGGTACCGCCCCACCGGCACGACGCAGTACGTCCGTTTGTCCTTCGAGCCCGTGTACTGCGGGAACGCGCGGCATCGGCCGCCCGGAACGCCCCGCACCGTGGAGGACTCGCCTCCGGGGTAGAAGCGCGTGTTCTCAGCGATGAACTTGACGGCGAGCTGCGATGCACCTGCGGCATCGCGCGCCCGGTAGACGACGTTGCCGGCGTTCGCGATCCGGTCGACCCCCGTGGCGTCGAAATCTCCCGTCGCACCCGTCGTGTCCGAGGCGAACCGGGCGTAGCCCCGCGGCGAGAACGTGGTCTCGTACACCGTCGGCGACTGCTCCACGAGGGTGTACCGGAGCAGGTCCTCGTCCTTGCGAGTGAGCGTCGAGAACTTGTCGGCCGGCGTCGGCACGAAGCCGACGAGAGACTTGACCTGCAGGTCGAAGTACTTCTTGATCAGGTCGACGGAGCTGTTGGTCCACGCGGCGATCACATATCGCCCGCTCGCGAGGAGCCCGGCCCGGGAGCTCGAGTCCCCGATCGTCTTCGAGTACGCAGTCGCCTCCGAGTAGCCCGGGATCGTCTCCGGCTTCTTCGGCGTCTGCGTGTCGGACGCGAATCCCTTGTCAGGCGCGAGGACCGCCGGGTTCGTCACCGCCGCGCGCGCTGAGGCCTCATCCTTGAACCGGAACACCCCGGTGACCAGACTCCTCGACGTCTTCGCGTCGGAGCCCGGCGCCTTATCGTCCGCCGAGATGTAGGCACCGACCTCCATATCGGCCACGGCGACGCCCACGCCGTCCCCGAACGCCGACTTCACAGTCGTCCCGATCCGTCCCACCGACGGACGCCCGCCGTACCGAAGTGCGGGGTCGACCTCAGTCGCCATCGGGATGATCTCGACCATGCGGAACGCCTCCGCCGCGATGTACATCTTCTCCGTCATGGCGGCGAGTTGGCGCGGCGCTGTCGCGTACGACCCCGTGTCCGGCTTGGGCACTCCCGACGGGTCGGCGACGGGCGAACCGGGCACCGTCGTCGAACAGCCCCCGAGCAGCAGCGCTGCCCCCAGTGCGCACAGCGACCTACGCAGCATGGATTCCTCCTCCAAGAGTTCACACAAGTGAACCACGACCGGCCTGCCGCGTACTTAAGCCGCGCTAAGGTGAGCCGATGACCGAGCGCAACCTGCGGGACACCGTCGAGAAGCTGATGGACAGGGCCAGGTCGGACCTGGCGGAGCTGGTCGCGCACCCGTCCGTGCACGACTCCCCCGAGTTCGGGGCCGAGCCGAACGCGGCGTCGGCGGCGTGGGTGGCGAAGGCCCTCACCGAGGCCGGCATCGGCAGCGTCGAGCAGGTCACCACGTCCGACGGGTCGATCGCGATCGTCGGGCACGCGCCCGCGCCCGAGGGCGCCCCGACGGTGCTGCTCTACAGCCACCACGACGTGCAGCCGCCCGGCCCGCGCGACGCCTGGGAATCCGACCCGTTCACCCTCACCACGCGCCCCGGCCCCGACGGCGCGGACCGCTGGTACGGCCGCGGGGCCGCCGACTGCAAGGGCAACCTGGTCGCGCACCTGACCGCGCTGCGGGCCGTCCGCGGCGACGACGGCACCTTCCCCGTGGGCGTGCGGATCATCATCGAGGGCTCCGAGGAGGGCGGCGGCGCGGGTCTCGAGGACCTCGTCGCCGAGCGCCCCGAGCTGGCGCAGGCCGACCTCATCGTCATCGGCGACACCGGCAACGTCGCCGTCGGCCGGCCGACGCTGACCACCTCGCTGCGCGGCGTCGCGAGCGTGCGGGTCGAGCTCAGCACCGGCACCTCCGACCTGCACTCCGGCGCCTTCGGCGGAGCCGCCCCCGACGCGATCGCCGCCCTCATCGCGCTGCTCGCGACGCTGCGGGACGGCTTCGGCAACACCACGATCGACGGGCTCGACAGCTCCGCGCGCTGGGCCGGGGAGCCCTACGACGCGGCGCAGTTCGCCGCCGACGCCGCGATCTACGACGATGCCGCGATCCTCGGCTCCGGTGCCATCGCCGACCAGCTGTGGGCGCGGCCCGCGGTCACCGTCATCGGAATCGACGCCCCCGCGACGGCCACCGCCGCCGCGGCCATCCAGCCCCGCGCCGCGGCCCTGCTGAACCTGCGGGTGCCGCCGGGCACCGATCCGCGCCACGCCGGCGAGCTCCTCGTCGCGCACCTGACCCACCACGCCCCGTGGGGCGCGCACGTGGACGCCACCGTCGAGTCCGTGGGCGAGCCCTTCGCCGCCGAGACCACCGGCCCCGCCTACCGGGTGCTGCAGGAGGCCCTCGTCGAGGCGTACGACGGTGCCGAGGTCGCCTTCAGCGGCCAGGGCGGCTCGATCCCGCTGTGCACGCAGCTGCGCAAAGCCGCGCCGCAGGCCGAGATCGCGCTGCTCGGCGTCGAGGAGCCGCAGTGCCGCATCCACGCTCCGAACGAGTCCGTCGACCCCGCCGAGCTGCGCCGCACCGCGTTGGCCGAGGCGCTGCTGCTCACCCGGCTGGCCGGCGCGTGAGGCCCGTCGACGAGCACCGGGCCGCGGTCGCCGCGCTGGTTCCCGCGCCACGGACCGTCGACGTGCCGGTCGCGGACGCCCTCGGCCGGGTCCTCGCCCGCGACGTGCCCGCGCCGCTCTCACTGCCGCCGTTCACGAACTCCGCGATGGACGGGTACGCAGTCCGCGCCGCCGACGCCGTCGCGGGCGAGGTGCTGCCCGTCGCCTTCGACGTGCCCGCCGGCCGCACCGATGTGCCCGCGCTCCCCGTCGGGGCCGCGTGCCGCATAATGACCGGCGCCCCCGTGCCCGACGGTGCCGACGCCATCGTCCCCGTCGAGCGGACCGACGGCGGCATCGAGCGGGTCCGCATCGACGAGGCGCCCGAGCCGGGCCGGTTCTTCCGCGCTGCGGGTAGCGACATCGGGGCCGGCGACGTCGCGCTGCGCGGTGGCGAGACCGTCGGGCCCGCCGTCGTCGGTTTCGCGGCCGCCCTCGGCCTCACGACGGTGCCCGTGCTCGCGCCGCCGCACGTCGCCGTCCTGTCCACCGGCTCCGAGCTGGTGGAACCGGGCACGCCGCTGCGGCCCGGGCAGATCTACGAGTCCAACGCACCCATGCTGGCGAGCGCCATCCGTGAGGCCGGCGCCACCGCGGAGGTCGTGCGGTTCGTGGCGGACGACGCCGATGCCTTCCTCGCCCGGCTCGCCGAGCGGATCTCCGCGGGCGGCGTCGACCTGGTCGTCACCAGCGGCGGCGTCAGCGCCGGGGCCTTCGAGGTGGTCAAGGACGCGCTCGCGTCGCGGGGCGTCGACTTCGTCAAGGTCGCGATGCAGCCCGGCATGCCGCAGGGCTGCGGCACCGTCGACCTGGGGGGAGTGCAGGTCCCGTTCGTGACCTTCCCCGGCAACCCGGTGAGCGCGTTGGTCTCCTTCGAGGTCTTCCTGCGGCCCGCCCTGCGCGCGGCGATGGGCCTGCCCGACCGCCCCCGACGCGTCGCGCGGCTCGCCGAGCCCGTGGACTCGATCCCGGCAAAACGCCAGTACCTGCGGGGACTCCTGACGAGGAACGCCGACGGTACCGATTCGGTCTCGGTTCTCGGCGGGCCGGGTTCGCACTACCTACGATGGCTTTCACAGGCGGATTGCCTGCTGGACGTCCCCGCCGAGGTCGAGCATCTGGCCGCGGGGACCCCGGTGGAACTGATTCTCCTGAACGACTAACGAGGAGACATTCATGGTCGCGCAGAACGCAGACACCGTCATGCTCGCATCGGCCAACTTCAGCCCCGGCTGGTTCGCCTGGATCATCATCGGCGGCATCGCCGGCTGGATCGCCAGCAAGATCATGGGCACCGACAAGGACATGGGCATCATCAAGAACGTCCTGGCCGGCGTCATCGGCGGCTGGCTGGGCGGCTACGTGCTGCGCCTGTTCGACGTGCAGACCGGCGCGTTCGGCTGGTTCCTCACCTTCGTCACCGCACTCGTCGGCGCGTGCGTGGTGATCGGAGCAGTGAAGCTGGTCACCGGGCGCAAGTGATCGCACCGTCGGGTGACAGAATGTCCCCCGACATGAACGCGAACAGAGAGGACGTCAGGTGGCGCGCCGCCCACGCACGCCGGTCGACGGGCATCTGACCGAGCACACCTCCGGCATCGAGCACATCACCGAGCTCATCCGGCACACCGTCCCGCCGCTGCACCCCGCGGGGACCCCGTTCATCGCGGGATCCCTCGGGGTCGCCGCGGTGGGCTACCGCAAGAGCTGGATCCGGGTTCCCGCCCTGATCACCGCGGCCGCGTGCGCCGGCTTCTTCCGGCATCCCGCCCGCGTGACGCCCACCGCCGAGGGCGTCGCGGTGGCACCGGCCGACGGCGAGGTGACGCTCGTCGACGAGCACGTCCCGCCGCGCGAGCTGGGCCTCGGCGACGCGCCGCTGCCCCGGGTGTCGATCTTCCTGTCGGTGTTCGACGCGCACGTCCAGCGCGCGCCGCTCGCCGGCGTCGTCGACTCCGTGGTGCACACCGACGGCAAGTTCCTCCCCGCCGACCTCCCCGAGGCCAGCGACCGGAACGAGCGGAACTCGGTGCGCCTCGCCACCGAGCACGGGCCCGTCGGCGTCGTCCAGATCGCCGGCCTCGTGGCGCGGCGGATCCGCACCGACTGCGCGCCCGGCGACACCCTCGAGCTGGGCGAGACCTACGGCATCATCCGGTTCGGTTCCCGCGTCGACACGTACTTCCCCGCCGGCACCGAGCTGACCGTCTACAGCGGCCAGCGCGCGGTGGCCGCCGAGACCGTGATCGCGCGCCTGCCGTGACCGACTCGTCCACCGCGCCGCACCGCCCCGTCGGCGTCATGATCCTGCCGTCGATGCTGACGGTGGCCGCGCTCTGCGCGGGCCTGACGGGCGTGCGGTTCGCGGCGGACGGCAAGGTCGACCTGGCGATCATGCTGGTCGTCATCGCCGCGATCCTCGACGGCCTCGACGGCCGCGTCGCGCGGCTCCTGGGCGCCTCCACCCGGATCGGCGCCGAGCTGGACTCCCTGGCGGACGCCATCAACTTCGGCGTCACCCCCGCGCTGATCCTGTACTTCGTGTGCTTCCCCGGCTCGCCCGCCGGGTGGATCGTCGCGCTGCTGTACGTCGTCGCGATGGTGCTGCGGCTGGCCCGGTTCAACACTCTCGCCGCCGACCCGACCGCGCCGGCGTACACCAAGGACTTCTTCGTCGGCGTGCCCGCGCCCGCCGGCGCGCTGCTGGTCCTGGCCCCGCTGGCCGCGCAGCAGGAGTGGGGCGACGGCTGGTGGGTCAGCACCCCGATGGTCGCGGCGTGGACGCTGTTCGTCGCCGCGCTGACCGTCTCCCGGATCCCCACGTCCAGCTTCAAGACCATGACGGTGCAGCCCGCGAAGGCCGCCGGCGTGCTCGTCGCGGTCGCGGGCCTGGCGGCGCTGATCCTCACCTACCCGTACATCGCGCTGCTGCTGGTGATCGCGCTCTACCTGCTGCACATCCCGTTCGCGTGGCGGTCCAAGCGGTGGGTCACCGCCCGGCCCGAGGCCTGGGACCGCAAGCCCGCGGAACGTCGCGCGATGCGCCGCGAGCAGCGCCGCCCGGTGCGGCCGCACCGCCGCGCCGCGACGGCCGGCCGGGGTGGCCGGCGGACCGCCGCCCGCCTGGGCCTGCGCCGCCCGACCCGCGAGGACTGAGGGCCGCTGAACCCGTCGCCGCGCGGCGGGGCGAACTAGTGTGGAGCGGGTGTCGAACCTCTCGCTCACCGTCCGCCTGCAGACCTCTGCCCTCGAGGCGCGACGGGGCATCGTCCGGATCCATCCCGAGGCCCTCGCGGCGCTCGGCCTGCGCGAGTGGGACGGGATCGAGCTGCTCGGCGCACGGCGCACGGCCGCGGTCGTCGCCGCGGCGCCCGCGGGTTCCGCTCCGGGGGTCGCCCTCCTCGACGAGCTGACCATCACCAACTGCGGCCTCCGCGAGGACGCGACCGTCGTGATCACGCCCGCCACCGTCTACGGCGCGAAGCGGGTGCTGCTGCGCGGCAGCGCGCTGACCCGCAACGCGCTCGACGGTGCCGCCCTGCGGCAGGCGCTGCTCGGGAAGGTGATGATGCCCGGCGACAGCGTCTCGCTCCTCCCCCGCGACCTCGGGCCCGGGACGTCGACCGCGGACGCGGTGCAGCAACTGTCGCGCCTCGTCGGGATCACGTGGACGAACGAGCTGCTCACGGTGGTCGCGGTCGACCCGTCGCCGGGGCCGGTCTCCGTGCAGCCGAACTCCGCGGTGCTGTGGGCGGACGACGACGGAGCCGCCGTGCCCGCCGCTCCGGCCGCCGCGTCGTCCGGCGTCGCCGAGGTCCCGACGTTCACCGAGGAGGTGCCCGACGTCGAGACGCCGGCGGTGCGGCCCGTCGCCGACCTGGTCGGCGCCGACGGCGCGGTCCGCCGCCTCACCGAGTGGCTGTCCCTCGCGCTCGACGAGCCCGAGCTGCTGGAGAAGCTGGGCGCGCCCGCCCGCCTCGGCGTGCTCATCACCGGCCCCACGGGCGGCGGCAAGGCCACGGTGGCGCGGTCCGTCGTGTCGCCGCGGCCGCTCGTCGAACTCGACGGTGCGCTGACCGGCGCGCTCGAACCGCAGGCGCGGCTGGAGCGGGTGCGGAGCGCGGTCACCCGCGTGCGGGAGGCGGCCGCCGGCGGCGCCGGCGACACGGACCAGACGGGTTCCGGCGCCGCCCTGCTGGTCCGCGACGTCGAGGCGCTGCTGCCCGCGACCCGCGAGCCCGTCTCGACGATGATCCTCGACGAGCTGCGGCGGGCCGTCGCGACGCCCCGCGTCGCCCTGCTCGCGACCACCTCGGCGCCGGGCGAACTCGACTCGCGGCTGCGCGAGCCCGACCTGGCGGAGCGGACGGTGACCGTCGACCTCCCGGACGCGAAGCAGCGCGAGCAGCTGCTCGACCTGCTGCTGCGCGACGCACCTACCGTCGACCTGGACCTGCACGAGGTCGCGCTGCGGGCGCCCGGCTTCGTGGCCGCCGACCTGGCGGCCCTGTGCCGGGAGGGTGCGCTGCGTGCCGCGGCGCGGGTGGTCGGTACCGACGAGCGGATCGCCATCACCCAGCCCGACCTGCTCGGGGCGCTCGGCGTGATCCGGCCGGTGTCGCGGTCGGCGACGGAGGAGGTCTCGGTCGGGTCGATCACGCTCGACGACGTCGGCGACATGGTCGAGACCAAGCAGGCCCTCACCGAGACCGTGCTGTGGCCGCTGCGCCACCCGGACACGTTCGCGCGGCTCGGCGTGGAGCCGCCGCGGGGCGTGCTGCTCTACGGCCCGCCCGGCTGCGGCAAGACCTTCGTGGTCCGCGCGCTCGCGGCGTCGGGGCAGCTGTCGGTGCACGCGGTCAAGGGCGCGGAGCTGATGAACAAGTGGGTCGGCGAGTCGGAGAAGGCCGTCCGCGATCTGTTCGCGCGGGCGCGGGGCAGCGCACCGTCGCTGATCTTCCTCGACGAGGTCGACGCGCTCGCGCCGCGGCGCGGCCAGTCGTCGGACTCGGGCGTCGGCGACAAGGTCGTCGCCGCGCTGCTCACCGAGCTCGACGGCGCCGAGCCCCTGCGCGACGTGGTCGTCCTGGGCGCGACGAACCGCCCCGACCTCGTGGATCCCGCGCTGCTGCGACCCGGCCGGTTGGAGCGGCTGATCTTCGTGCCGCCGCCGGACGCCGAGGCCCGCGCGGAGATCCTGAAGACCAGCTCGCGGTCGATCCCGCTGGCCGACGACGTGGACCTGCCGGCGCTGGCCGAGCAGCTGGACGGCTACTCCGCCGCCGACTGCAGCGCCCTGCTGCGCGAGGCCGCGCTCACCGCGATGCGGCGCGACCTGGACGCGGCGACGGTCAGCGCGGCGGACGTGGAGGCCGCGCGGCAGGCGGTCCGCCCGTCGCTGGACCCCGCGCAGGTCGCGGACCTGCAGGCGTACGCGGACCGTCGGGCGACGTAGACCGTTCCGGAACCGCGTTCCTGAGCGGCCTGGGCGAAGCATTCCGATCGCGACCGAAATCGAGCCCGGTTTCAGAAGTCGGTAGTGCCACGATGTCGTCCCTTGCGAACCAGGGCGAGGACTTCCTGGAGGAACGCCGCCCATTCCTGATCGTCCATCACCTCGTCGTAGTCGATCCGGAGCACGCGGTAATTGCCGACCGTCGAGGTGCGGTCGCGCCTGCAGTCCGCCTTCCGCCGCGCTCCGTTGTGATGACCGTCGCTGTCGCACTCGATGATGAGCCTGTCTCCGACAAGCAGGTCCACCCTGCCCACGCCGGGTATCACGACCTGGGTCCGCACCCCGATGTGCGCGCGGCGCAGCCGATACCGCACGACCGATTCCGTGCCCGACTCGGCCGCCGGATCCAGGTGGTCGAGCAGTCGAAGCGTCCGAACCGGTGCGCCGTCGAACCACTGCCGGATGTCGGCGAGGTCGACGGTCGGGGTCAGCCGGAGCACGGAATCCGCGACGGCGACGAACATGTCCGGGTCGAGGCAGTTGGCCGCGCAGATCAGCGCCTCGGGCAAGGCGTCGACCGCGGTGATCGGTGTCGCCAGCGTGCGGTGGGCGCGGCACTGATGATCGAACCTCGGTCTGCCCCGATAGCGGGACCATCGGGTGTGGAGCCGATTCTGGTGCGGCGGGATCCAGACCCCCGGCCGATGTTTGAGCGCCGAGACGCACGCGACGGTCGCGCCGGCCCGCACCGCTGCGACCACTGCCGCGTCCGCACCGGGGGTCTCGTACCAGCCGCGGCGGATCACCCCGAGCGCCGTGCGCCGTCGGAGTTCGTCCACGTCCGCGGCGTCCACGCCCGCCCTGACCAGCTGCCTGCGGGAGACGACGCCGCCATTGACCGCGGCGAGCGCGGCGATCCGGTCGTGACTGCTCATGGGCCGATCGTGCCGGTGGTCCCGCCCTGATCCGTCCGCCCCGAAGCCTCCCTGTGGACAGAACACGTTAGGTACCCACATCTGTGGAGGAGTATCGTCCGAAACCGTCGTTCAGCGAGGTCAGGACGAAAATACTTCGCCGCGATCGAGTTTCGAGCGGGTTTGTGAAGGCGCTAGACCTTGCTGACCGAGTAGAAGACGGCGTTCGGGACGGCGCCGGCCTGGACGGAGCTCACGGTGACGACGTAGCCCTTGCCGGAGAACTGCGCGGACTGGGTGGCGTTGTCGGGAGCGCCGGCGCCGGCGCCGAGCGCGATGTAGCCGGCGTCGGTGAGTTTCTTCTTCGCCGCGTCGAAGCCGCCGTCGCCCGCCTGCACCGTCGCGTTGTAGACGGTGACGCCTCCCTGCTGCCGCTCCCCCGCGTCGATGAGATTGCCGTCGACGATGGGCACGTCGGCCTTCGGGAAGGACGCGGGCAGGGTGACGGTGGCCGCCGGGGTGTCCTTGGCCTCGTCGCCGCAACCCGCCGCGCCGAGGAGCAGCGCCCCCGCCGCGAGGGCGCTGAGCACCCCGCGCGCGAGGCGCGAACCGCGCCCCGTCGAAGTCGTCGGACGATCCGTCAACTGGTCCATGCAGCTCCCGACATCCCTACCGGTAGAATTCGAAAAGAACGACACCCCGCTCACAAAGGACGGAGTGCCCTTGCTTGTCATCCTTGTCTGTTTGTCACTGGCGACCTTAGCCGCACCGATCGTGGTCGGCCGCTTCGGCGCGCGCGGATTCCTTTCGCTCGCCCTGGCCCCCGCCGCGGCGCTGGTCTGGATCATCACCGTCTGGCCCGTCTCCGGCGAACCCGACCGCACCGAGTCCCTGCAGTGGGTTCCGGCGCTGAACATGAACGTCGACCTGCGGCTCACGCCGCTCGCCGCGGTCATGTCCGTCCTCGTGCTGGGCATCGGCGCGGTCATCCTGGTGTACTGCGCCGGCTACTTCACCGGCGTCTCGAACACCCGCAAGCTGCCCACCTTCGCGGCCGAGCTGGTCGCCTTCATGGCCGTCATGTTCGGCCTCGTGGTCAGCGACAACATGCTGGTCATGTACGTCTTCTGGGAGCTCACCTCGGTGCTGAGCTTCCTGCTCGTCGGCTATTACGCCGAGCGCGCCACCAGCCGTCGTGCCGCCACGCAGGCGCTGCTCGTCACCACCCTCGGCGGCCTCGCGATGCTGGTCGGCATCATCGAGCTGGGCGAGCACTACGGCACCTACCTGTTCTCCGAGGTCATCTCCCGGGCGGTGGGCGACCCGTCGACGATCTCCATCGGCGTCGAGGTGGGCGTCGTGCTCATCCTCGTCGGCGCGATCAGCAAGTCCGCGATCGTGCCCTTCCACTTCTGGCTCCCCGGCGCCATGGCCGCGCCGACGCCCGTCTCCGGCTACCTGCACGCCGCGGCGATGGTGAAGGCCGGCGTCTTCCTCGTCGCACTGCTCGCGCCCGCCTTCGCGCACCTCACCTCGTGGCGGGTGATCGTGCTGGGCCTCGGCATCCTCACGATGATCCTGGCCGGCTGGCGCGCGCTGCGGGAGTTCGACCTCAAGCTGATCCTGGCCTTCGGCACCGTCAGCCAGCTCGGCATGCTCATGGTGCTGGTCGGCACGGGCGAGCGGAACGTGGCGCTCGCGGGCATGACGATGCTCACCGCGCACGCCCTCTTCAAGGCGACGCTGTTCATGGTGGTCGGCATCATCGACCACGCCACCGGTACGCGCGACATCCGGCGCCTGGCCCGCCTCGGCGACCGGCAGAAGGTGCTGGCCGTGATCGCGGCGCTGGCCGCGGCGTCGATGGCCGGCATCCCGCCGCTGTACGGCTTCGTCGGCAAGGAGGCCGCGCTCGAGACGATGCTGCACGCCTCGCTGCCGTCGCCGCTCCCCGTGATCCTGCTGGTGGGCATGTGCGCCGGCTCCGCGCTGACGGTGGCCTACAGCATCCGCTTCCTGTGGGGCGCGTTCGGCCGCAAAGGCCAGGCGAAGCCGACGAGCGCCGTCGAGAACATGCACGCGATCAGCCCGCTCTTCCTGGCCGGCCCCGCGCTGCTCGCCGTGCTCAGCCTGATCGACGGGATCTTCTCGCCCTGGATCGATCACGTGCTCGCCGAGTACCCCGACACCTCGTTCCCGCCCGCCGAGGACCCGTACCACCTCGCGCTGTGGCACGGGTTCACGCTGCCGCTCCTGCTGACCACGCTCATCATCGCGACGGGCATCGTCATCGTGCAGCCGCACAGCCCCTTCTCGCGGCTGCGCCAGCGCAACAGCGTGCTGCTCGGCAACGCGGACCGGCTCTACGACGCCACCCTGCGCGGCGCCGACGTGCTGTCGCTGCGCATGACGCAGAGCACGCAGCGCGGTTCGCTGCCGCTCACCCAGGGCACGATCCTGCTGACGCTGGTGCTGCTGCCGCTGCTGGTCCTCGCGTTCGGCACCCGCGCGCGGCCCGACCTGCGGGTCGAGGCCTCGCCGCTGTTCCTGGCGATCTCGCTGCTGATGTGTGCGGCCGCGCTCACCGCCGTCCTGCTGCGGAACCGCCTGGCGACGGTGCTCGTCGTCGGCGCCACCGGCTACGGCACGGGCGTGATCTTCGCGATCTACGGCGCCCCCGACCTGGCCCTCACGCAGTTCCTCGTCGAGACGCTGACCCTGGTGGTCTTCGTGCTGGTGCTCCGCAAGCTGCCCGCCGAGGCGCCGATCACCGGCAGCCGCCCGTCGCGGGTGGCCCGTGCGCTGCTCGGCATCGCGGTGGCGGCGATGGTCGTCGTGGTGGCGATCGCGGCGCGCGCGGCACGGGTCGCCGCGCCCGTCGCGGACCGGCTGCCCGAGCAGGCCTACAAGTTCGGCTACGGCCACAACACGGTGAACGTGATCCTGGTCGACATCCGCGCGTGGGACACCTTCGGCGAGATCTCGGTGCTGCTGGTCGCGGCGACGGGCGTCGCCTCGCTGGTCTTCCGCAACCGCCGCTTCGGCTCGGCGCCGCGGGTGAGCGCGGAGGCCGCCGCCGCGGCCGCCGCGGCGCCCGGCACCACCTGGCTGCGGGGCAGCGCGCTCCGCGATCCGCGGCACCGCTCGCTGGTCCTGGAGATCACCTCGCGCATGGCGTTCCCCACGATCATGGTGGTCTCGGTCTACTTCTTCTTCGCCGGCCACAACGCGCCGGGCGGCGGCTTCGCGGGCGGCCTGACCGCCGGCCTCGCGCTGGTGCTGCGCTACTTGGCGGGCGGCCGGTACGAGATCGGCGAGGCCCTCCCGCTCGACGCCGGCCGGATCCTCGGCACGGGCCTGCTCCTCGCGGCGGGCGGCACCATCGTCTCGCTGCTCGCGGGCGCGCCGGCCATGTCGTCGGTCGCCTTCGAGTTCACCCTGCCGGTCTTCGGTGACGTCAAGGTGGTGACTGCGCTGATCTTCGACGCCGGCGTGTACCTCATCGTCGTGGGCCTGGTGCTCGACGTCCTGCGCAGCCTGGGAGCACGACTCGACCTGGAGGGATCCCCCGCCGACATGACCTCGCCCCTGCCCGTCCAGTCGGGGGGTGGCGCGCGATGATCGTCGACATCGGTCTCTTCGCCGCGATCGCCGTCATGGTCGCCACCGGCGTGTACCTGCTCCTGGACCGCAGCCTCACCCGCATGCTGATGGGCATCATCCTGTTCGGCAACGCGGTCAACCTGCTCCTGCTCGCGCTGTCCTCCCCGCCCGGCAACCCGCCCATCGTCGGGTACTTCTCGGAGGGGCGGCTCACGGAGGCGGATCCGTTGGCGCAGGCGATGATCCTCACCGCCATCGTCATCACGATGGGCATGGCGGCGTTCATCCTCGCGCTGGCCTACCGCTCCTTCACGATCAACACCGACGACGAGGTCGACGACGACCCCGAGGACACGAAGGTCCTCGAGCGCGACGTCGACGTCGCGGCCGACGATCCGGACTACGACGCCTCGGACGACCCGATCACGGGCGCACCGTCGGCCCTGGGCGACGCCTACGGCCCCGACGGCGAACTGCTCTCCCCCGAGGAGCTCAAGCAGGCCCGCGTCGACGTCGTCGACACCGGGGCGCTGCCGCTGCCCAGCGTGCCGCGGGAGAAGCAGCTCCCGCCGGGCGAGCAGGACGAGAAGGGGGGCGGGCGATGACCGAATCGACGATGCTCGCCCTCATCCCGTTGCCGACGGTGCTGCCGATCGTCGCGGCCGCCATCACCATGGTGATGGGCCGGCACCCGCGGCTGCAGCGGCTGATCTCGCTGGTCTCCCTCATCGCGATCGTCGCCGTCGCGGCGCTGATGCTCTACTACACGGACCGGCACGGCACCGTCGCGCTGCACGTGGGCGGCTGGGGCGACCGGGACGGCGGGGGCGGGCCGCTCGGCATCACCCTCGTCGCGGACCAGCTCGCCGCGCTCATGGTGCTGGTCTCGGCGATCGTGCTGCTGGGCGTCCTCGTGTACTCGGTGGGCCAGGGTATCCGCGACGGCGACGAGCACCAGCCCGTCTCGATCTTCTACCCCACCTACCTGATCCTCGCGGCGGGCGTGTGCAACGCCTTCCTCGCGGGCGACCTGTTCAACCTGTTCGTCTCCTTCGAGATGCTGCTCGCCGCATCCTTCGTGCTCCTGACGGTGGGCGGCAGCGCCGACCGCATCCGGGCCGGCGTCTCGTACGTCATGGTCTCGATGGTCTCCTCGGTGATCTTCCTGCTGGGCATCGCCTACGCCTACTTCGCGACGGGCACGCTGAACCTCGCGGACATGGCGATCAAGCTGCAGGACCTGCCGTCGGGCACCACGACCACGCTGTTCGCGGTTCTGCTCGTGGCGTTCGGGATCAAGGCGGCGGTGTTCCCGCTGTCGACCTGGCTGCCGGACTCGTACCCGACGGCACCCGCGCCGGTCACCGCGGTCTTCGCCGGCTTGCTGACCAAGGTCGGCGTGTACGCGATCATCCGCGCGCACACGCTCATGTTCCCGGGCGGCGCGCTCGACGACGTCCTCATGATCGCCGGCCTGCTCACGATGATCGTGGGCATCCTCGGCGCGATCGCGCAGACCGACATCAAGCGGCTGCTGTCGTTCACGCTCGTCAGCCACATCGGCTACATGATCTTCGGCATCGCGCTGTCGACGCCGTTGGGCCTGAGCTCGACGATCTACTACGTGGTGCACCACATCCTCGTGCAGACGACGCTGTTCCTCGTGGTGGGCCTCATCGAACGCCAGGCGGGCGCGGCCTCGCTACGCCGCCTCGGCGGCCTCGCCGCGGCCAGCCCGGTGCTCGCGATCCTGTTCTTCCTGCCGGCGCTGAACCTCGGCGGCATCCCGCCGTTCTCGGGCTTCGTCGGCAAGGTCGGCCTCATCGAGGCGGGTGTGCGCGAGGGCTCGGTGCTGGCGTGGGTGCTGGTCGCGGGCAGCGTGATCACCAGCCTGCTGACCCTGTACGCGGTGATCCGCGTGTGGACGAAGGCCTTCTGGCGCCCCCGCTCCGATGCCCCCGAAGGGCAGCTGGCCGTCGCGCACCCGGAGGCGCTGCTCGACGACGCCGACGTCATCGAGTTCGCCGACCGCGAGGACCCGGGCCGCATGCCGATGAGCATGGTCGCGCCCACCGCGGGCCTCCTCGCCGTGGGCCTGATCCTCGCGATCTTCGCCGGCCCGATGTTCGACGTCACCGACCGCGCCGCCACCCAGCTCATCGGCCGGGAGGACTACATCGAGGCCGTGCTCGGCCCGGAGGCTCTGGAGAAGCTCAAGACGCCCGACGGTGCGCCCGTCACCGTCGGACCGCAGGGAGGCGCGCATGGCTAGGCGACTCGTGACGCGGATCCTGCCCGACCTGCGCGACGGCCGCGCCGTCGGGGTCAAGGTCGCGCAGCTGCTGTGGCTCGACGCGGTGTGGGTCATGCTGTGGGGCAGCGTGACCTGGGGCAACATCGCGGGCGGCCTCCTCGTGGGCCTCGCGATCCTGCTGCTGCTCCCCCTGCCGCCCGTGCCCGTCGAGGGCCGCGTGCACCTGGGCTCGCTGCTCAAGCTGATCGGCGTCTTCCTCGTGGAGATGTTCCGGTCCTCGATCGAGGTGGCCTGGCTCGCGATCCGGCCCGGGTCGATGCCGCTGAGCGCCGTGTTGCGGGCGAAGGTCTCGATCAAGTCCGACCTGGTGCTCACGCTGCTGGTCGACATGATGAACCTGATCCCGGGCACGATGGTGCTGGAGATCGACACCAAGCGGCGCCTGCTGTACGTGCACGTCGTCGACGTGAGCAGCGAGAAGGCGGTGCGGCAGTTCTACCGCAGCACCGCCCGCCTCGAGCGGCTCTTCATCAACGCCTTCGAGCGCGACAACGAGTGGCACGCCAGCCCGATGCACGGCATCGACGACGACGATTTCCACCACGTCACGCCCGGCGCCCGCGGCCTGGCGGGCGATGCGCGCCGCATGGCGGCGCCGGAGATCGCCTACCGCAAGGCGCAGACCACCGAGGGAGAGGAGAAGCCGTGACCGTCGTCTTCGTGATCACCGGCGTGATCCTCATGGCCGCCGCCTTCCTCACCGCCTACCGGCTGCTGCGCGGCCCGAACACGCTCGACCGCGTCGTCGCGGTGGACGCGCTCGTCGCGATCGCCGTCGGCGGGCTCGCGGTGTGGGCGGCGTACAGCCGCAACTCGTCGGTCATCCCCGGCATCGTGGCGCTCTCGCTGATCGGCTTCGTCGGCTCGGTCTCCGTGGTGCGGTTCCGCGTGCCCGACGATGCGGGGACCGCGCCGTCGCCGCCCGACGAGACGCCGGACATCGCGCCGCGGAACGGGGGCCTGCGATGATCGTCGACGTCGTCTCCTCGATCCTGTTCCTCACGGGCGCCGTCTTCGCGGTGACCGCCGCGATCGGCATCATCCGGTTCCCGGACACGCTGACCCGCATGCACGCGGCGACGAAGCCGCAGACCCTCGGCATGCTGCTGCTGCTCGCCGGCGCGATCGTGCGGATGACCGATTCGGTCGACGTCTGGATGCTGGTGTTGGCCGGGCTGTTCACCATGATCACCGCGCCCGCGGTCGCGCATCGCGTGGGCCGGGTCGCCTACCAGGAGCAGCGGCTGCGCGACAGCACCATCGATCCGGACCAGATGGAGACCGGCAGCCGCGACTGACGGCCGCCGGTCCCCCGGGTCACGCCCGGTCGCGCCCCGACCAGCGCATCCGCGACCACGGCAGCGCGATGCCGGACGGGTCGTCCACGAGTCGCGGCCGCACCGGTTCCGCCGGTTCGGTGTGCTCGGCCAGGGCGCGCAGGTAGCGGTGCCCGGTGTCCGGGAGCACCTGCACGGTGGCGTCGACCGGGTCGCCGTGGCCCTGCTCGTACCCCGCGACGACGTGCCCGGCGCCGGAGGAGAGCCCGGCGAAGAGGGCGTGTTCGCGGAGCAGCCGGTGGGTGCCGGCGCGGGCCACCTCGAAGGACACCCAGTGGATCACGTCGTAGAGCCCGTGCCGCACGTTGTCGAACGGGATCGACGAGCCGATGCCGGCGATGAGCATGGCGGGGTCCTCCACGTGCTCGGCGCCGAAGGTGACACTGCCGAAGGGCTGCACCCCGACGAGCTGCACGGCCAGCCCCGCCTCTTCGAGGCCGAGCCGCAGCGCGCCACTGGACACGCCCGAGCCGACGGGCGCGACGAGCCGCACGGAGGCGACGCCCTCCGCGGCGAGCTGGGCCGCCGCTGCGCGGGCGATGTCCCGGTAGCCGAGGTAGTGCACCGGGTCGTGGTACTGCCGCATCCAGTGCAGCGACGGGTCCTGCGCGAGGAGTTCGGTGATGCGACGGACGCGGCGGTCCTGGTCGAGCTTGAGCGAGGCCGACGGCGGCATCTGCTCGAGTTCGACTCCCAGGGCGAGCAATTGGACGCGCAGGCCCTCGTCGATCGTGGTCGATCCGACGATGCGGCACCGCACGCCGGCCTCGTGGCAGGCCAGCGCGAGCGCGTACGCGTAGATGCCCGACGAGGAGTCGATGACAGTGCCGCCCGGCCGGACCCGGCCCGCGTCGAGGGCGGCGCGCAGCGCGGCTCGCGCGGAGGCGACCTTCATCGACTCGAACCGCAGGAGGTACCGGTCGTGCGCGCCGCGGAGGAGGGCCGGACGGCTCAGCGCCTCGGCGATGTGGCCGTGGATCCTCACGCGGCACCGCCGATCGCGATCGGGGCGTCGTCCACGCGGAAGCCCACGGCGCGCACGCGGGTGCAGGTGCGCCGCAGGCGCTCCCGCGGGTGCTCGCGCTCGAAGAGCAGGCCGGCGACGTTCCCGGAGTGCGCCACCTGGACGCCGAGCGCGTCGCCGCGCTCGGCGGCGGCGATCAAGCGCTCGAGGCCGGGCTTGTAGTGGCGGGTCTGGTTGAGCAGCGCGCTGCGGGTCGCGACGGCGGCCACGGCGGCGGCGTCCCCGGCGGCGACCGCCCGACGCAGGCGGGCGCGCAGGTCCTCGTACTCCCCCACGTCGCCGTCGCCGGCCGTCCGCAGCGTCAGGGTGTCGACGGGGCCGCCGAGCACGCACCGCACCAGCAGCATCGGGGGCAGCGCGGCCCCGAGGTCCTCGATGACGTGACCGTGCCGGTGCGCGAACAGGATCGGCCGGTCCGCCCACAGCGGGTCGGAGGCCCCCTCCGCGGCGACGGCGAGCCGCGCGACGGTGTCGGCGTCGAGCTCCACGTCCGCGCAGTCGGCGACGGCGCGGACCGCCGCGAGGACGTCGGCGGTCGAGGACCCCAGTCCCAGTCCGACGGCCGTCGTCCGCGCGATGCGGAGCTCGCCGCCGGTACATCGGAGCGCGTCGTGCTCCCGCAAGTGGGCCAGCGTGGCCTCGGCCGCCCTGCGCGCCTTGTCCAGGTCGCGTTCGCCGACGGTGGTCCGTGCCCGCACGGCGCCGGAGGCGTCCGGGGCGAAGACCGCCACGGATCCGACGGTGCCGATCGGCACCGTCACGAGCCCCGGGCACTCGCCCTGGACGCGGCAGCGGAACCGGCCCTGCAGGAGCTCGCCGTGGTGGCCCGTGCTCCGGCCCACGCCACGTCCGCGGGAACCGGTGCGCGGGATGCTCATCCGACGGCCTCCGCGGTGCGGGCGCCGCGCAGCGCGCGCCGGGCGAAGACGGCGGCCAGCGCCGTGGCGCCGCCCAGGACGAGGCCGACGCCCGTCCAGCCGCCGAGCGCGAGGGCGCCGCCGGCGAGGGAGGCGCCCGCGAAGACGCCGACGCTCTGCGCGGCCCCGTTGAGCGAGAGGACGGTGCCCCGCACCGGCCCCGCGCCCCGCACGAGGGTGGTGGTCACCGCGGCGGCGATGACGGCGTGCGAGGCCGAGACCAGGGCGACCATCGGCCATGCGACGGCGACGTGGGGCGCGGTGTAGAGGGCGACCATCGCGACGGCGGCGACGAGGATCGCGGCGAGTACCGTGCCGAGCAGGCGGTCCGCCCCGCGGTCCTGCATCACCCTGCCGCCCAGGAAGTTCCCGAGGAAGAAGGCGAGGCCGGAGGTGGCCCACACGAGGGAGAACCAGCCCGTCCCGATCCCGAAGCGCTCACCGAAGGCGGCGGCGATGTACGCCAGAGACCCCATGAAGGCGAGGGTGCGCAGGAGCGAGACGGCCAGGGTGTCCAGGCCGCCGGGGATCGACCGGACGGTGCGGAAGGCCTGGAGGTAGCTCACCGACGTCTGCCCGCCGCGGGGGTCGCGGCGCCGCGCCACCAGGACCGCGACCACGAGCAGCACCACTGCCGTGGCGGCCATGTCGGCGCGCCACCCCCACAGCACGGCGGGCAGCGCGAGCACCGGCGCGGCGAGGACCGCGGTCAGCGTCATGGTCGACGAGACCAGGGTCGCGGCCCGGGCGGAGGCCGCCGGGGAATCGAACCGGTCGGCGGCCATCGCGGACACCGCCGGGTTGAGGACGGCCGTGCCGGCACCGATCAGCAGGCAGAAGGCGATCCAGGCGACGGTGCTGCCCTGGAGCGCGAGCCCGCAGCCCAGCGCGAGGACGAGCAGCGCGAGCGCCGCCACCGACGAGCGCGAGAGCCGGTCGAGCAGGGGCGCGGCCGCGACGCCGACCAGCAGGGCCGCGACCCCGCCGAGGCCCCGCAGGCCGCCGATCAGGTCGACGCCCGCGTGCGCGTCGGCGGCGATGGCGACGAGGAAGTTCGCCATCACGGTGAACGGCACGAGCCCCAGTGCGGCGGCGGCGAGCATCGGCCAGATCGCGCGGACGAGTACCCGATCGGGCAACGGCCGATCCGCGGCCGCACTCACGGGGCACTCCGGTACAGGTACATCGGCGAGGCGTCCGCGGAGAACTGCGAGAAGGGGAAGTGCTCGGCCGAGAGGGCGGTGAGACCCGCACCGAGGAACGCGCGGGCGACGGCGGCGCCGCTCTGCGCGTACACCGCGAGCGGCACGTCCCGCTCCCGACAGGCCGCCAGGATCTCGTCGAAGCTGCCGTTGCCCAGGGTCATCCCGGTCGCGAGCACCGCGTCGGCCCCGGCGAGCACCGCGCGGTGGTCGTCCGCGACGGGGTCGCCCCAGTGGGTCCGCTCCAGGTTCCGGTCCGCGAGCAGCGGTTCCGCTCCGCGCTCGCGGATGGCGGCCACCAGGGGATTCACCACGCCGATCAGCGCGACGCGCGTCCCGGGGGCGACGGCGAGCAGCTCGGCGACCGCGGCGTCACGGGCGACGGCCCGGACGTCGGGGGTGCCGGTGGGCAGCGTCCGGAGCTCGGCGCGCGGGTCGTCCCGGTGCGGCGCCGCGGCGCCGAGCGCGGCGTCGGCGGCGGCGATCCGCAGGGGCTGCGCGGCGTGGTCGAGCAGTGCGGCCAGGGGCTCGCCGGACAGGTCCGCGACGTCCGGGTCGAGCTCGCCCTCCTCGAAGGCGCAGGCGCCGAAGGAGTCTCCGACGCGGACGAGGACGTAGCGGTTGCGGTACCGCTGGTCGCTGCCGGCGAGGCGGGTCCCGTGCGCGACGAAGAAGACACTGCGAGCGACCGCGTCGTCCGCGACCTCGCGCGCGAGATCCAGGACGTCGGCGACGGATTCGGGTGCGGAGCCGGGTGCGGTCATCGGGCCGCCCCACTCTGCTCCAGGTAGTCCGCGAGCGCCGCGGCGGCGTCGAGGTTGCGCGGGCCGGCGACCAGCTCGGCGTAGTCCACCACCCGGATGCGGTTCTCCCGCACCGCGGGCGAGTCCTTGATCGGCGACGACTGTCGCAGGTAGTCGATCTTCTGCTGCGCGGGCTGCTTGTCGTAGTCGACGATGACGATCACCTCCGGCTGGGCCTGCACCACCGACTCCCAGCCGACCGAGGTCCAGCGGCCGTCCACGTCGTGCGTCACGGAGCGCCCACCGGCCAGGGAGACCACCTGGTCGGCGGCGGCGCGGCGGCCCGCGGTGTAGGGCTCCGCCGTCCCCGAGTCGTAGACGAACACCGACGGTTTCACGCTCTTCCGGTCGGCGCGTTCCTGCAGCGCGCGCTCGCGGGCCCGCAGGTCGTCGACCAGCTTCGCCGCGCGGTCCGGCACGCGGAAGATCGCGCCGAGGTTGGTGAGGTCGGTGTACGTGTCGGCCAACGGGTTCGCCGCCCGCGCGGCGGGCTTGTCACCGTAGTTGTAGCAGGTCTCCTCCTGCATGTAGCTGTCGATCCGCAGCTTTCCGAGAGACTCCGGGGTGACGCCTCGGGCGGGGCTGAACCCCGCCTGCCAGCCCGCGAACACCCAGTCCGCCTTGGCGGCCACGAGCGGCTCCTGGGTGAGGACGCCGTCGCTGAGGATCGGGACCTTGGCGTACTCATCGCGGTACGGGGACTTCGCGATCACGCCGTGCACCGTCTTCGGCAGGACGATGCCCTTGATGCGGTCGGTGAGCCCGAGCGCGAACATCTTCTCGATCGCCGAGACGTCGTAGGGCACCGCAGCGGTCGGCGACCGGTACTGCTGCCGCACACCGCAGTTGGTCACGTCGACGAGGTCCGTCGTGGGTTCGGCGGGGCGCGCGCCGCAGGCGGTGCCGGTGAGCAGCGTGCTCGCCGCGACGGCCGCGGCGAGCAGGGAACGGGGTTGCATCGGTCGATCCTTTCGATCGGTCGGGGTTCTACAGTTCGAAGCGGATGCGCGGCGGGCCGGACGACCCCGCGGCGACCACCGGCCGCACGCCGTAGACCTCGGCGATCCGGTCGGCCGTGAGGACCTCGGCCGGGGTACCGGTGGCGGCGACGCGCCCGCCGTCGAGGAGCACGAGGCGGTCGCAGCTCTGCGCGGCGAGGTCGATGTCGTGGATGGCGGTGACGGTCGTCTTGGTGGTCGCCCGCAGGAGGCGCAGCAGGTCCAGCTGGTGCCGGACGTCGAGGTGGTTGAGCGGCTCGTCGAGCAGGAGGACGGGCGTGTCCTGCGCGAGGGCGCGCGCGATGAGGATGCGTTGCCGCTCGCCGCCGGACAGCCCCAGCACGCTGCGGTGCCGCAGGTGGGTGGCGCCGACCGCGGCGAGCGCGGCTTCGCAGGCCCGCGCCGCGACGGCGCTGCCGGCGTCGCCGTGCGCGAACCGGCCGAGCATGACGGTCTCACCCGCCGTGAAGCCGAGGTGGCCGGTCTCGCTCTGGGTGACCGCGGCGACGCGGCGGGCGCCGTCGCGGCGGCGCAGCGCGCCGAGCTCCGTGCCCCCGATCCGCACGGAGCCGGAGGCCGGGGTGATCGCGCGGTACAGGCAGCGCAGCAGGGTCGACTTGCCGCTGCCGTTGGGCCCGATCAGCCCGACGTGCGCGCCCGCGGCGATGTCGAGGGAGACGTCGTGGAGCACCCGGCTTGCGCCCAGGTCGACGGTGATCCGATCCAGTTCGATCCTCATGCCGCGCCGCCCAGGAGCCCGCCGCGGCGCCGGAGGAGGACGACGAAGACGGGGACGCCGACGAGCGCGGTGACGATGCCCAGCGGCAGCTCGCGCGGCGCCACCACCAACCGGCTCAGCAGGTCCACCCACACCAGCAGCAGCGCGCCGACGAGCGGGGCGAGCAGGAGCACCGCCCGGTGGGCCGGGCCGACGATCATCCGGACGGCGTGCGGGACCACGAGGCCGACGAAGCCGACGGTGCCCGCGACCGCGACGAGGACCGAGGTCATGACCACGATGACGACGAACAGCATCCGCCGGGCGCGGTGCGGATCGAGGCCGAGGGCGGCGGCGGCCTCGTCGCCCTGGGCCAGGACGTCGAGCACGCCCGCGAGGCGCCCGGTGATCGCGGCGCAGACCGCCACCGTCGCCGCGACGAGCGGGAGCACGGACCACTGCGCTCCCCCGAGCCCGCCCAGCAGCCAGAACATCACGGACCGCGCGGCGTCGCCGACGGGGTCGAAGAAGACGATCGCGCCGGCGAGGCCCTGGAAGGCGAAGGCGAGCACCACCCCCGTGAGCACCAGCCGGACGGGGCTGAGGGCACCGTCGGACGTGCGGCTGAGCAGGTAGACGAGGAGCGAGGCGAGCACCGCCGTCGCGAAGGCGGCCCCGGCGGTGCCGGCGATACCGAGGCCCGCGACCAGCCCGGTGGTGACGACGAAGCTCGCGCCCACGGAGGCACCGCTGGAGATCCCGAGGATGAAGGGATCGGCGAGCGGATTGCGCACGAGCGCCTGGCAGGCGACGCCGGCGATCGCGAGGCCGGCGCCGACGAGGGCGGCGAGCAGGACGCGCGGCACGCGCAGGTCCCAGAGGATCGAGTAGGTCGAGGCGTCCTCGCGGGCGAGGGCACCGCCGGTCAGCGCGGCCCAGAGCAGGCGGCGGACGTCGTCGAGCGGCACCGTCGCCGCGCCCTGCGACACCGCGACGGCCATCGACAGGACGAGGGCCGCAGTGAGGGCTCCGGCGAGGAGGAGCGGCGAGGCGCCGGCGCGGCGGCCGAGCGGGGTGGAGGGCACGCGACAAAGTTAACGACAATCATTTTCGTTAACAAAGACGCATGCGTCTATGCGTCACACCGCCGGAGAGCGGCTACGGCAGCACGAGCTCGCTCGTCACCGACCGCACCACGTCGCGATAGGTGTCCACGTTGCAGACACCGCCCGCGACGGCACGCTGCCGCTGATAGGAGGCGCCGCGGCGCGCGATGTCCGCCACGGCCGCCAGCTCACGGGAGCAGCCGAGGCGCTCGGCGATGGGCGCGAGCTGCTCGAGCAGGTCCTCGAGGTCTTCCGTGACCAGGCGCTCGTTGTTGTCCGCGTCCTGGATGATGATCGCGTCGAGGCCGTACCGCGCGGCGCGCCACTTGTTCTCCTGGACGTGCCACGGCGGCAACGTCGGCAGGGTCTCCCCCGCGTCCAGCCGTGCGTCCAACCACACGACGAGGCAGTGGATGAGGGCGACGACCGCCTCGAGCTCCGCGAACGACGACATGCCGTCGCAGATCCGCACCTCGATGGTCCCGAGGTGGCACGCGGGGCGGATGTCCCAGCGGATCTCGTTGAGGTGGTCGATGATCCCGGTGGTCTTCTGATCGTGCACGAAGCGCTCGAACTCGCTCCACCGCTCGAACTGGAAGGGCAGACCCGCGGTGGGCAGCTGCTGGAACATCATGGCGCGGGTGCTGGCGTAGCCGGTGTCGTGGCCGCCCCACATGGGGGAGCTCGCCGACAGCGCCAGGAGGTGTGGGTAGTGGTTGAGCAGCGCCGAGATGATCGGCAGCACCTTGTCGCGGTGGTTCACGCCGACGTGCACGTGCACGCCCCAGATGAGCATCTGCCGGCCCCACCACTGGGTGCGGGCGATCAGCTCGTCGTAGCGCGGATTGTCGGTGAGCTGCTGCGCGTTCCACTGCGCGAACGGGTGGGTGCCCGCGCCGAACAGGTCGACGCCCATCGGGTCGGACGTCTCCCGCACCGCCGCGATGATGCGGGCCAGGTCGGCCATCGCCTCCGCGGTGTTCTCGCAGACGCCGGTCACCACCTCGACGGTGTTGCGCAGCATTTCGGAATGCACCTGCGGCGCGATGTCCGGGTGCGCCGCACGGATCCCGTCGAACAATTCCCCGGCCCTACTGACCAGGTCCGCGGTCTCCCGGTCGACGAGAGCGAATTCCCACTCGACGCCGATCGTCGGCCGCGGCGACGCCTCGAAGGCGACGGTCTCGATGGCTAACCGACCTTGATCACGCCGCACGCGATGCGGCCGCCGGCGTCGCCGGTGTTGAGGGTGGTCTCGTCGGGCACGGGCTGGCCCGGAACGACATTGGTGTAGCGCGCCGACGGGATGTTGCCGAAGTTGTCGGGGCCCGCGTGGATCATGAGCGCGTTGCCGTCGGTGTTCTTCTTGATGTCGGCGAGGGTGAAGGCGCCGGTGCTGGTGACGGTCTGGCCCGTGCCGTTGGCGTTGACGTAGACCGAGACCAGGTCGCCCGTCATGGGGTGGCCGGAGGCGCCGGGCTTCTGCCAGTGGCCGCCCGCGGAGCCGAAGTTGGTGGCCGATCCCGGGGCGCCGTTCTTGGCGACCGAGTTCGGCTCGCACTTGCCCACCTCGTGGATGTGCATGCCGTGGAAGCCCGCGGGCAGGCCGGTCACGCGGACGTCGATCACCACGACGCCGTCCTTCTCGGAGAAGGTGGCCTTGCCGGCGCTGCTGCCGTCGGGCTTGACGAGCGAGGCCTCCGCGGCACCGGCCGACGGTGCGCTCTCGCCCGGCTTCTCCTCGCCGTGGGCGGCGTTCGGGTCCAGGCTCCGGACCGGGCCCTGACCGGGCACCGTCGCGCCGGTGACGACCGCGGGGTTCGTTCCGGGCGTGTCCGAGGGCTTCTCGTTCGTCGTACAGCCGGCCAGGGCGATAGCCGCCACCGGAAGGATCGCGATCGGGGCGAGGAACTGACGCTTCGTCATCGATGACTCCTTATGCGACGGCTACCGGGGCCGGGCCGCCCTGGGGCTGGTGTTGCCCGAAATCATATCGGGGCCGCTCTCGCGGCGAGGGACAGGTCCCCGCTCCGCCCGTCGCCGGCTACTTTTTGACGACGGCGACGGCCAGCGCGCCCTCGCACACCTCGAGCCCCGCGGGCCGCGCGGCGGTCGCGGAGCCGGGGAGCGCCGTGGAGACCGTCTTGGCGGCGTCCTCGCCGCCGTCCTCGAAGTAGACGGTGGTGGCGCGCGGCGCGGCGGGCCGGTTCGGCCAGGCGGCAGCGGCCTCACCCTGCACGGTGTATCCGGCCTTCGTGAGCTTGTCCCGCGCGTCGGCGACCGGCGCCCTGGCGACGGAGATCAGGCACACCGGCGGCTTGTCGGCGGCGGGCTGCGCCGTCTCGGTCGCGGCGGCCTTGATCTTGGCCTCCTGCGCGTTGAGCGCGGCCTGGGGATCGTCGTCGCGGGTCACGAGCCCATGGACCCCGACAGCTGCGAGGATGATCGCAGCCGAGATCAGGATCATGATGATGGTCCGGATCGGGACGGCGCGGGTGTTCTGAGTGCTCACGACACCCGACTGTATCGGATCACGTGATCTCGAAGCCGAGCTTGCGGGCGGCGCGGGCCTTCTGCCGGCTGGCCCGGACGCGCCGCAGGCGCTTGACGAGCATGGGGTCGGCGGCCAGCGCCTCGGGCGTGTCGACCAGGGCGTTGAGCACCTGGTAGTACCGGGTCGCGGAGAGCCCGAAGAGCTCCTTGATCGCGTCCTCCTTGGCCCCGGCGTACTTCCACCACTGGCGCTCGAAGGCCAGGATGTCGTGCTCGCGCCTGGTCAGGCCGTCCTCGCCGCGCTCGTCGACGGGCTGCGCGTCAGTTCGGACCGTCTTCTGCGCGGCCGCACCGGCGCCCTCCATGCGTTCCCCTCGCATTCGAAATGACACTTCTGTAGTTCGCGTCAATCTAACCACGACGGGCGGCGGCGCCAGGGGGCTACGGGCGCGTGTCGCACAGCTCCCGCGCCGCCGGGGCCCACCACGCCCGGTGCGCCGGTGCGACCCGCACCACCCCCGACTACCGTGTAGCCATGTCCGTTCTCCCCATCGTCATCGTCGGCGACCCGGTGCTGCACTCCCCCACGAGGCCCGTCGAGCTGGACGCGGACGGCAAGCCGTCGGCCGAGATCGTGGCGCTGCTCGACGACATGTACGAGACCATGGACGTCGCCAACGGCGTCGGCCTCGCCGGCAACCAGGTGGGCCGCGACCTGCGGCTGTTCGTCTACGACTGCCCCGACGAGGAGACCCGCGAGCGCCGCCGCGGCGAGGTGATCAACCCCGTCCTCACCACGTCGGAGATCCCCGAGACGATGCCGGACCCCGACGACGACTGGGAGGGCTGCCTCTCCGTCCCCGGCGAGTCCTTCCCGACGGGCCGCGCCGACTGGGCGAAGGTCGTCGGCACCGACCGCAACGGCGACACGGTCGAGATCGAGGGCACCGGCTTCTTCGCCCGGATGCTGCAGCACGAGACCGGCCACCTCGACGGCTTCCTCTACACCGACGTCCTCACCGGCCGGTACGCCCGGCAGGCGAAGAAGTTCATCAAGAAGCAGGGCTGGAACGTGCCGGGCCTGACCTGGGTGCCGGGCACCGTCGAAGACCCCTTCGGCCACTGACGTGCCCGCGCCCGGCGACCGGGTGGTGATCCGGCGGCTGCTGCCGTCCGGGCAGGCCTCGGACGTCCTCGGCACCCTGCTGTCCGACGGTGACCCGCTGATCGTCCGCGCCGATCGCGACGGCGCCGAGCACGCGATCCCCCGCGCCGAGATCGTCCGGGCGAAGACGGTGCCGCCCCGCCCCGTCCGGGCGAGCGAGATCCGGTCGCTCGACCTCGCCCGGGCCAGGTCGTGGTGGTCGGTCGAGCGGGAGTGGATCGACGGGTGGCTGTGCCGCGCCGCCCCGGGCCTGCCCGGACACCGCGCGAACGCCGCCGCGCCGCTGCACCCGGATGCCGCGCTCGACCGGCTCGACGGGGTGCGCGCCTGGTACGCCGCCCGTGACCTGCCGCTGCGCCTGACGCTCTCCGATCGCGTCCTGCCGGGGGCGTCCGGCCTCGCGCCCGTGGTGCAGCCGACCGAGGTGCTCACCGCGCCGGCCACCGCCGGCGGAGCGGATCCGCAGGTCCGGTTCGCCGATGCGCCCGACGCCGCGTGGCTCTCCCTCACCGGGACCGCCGCACCGCTCGTGACCTCGGTCGACGGGGTCGCGCTGTTCGCGTCGATCGCCGGGGCCGACGGTGCGCCCGCCGCGGCCGGACGGCTCGCCCTCACCACCGACGCGGCCGGGACGACGTGGGGCGGGATCGGCTCGATGGCCGTCGCGCCCGAGCAGCGCCGACGGGGGCTCGCGACTCGGCTGCTCGGCGCGCTGCGCGCGCGGGCGGCGGACGCGGGCGCGCCGCGCGTCTTCCTCGAGGTCACCCTCGAGAACGCCGTCGCGCGGGACCTCTACCGCGCGACCGGCTTCACGCACCATCACGGCTACCACTACTGGGCCGAGGCGCGATGACGGCGCCCGCCGAGCCGGCGTGGGGCCCGAGCCCGGACGACCACCGTCGTGCGCAGGTCACCGCGGTGATCGGTCACGGCGACGACGACTTCGCCCGCGCCGCGCACGACGTGCTGCGGTGGGCGGTGAAGACACGGAGCGGTTTCGCCGTGTCGACCGACGGCCCCGCCGAACCCGGTCAGCGGCTGACGGTGACAGCACGGGTCGCCGGGATCACGATCCGGGAGCCCGTCGAGGTCGTCGAGGTGACGGACGCCCGCGACCGGGTCGGCTTCTCGTACCGCGCGCTGCCCGGCTACTAGGTGTGCGCCGCCGAGTCGACGACGTCCTGGTACTGCGGGAACCGCGCGAGGAACGAGCGCACGTAGGTGCACACCGGGATCACCCTCCGGCCGCGGGAGCGCAGGTCGTCCAGGACCCCCGAGACGAGGGCGCGCGCGAAGCCCTGCTTGCCGAACTTCTCCATGACCACCGTGTGCAGGAGGATCACGTCACCGTGCTCGGTGACCTCGTACCCCTCCACCCCGATGAGCTCGTCGCCCGACCAGAGTTCGTACCGGTCGCGCACCGGATTGTCGAAGAGACGCAACGGCTCCCCCAGTTCCAGCGTGGGCGGGGGAACCTCGACCTTGTCAGCCATGAACACCTCCATGTGATGCGGATCACTCCACCGTACGCTGGAACCCCGACAAGTCGGCGCACTCGCGACGGGTGTTTTCACATCTGTCACATTTCTCGATCGTGAATATCGAAACGCCGCTACTGTGAGGCCATGACGCTGGTCGCCCGCGGACTCACGCGCACCTTCAGACAGCACGTCGCGGTCGCCGACGCGACCCTCACGCTGCCGCCCGGCCGCATCGTCGGCCTGGTCGGTCCGAACGGTGCGGGCAAGACGACCCTGCTGCTCATGCTCGCGGGCCTGCTCCGGCCGTCGTCCGGCACCATCGAGCTCGACGGTGCGCCCGTCGCCCCCGAGGCGCTGCGCTCCCGCGTCGGATGGATGCCCGACGTCTTCGGCACGTGGGATTCGCTGACCCCCACCGAGATCCTCACCACCTTCGCGAAGCTGTACGGCATCCCGTCGGGCGAGGCCCGCACCCGCGCGACGGACCTGCTGGCACGCGTGCACCTGACGGAGTTCGCGGACCGGCCGGCGCAGGTGCTCTCCCGCGGGCAGAAGCAACGGCTCGGCTTCGCCCGCGCGATGGTCCACCACCCGCCGATCCTCCTGCTCGACGAACCGGCCTCCGGCATGGACCCGCGGTCCCGGTTCGAGCTGCGCGACTCGCTCCGCGCCCTCGCCGACAGCGGCGTCGCCGTGCTCGTCTCCTCGCACATCCTCTCGGAGCTCGGAGAGATGGTGGACGACGTCGTCATGATGGCCCGCGGCCGCACCGAGGCACCACCGGAATCCGCCGTGACCCGGTGGCGGATCCGACTGCTCGGCGAGCCACCGAGCGGGGGAACGTATCTCACCTTCGACTCCGAGGCCGACGCCGCCGCACACCTCGCGCAGCGGATCGCCGACGGTGCCGGGGTCGTCGAGTTCGCCCGCGCCACCAATGCCCTCGAGGACTCGTACTTCGCACTGGAGGCTGATCGCACATGAACGGCTTCACCGGATGGTGGCGCACCGTCGGCGTGCTCACCGGGTTGGAACTTCGCCAACGCACCCGTGCCACCCGCTGGCGCGTCCTGTTGGGCGTGTTCTTCGCGTTCGTGAGCCTCGTGGTCTTCGGGTCCCGGTGGTTCAGCGCACAGGGCAATCACGGCACCCCGGGCGACGAGTGGGGCCCGAATCTCTACTTCTTCGTCCTGGGCTTCGTCGGCTTCCTCGGCCTGGTCATCGCTCCGACGATGACGGCGACGTCGATCAACGGCGACCGCAAGGACGCCACGCTGGCCGTCGTCCAGGCGACACCCGCCAGCGGCCTGCAACTCGCCACGGGAAAGCTCCTCGGCGCATGGGTCGCCTCGTGCGCTCTCCTCGTCGTGTCCGCGCCGTATCTCGTGTGGGCGATCATCGAGGCGCCGTATCCGGCCAGCCGGTCAGTGCTGGGCATCGCTGTGGTCGCTCTGCTCTTCCTGGCCTACTGCGGAATCGGGCTAGGAATGTCTGCGTTCTTCTCACGGCCGATCGGGTCGGCGGCCGTCACTCAGCTCACGATGCTCTTCCTGCTGATCGGCCTTCCCGTCGTGGCTGCGGCTCTCGTCCCCACCACGACGGAGCGCGTCGCTTACACCACGACGGACTGGGACTACGACCGAACCACCGGCCAATCGACGTGCCGCGAATACAGATCGACACGGGAGATTGCACACACCAATAGGATCTGGTGGATCATCGCCCCCAATCCCGCCGTCGTCTTCGCCGACGCCGCCAGCGCATCGGACCCCGGGCGCGATCGAACCCCGTACGCATCGTCCGCAGGGGACACCTCCGACGAAGCACCGCGCCCCGATGAGACCGGCCTCGGCGCTCTCGCCGACGGCGCGGCGATATTCCGGGCCGGAGAGGGAGCGCCGCGGGAGCGCCGCTGCGCGTCCGATTCTCCGAGCCGCTCGTCCGAGTACTACGTCGACTACTACTACGACGAGGACGTCTCCGCGGTAGGCCACACCTGGTACTGGGGCCTGCTGGCGAACCTGGCGCTCGGTGGGATCGGGCTCGCGTTCGCGGCCCGCCGCCTGCGGGTTCCCGCTGCGAACCTGCCCCGGGGCGTGCGGATCGCCTGAGACTCCTCGGGGATTGCGCTACCCTCGGTAACGCACACCACACGGGAGCTCACCGCAGTGAGCTGAGAGGACGTCTATCGCGGGCGTCGACCGTACGAACCTGTCCGGGTAATGCCGGCGTAGGGAAGAGGAGTCCCGCATGCCTGTTTCGTCATCCACCCCCGTCTCCACCGTCACCGTCGGCCCGATCGAGGGCTCGCAGAAGCAGTACCTCACCGTGCCCGGCACCGACGGTGACCTGCACGTCCCGTTCCGGCGCATCGCCCTCACCAACGGCGATCACCACGACGTCTACGACACCTCCGGCCCGTACACGCAGTACGTCGCCGAGGACCAGCTGCACGACCTCGCCGAGGGCCTGCCCAAGACCCGCGACGCCTGGAACAAGCCCGCCGCCGTCGACGGCGCGAGCACCCAACTCGCCTGGGCCCGTGCGGGAATCATCACCGATGAGATGCGCTTCGTCGCCGCCCGGGAGGGCTTCGATCCGGAGAAGGTCCGCGAGGAGGTCGCCGCCGGCCGCGCGGTGATCCCCGCCAATCGCAAGCACCCCGAGCTGGAGCCCGCCATCATCGGCAAGGCCTTCGCCGTGAAGATCAACGCGAACATCGGCAACTCGGCGGTCACGAGCTCCATCGCCGAGGAGGTCGAGAAGATGGTCTGGGCCACGCGCTGGGGCGGCGACACCATCATGGACCTCTCGACCGGCAAGGACATCCACGAGACCCGCGAGTGGATCATGCGCAACGCGCCGGTCCCCGTGGGCACCGTCCCGATCTACCAGGCGCTGGAGAAGGTCAAGGGCGACCCGACCAAGCTGACCTGGGAGATCTTCCGGGACACCGTGATCGAGCAGTGCGAGCAGGGCGTCGACTACATGACCGTGCACGCCGGCGTGCTGCTGCGCTACGTGCCGCTCGCCGCGAACCGGGTCACCGGCATCGTCAGCCGCGGCGGCTCGATCATGGCGGCGTGGTGCCTCGCGCACCACGAGGAGTCCTTCCTGTACACGCACTTCCGCGAGCTGTGCGAGATCCTCCGCGAGTACGACGTGACCTTCTCCCTCGGCGACGGCCTCCGCCCCGGCTCCATCGCGGACGCCAACGACGAGGCCCAGTTCGCCGAGCTCCGCACCCTGGGCGAGCTGACGAAGATCGCGAAGTCCTATGGCGTGCAGGTGATGATCGAGGGCCCGGGCCACGTCCCGATGCACAAGATCGTGGAGAACGTGCGGCTCGAGGAGGAGCTGTGCGAGGAGGCGCCGTTCTACACGCTCGGCCCGCTCGCCACCGACATCGCGCCGGCGTACGACCACATCACCTCCGCGATCGGCGCTGCGATCATCGCCCAGGCGGGCACGGCGATGCTCTGCTACGTGACGCCGAAGGAGCACCTCGGCCTGCCCAACCGCGACGACGTGAAGACCGGCGTCATCACGTACAAGATCGCGGCGCACGCCGCCGATCTCGCCAAGGGACATCCCGGCGCGCAGTCCCGCGACGACGAACTGTCGAAGGCGCGCTTCGAGTTCCGCTGGGTGGACCAGTTCAACCTCTCGTTGGATCCGGACACCGCGCGCGAGTTCCACGACGAGACGCTGCCCGCCGAGCCGGCCAAGACCGCGCACTTCTGCTCCATGTGCGGCCCGAAGTTCTGCTCGATGCGGATCAGCGCCGACGTGCGCGCCTACGCCGAGGAGCACAACCTCGTGACGCAGGAGGACATCGACGCCAAGCTGGCGGCCGACATGGCGGCGAAGTCGCAGGAGTTCGCCGACGCCGGTGGGCGCGTGTACATCCCGCTGGAGCCGTCCCGGGCATGACGGGCGGCGTCACCGGGCGGGCGACGGTGGCGGTCGGCGCACCGTCGCGCCTGCCGACCGCCCCGCAGGGCACGGCGCCCCGCCGCGTCCTGACCATCGCCGGCTCGGATTCCGGTGGCGGCGCGGGCATCCAGGCCGACATGCGCACCTTCGCCGTGCTCGGCCTGCACGCCTGCGTCGCGATCACCGCCGTCACGGTGCAGAACAGCGTGGGCGTGCAGGACTTCCGAGGCGTCGACCCCGCGATCGTCGGGGCCCAGATCCGTTCCGTCGCCGGGGACATCGGCGTCGAGGCCGCGAAGACCGGGATGCTGGCGTCCACGGCGATCATCGAGTCCGTGGCCGCCGCCGCGGACGCCGAGGGCATCGGCAACGGCCGTCCGGTGCCGCTCGTCGTCGACCCGGTGGCCGCGTCGATGCACGGCGATCCGCTGCTCGCGACCGAGGCGCTCGACGCGCTGCGCACCGTTCTCCTCCCCCGCGCCACGCTGGTCACCCCCAACCTGGACGAGGTCCGGCTGATCACGGGGATCGAGGTGGTGGACGCCGCCACGCAGGCCGCGGCGGCCGACGCCCTGTTGACGCTCGGCGCGCAGTGGGCGCTGGTGAAGGGCGGTCACCTGCGCGATTCGCCCGAGAGCCCCGACCTGCTCACCGACGGCGCCGAGTCCGTCGAGTTCACCGCGCCGCGCGTCCCGACGGGGCACGACCACGGCGCCGGTGACACCCTGGCCGCGGCGACCACCGCGGCCCTCGCCCATGGCGCGACGGTGCCCGCCGCCGTCGAGTTCGGCAAGGCGTGGGTCACCGAGGGCCTGCGCTGGGCCTACCCCCTCGGCGCCGGCCACGGCCCCGTCAACCCCCTCTGGGCGGTCGCCACCCCCGATTGAACACCGTTCACGACAGGGAAACCGCGGGTCGGAGTGAACAGAAACGGTGTTCAATCGGGGCGGGGGTCAGACCGCCGCCGGGCGGAAGGGCTCGCGCACGAGGCGCATGCCCGCCTCTGCGGGCGTGCGATCCGCCTTGCGGTGGTTGCACTCCGCGCAGCACGCGACGAGGTTCGTCCACGTGTTGCCGCCGCCGCGGGAGCGCGGGAAGACGTGGTCGATCGTCGTGGCCCGCGCGCCGCAGCCCGCGTACTGGCAGGTGGAATCGTCGCGGCGCAGGATCTCGGACCGGCTCGCGTGATCCGCGGTGCGGCGGTACGGCACCGCGGCGTACCGCACGAGCAGCATCGACTTCGGCACCTCGATCACGGTGCTCGGGGAGCGCAGCACCCGCGGCGGGTCGTGCGGCTCCAGGACGAGGGCCACCTCGCGGAGCATCATGCCGACGGCGTCCTGCCAGTGCACCGCGTCGAGCGGGCTGTAGTCAGCGTTGAACACCCGCACCGGCGGCGCGGAGACGAACGTGCTCATCCCGCACCTCCTTCCGGTCGTCCGAGCGTGGCGAGCAGGTCGACGATAGGAGTCGCGGATTGCGGCCGCAACGCCTTTTCCCGCCGGACGCACCCGCCGACCTGGCCGTTCGCGGCGGTATCCTCGGCCCATGCAGTTCCTCCCCCTGCCCGCGAACGGCGAGACCCCGGTACGGGTGATGACGATCGCGGGGTCCGATTCCGGCGGTGCCGCGGGGCTCCAATCGGACCTGCGGACCTTCGCGCTCGCCGGCGTGCACGGCACGAGCGCCGTCACGGCGGTCACGGTGCAGAACAGCCTCGGCGTCACCGGTTTCCACCCGATCCCGCCCGAGACCGTCGCGGGCCAGATCCGCGCGGTGGTGCAGGACATCGGAATCGGGGCCGCCAAGACCGGCATGCTGGCGACCGCGGGGATCATCGACGCGATCGCCGACACCGCCGAGGAACTCGGGATCGGCGCGCGCATCCCGTTCCTCGTCGACCCCGTCTGCGCCTCGCAGCACGGCGACCCCCTGCTCACCCCGGAGGCACTGGAGACCCTGCTGCGCCGCCTGTTCCCGCTCGCGCACCTGGTCACCCCCAACCTCGACGAGGTGCGCCTCATCACCGGCATCGACGTCGTCGACGAGCCGACGCAGCGCGACGCCGCACGCGCGCTGCACGCCCTCGGCCCGCGCTGGGCGCTGGTCAAGGGCGGCCATCTGCGCACGGCGTCCACCAGCACGGACGTGCTGTACGACGGTGCCGAGTTCCTCGAGTTCGAGGCGCCGCGCCTGGACACCCGGCACGATCACGGCGCGGGCGACACGCTCGGCGCGGCGACGGTGTGCGCGATGGCGCACGGCTTCGACGTCCCCGACGCCGTAGCCTTCGGCAAGGAGTGGGTCACCCGGTCCCTCGCGGCCGCGTACCCCGTCGGCGCGGGCCACGGCCCCGTCAATGCGTCGTGGCGGCTCCGCGAGCAGCCCTGAGCCCCGACCAGCGGTTCATCGCGGCCACCACCAGCGGCAACGCCAGCACGACGATGATGAGCCGCAGGCTCTGGACGGTCGCGATGAGCGCCATGTCGGCCTCCGCGCTGCCGGCGGCGCTGGCGACGACGGCGTTGATCCCGCCGGGGGTGGTGGCGAGGTAGGCATCGGAGAGCGGCACGCCGGTCAGGTACGCCGCGGCGGCGGCGAGGAGCGCGACCAGTCCGCACAGCACGACGATGCCGGCCGCGATAGCGGGCAGCAGGTGCGCCAGCCGGCGCAGCAGGCGGCGGTCGAACATCAGCCCCACCTCCAGCCCGACGACGATGAGCAACAGCTCCTTGAACGCGCCCTGCGGCGCGAAGCCGCGGGTGAGCTCGGCGCCGCCGATCACCGCGGCCAGCAACATCGGCCCGATCAGCCCGCCGCCCGGCAGGTGGAGCCTGCGGCCGAGCCACATGCCCGCCATCGCGAAGACGAAAGCGGTGGACAGGCCCGCCACCTGGTCCCCGCGGCCCACGATCTGCAGGTCGAGCAGCCAGGACTGCGACGACGCCGTGGCGCCGCCGGCCAGGCCCACCATGACGAACGGGGCGGTGAGGCTCACCAGCAGCACGCGCGAGTACTGCATCACGCCGACGACGTCCTTGCGCGCTCCGAGCTCGTCGCAGAGGGTGACCACCGCCGAGGAGCCTCCGGCCATGAGGCCGAGCGTCGCCGTGCGCTGGTCGAGTCCCGAGGCCCACCGGCTCAGCGCCCACGCGGTGACGAGCGAGAGCAGCACGGTCAGCACGGAGATCGCGAGGAAGGGCGCGAGCACGGGACCGACGGCCCGCATCGCCTCCAGATTCAGGTAGCCGCCCAGCATGACGCCGATGAACGCCTGCGTCCACCTGCTCACCTCGGCGGGGACGGTGACCTCCCGTCCGATCGCCATGCGGAGCACCGCACCCAGCACGAGCGCCGCGAGGAGCGCGGGCGCGGGGACCCCGAACAGCCCCAACGCCTCGGCCAGCAGCCAGGCCCCGACGAGGACCGCGAGGTACCGCACACCCCGTCGCCCGACGGTGCGCCGCACGAGCCCCGGCGCGGGGTCCCGCACGGGCGCGTCCGGGGCGGTCGGCGGGGCGGCGCTCTCGACGGTCACCCTTCCTATGTAGCACTGCGAACGATCGCCGGAAAGGGGCGTCGACGAACGTTCACGCGATGCTTACATCCGCGGTGTGACCTGCATCGATGAGCGCGACGAGTGAGTCACGCGTCACGCCGCGCGACGAGTGCGACGCCCCCGGCCCACAGCGCGCCGATCACGACGAGGAGGTAGACGAAGGACACCGGCGCGCCCCACGGGAAGGTGTCGTCGAAGAGGACGCCCATGAAGTTCTGCAGGTTCGACAGCGGCAGGTAGGGCCCCGCCTCGCGGGTCTGCGGGATCGTCGTGATCACGTTGTCGACCACGAACAGGTAGCCCAGGAGCAGGGTGATGGCGCCGGCACCGTTGCGCAGCGCGCAGCCCACCGCCACGCCCAGGACCGCCGCGAAGGCCGTCCCGACGGGGAAGGCGAGGAACGAGGCCGCGCCCGAGCGCAGCACCTCGCCCGGCGAGCCGTCCACGATCACTCCGAAGAGCAGCACCGCCACGACCATCGCCACCGCGTAGGTCACGGCGCACACCACGGCCACCACGAAGGTCTTGGCCAGCAGGGCGATCCACCGGTTGGGCACGGCGAGGAAGGTGGCCCGCAGCGTGCTGTAGCGGACCTCGGTGGTCACCGACAGCACGCCGATGACGCCGGCGAAGGTGATCGCGATACCGGGGAGGGCGGCGAAGCCCGAGAGCGGCGCGAGGGCCACCACTCCGATGTCGTCCACGGTCTCCCCGACGTTGCGGATCACCAGCGCCACGATCACGGTGATCGCCAGCGCCGCCGCCGACGATCCGATCAACAACCACTTGGTGGCGCGGACCGTCGCGAGCTTGACGAATTCGGCCTGGACAGCGCGCACGATCATCCGATGCCTCCCGTTCCGCGGTACTCCACCGCTCCGCCCGTGAGGCGCATGAACACCTGTTCCAGCGAACTGCTCTGCGGGGCCAGCTCGGCGAGCGGCAGCCCTTCGGCGGCGGCGATCTCGCCGACCGCGTCGCTCGTGGCGCCCCGGACGGTCAGCACGGTGCGACCGCCCCCGCCCGGAGCGGCCTCCGCCGCCGCATCCACCGCCAGCCCGCGCGAGGTGAGGGCCTTGGCGAGCTCCCTGTCGCGCGGGCTGCGCACGCGCACGGTGCGCTCGGAGTTCTGCTCGATGAAGTCGGCCATGGTGCCGTTCCACACCAGGTGGCCGCGGCCGACGATCACCACGTCGTCCGCGGTGAGCGCCATCTCGGCCAGCAGGTGGCTGGAGACGAAGACCGTGCGGCCCTGCGCGGCGAGCGATTTCATGAAGGTGCGCACCCAGACGATGCCCTCGGGGTCGAGCCCGTTGACCGGCTCGTCGAAGAGCAGCACGCCCGGGTCGCCCAGCAGCGCACCCGCGATGCCGAGGCGCTGCGCCATGCCGAGGGAGAATCCGCCCGCCTTCTTCCGCGCCGCGTCCGACAGCCCCACGGCCGCCAGGCACTCGTCGGCGCGCCCGACGGGGATGCCGCTCGCCACCGCGAGCCAGCGCAGATGGTCGCGCGCAGTCCGATTGGGGTGCACCCACTTCGCGTCGAGCAGCGCGCCCACCTTCGTCATCGGCCGGTCGATGGCGCGGTAGTCGCTGCCTCCGATCGTCGCGCGGCCGGCGGTGGGACGGTCCAGTCCGAGGATGCACCGCATCGTCGTGGACTTGCCCGCTCCGTTCGGCCCCAGGAAGCCGGTGACGCGACCGGGCCGCACCGCGAAGGACAGGTCGTTCACCGCCTGGACGGCCCCGTAGGTCTTGGTCAAGCCCGCGACTTCGATCATGGATTCACGCTAACAATTCTTCGGCCGCGCCGCCGTGACCCGCTTCCCGCCATAGACTCGGCCCCGACCGGACTCGGCGGAGGGGGCTGGCGATGAACGGGGACTCGGTGAACGACCGGGCGGGAACGATCTTCGGCCCGTACCGATTGGTGCGGCTGCTGGGCCGCGGGGGCATGGGCGAGGTCTACCTCGCCCACGACACGGTGAAGGGCCGCGACGTCGCGCTCAAGCTGCTGCACGCCGGCGTCGCGCAGGATCCCGGATTCCGCGGGCGCTTCACGCACGAATCGCAGACCGCGGCCCGGCTCTCGGACCCGCACGTCATCCCGATCCACGACTACGGCGAGATCGACGGCACCCTGTACCTCGACATGCGGCTCGTCGACGGCAACAATCTCGCCGAGCTCGTCGCCGCCGGCCCGCTGCCGCCCGAGCGGGCCGTCGACCTCGTCGCCCAGGTCGCCTCCGCCCTCGATTCCGCGCACCTGCAGGGCCTCGTGCACCGCGACGTCAAGCCCGCCAACATCCAGGTGACCCCGTCGGGCTTCGCCTACCTGCTCGACTTCGGCCTCGTCGTGGACGGTGCCGCGGACCGGCTCACCTCCGCCGGACTGTTCGTCGGCTCGCAGGCGTACGCCGCGCCGGAGCGCTTCGACGGTGGCGGCGCCACCCCCGCGGGCGACGTCTACTCGCTGGCCTGCGTCCTCTACGAGCTGCTCGCCGGCCGGCCCCCGTTCGCCGCGAACTCGATCTCCGAGATGATGCGCCACCACCTGCTCTCGGCGCCGCCGCGAGCATCGGCGGTCGCGCCCGTCCCCGCCGCGCTCGACGCCGTGATCGCCAAGGGCATGGCGAAGCGCCCGGAGGAGCGCTACGCGACCTGCGGCTCGCTCGCCCGGGCAGCCACCGCCGCCCTCCGCGGCACGCCGCAGAGCTGGGGCACCACGACGACGGTGCCGTCGGCGCCGGGCCCGGCGGGGCCTCCCTCCGCGCCGCTGCCCACGCAGATCTCGTACCCGCACGGCGCGCCCTCGTCCAGCGGCGGGCCGCAGTACGTCACCCCGAGCTACGCGCCGCCCGCCGCCTACCCGCCCATCGCCGGTGTCGGCGCGGCCGCCCCGCCGCCGCGCAATCGAACGCTGGTCCCCGTGCTCGCGCTCGTCGCGGTCCTGCTCGTCGCCGCGGTCGCCGCCGCCGTCGTGCTCCTCCTCGGCGGTGGATCGTCGGCTCCCGTAGCGGCGACCACGACCACCGCGCCGCCCGCGTCCGCGGCCACCGCCACGAGTGCCGCACCGTCGACCACCCCGACGGTGACCAAAGCCGCCCAGCCGGCCAACACCGAGGTGTGCCCGGGTGACACCGGCCAGGTCTTCGGCACCGTCGCCGCCGACCGGGGCAGCGGCGTGCCCGGCGAGCCGTACACCTCCTGCGAGTTCGCCACGGCGATCGCCGCTGCCTACCGCGCGGCCCACACCGCACCGCAGTCCGGGCCCGTGTCCGCGGTCAGCCCGCGCGCCCCGGACCTCGGCGCGATCGCCATGTCGTGCATCGGCACGACGAACATCGTGACCTGCCGGGGAGGGAACAATGCGATCGTCTACCTCTACTAGGGCGGCCGCGGTCCTCGCCGCAGCGCTGAGCGCCACCGCCTGCACCATCGGCGACGCGGGGTCGGCCGCGCCCTCGTCCTCGGCGCCCGCGCAGAGCCCGGCGACCGCGGTCGCCGGCTCGTCCACCGGCTCACCGTCGGCCCGCGCCTCGGCCGGCCCCGCCGACCCGCTCCGAGCGGCGCTGGACCGCGCGGTGGCCGCGATCCCCGGGCGGGCGAGCGTCGCCGTCGCGGGCGGCGGGCGCGTGGTGTCCGCGGGGACCGTGACGGGATTCCCCGCCTGGTCGACGTCCAAGGTGCCGCTGGTCATGGCCGCGCTCGAGCGCGCGGGGACGCCGGAATCCGCGGTCACGGCCGACATGCGCGCCGCGATCACCAGCTCCGACAACGAGGCGGCCGAGGCGATCTGGTCGTCCCTCGGCGCGCCCGCGAAGGCGGGCCTCGCGGTACAGCAGGTGCTGCGGGCGGGCGGCGACACCGAGACCGTGGTGCAGGCCGCCAAGGTGCGCCCCGAGTACTCCGCGTTCGGCCAGACCCTGTGGAACGACGGGCCCGCCGCCACCTTCGCGGCCCGGCTCCCCTGCTCGTCCTCGGGCCGGTCGACCGCCGCGCTCATGCGCGAGGTCGACGCGAACCAGCAGTGGGGCGCGTTCGGCCTGCGCGGCGCGCAGTCGGTCGGCGTCAAGGGCGGCTGGGGCCCCGGCACCGACGGGGCCTACGTCGTGCGGCAGCTCGCCGTCGTGCAGACCGCCCGCGGCTACACCGGCGTGATGCTCTCCGCGCGCCCCGCGGACGGCGGGTTCGCGTCGGGCAGGGCGGCCCTCACCCGCCTCGCGGAGACGCTCCGCGCGCAGCTCGGGGCCCTGCCGGCGGCGCCCTGCTGACCCGTCCGGCTGTGGTTCCCGTCACACGGACGAACCGGTCATGCGATGATGAATCACCCGCTGCGACCGCCCGGAGAGACCGATGACCGCCAGCACGATCGACGCCGACGCGACCAGGTCCGCCCTCCGAACCATTCGTACGCGCACAGAACTTCCCGTGGCCTTCGTCGGCCTGGTCGATGACGACCACGTGATCCTGGACGGCGGCGTCGGCCTGCGCACCCCGGCCCTCAACGGCCTTCCGGTCGCGCGCGGCGCGGGCTTGGGCGGGCACGTCCTGCGCACCGGGCGCCCCACCGCCGTGGCCGACTACGGCACCGCCGGCATCACCCAGCACTACCAGGCGCACGTGCAGGCCGAGGGGCTGCGTTCCATGGTCGCGGTACCGCTCGCGGTGAACGGCATCGTGCGCGCGGTCTTCTACGCCGCCGACCGCCGGCAGTCCACGTTCGGCGACACCATCCTCGGCGCCGTCGCGCACACCGTCCGCGACCTCGCCTACGAGCTGCGCGTGCGCGACGAGGTCGCGCGGCGGATGCAGTTCGCCGAGGCCGCTGCGGCGGAACGGTCCGCCCTCGGCGGCGTCGACCGGGAGCTCCTGCGCGAGGTCTTCTCCGAGCTCCGCGCGCTCGCCGGGGAGATCACCGACGGTGCCGTCCGCTCGCGCCTGGAATCGGCGTGCGGCCGCATCACCGACCTCGGCCGCCCGGCCGACGATGCCGCCCGCCCCGAGCGCCCGCTCACCGCGCGCGAGCTGGACGCGCTCGCCCACGTGGCGCTCGGCTGCACGAACGCCGAGGTGGCACAACGCCTCTCGATCAGCGCCGAGACCGTCAAAGCCTACCTGCGCAGCGCCGGGCAGAAGCTGGGGACCCGCACCCGGTTCGAGGCGGTCACCCGCGCCCGGAGCCTCGGCCTCCTGCCGTAGCGCCGGGAGCACCGCCGGACGGGCGACCGCGCACCGTCGGACCGACTACCCCCTTTCGGGGGTACCGCCGATGTGACCGCCATCACTACCGTTCGTGGGGTCCACCGACCCCGAGGAGCCCCTGTGAGCGCACCCGACCTCCCCGTCGTCCCGAAAGCCCGGCTCCGCCGGGTGGCGATGGCGAGCTCGATCGGAACCACGATCGAGTTCTACGACTTCTTCATCTACGGCACCGCCGCCGCCCTGGTGTTCCCCACCATCTTCTTCTCGAACATGAGCCCCGGCGTCGCGACGCTGGCCTCGTTCGCGACCTTCGCGGTGGCGTTCTTCGCCCGCCCGGTGGGCGCGATCCTGTTCGGCCACTTCGGCGATCGGATCGGCCGCAAGCGCACCCTGGTGTGGACGCTGCTGATCATGGGCGCAGCGACGGTGATGATCGGCCTGCTCCCCGGCAGCGAGACCGGCGTCTTCGGGCTGTTCCCGAACGGCATCGGCACGCTCGCGCCGGTGCTGCTCGTGGTGATGCGCTTCCTTCAGGGCTTCGCCGTGGGCGGCGAGTGGGCCGGCGCCACGCTGCTCACCGCCGAGTACGCACCGAAGGGCAAGCGCGGCCTGTACGCGATGTTCCCGCAGCTGGGCCCGTCGTTCGCGTTCTTCCTCTCCAGCGGCACGTTCCTGCTGTTCACGCTGACCGCCGGCGATACGAAGAACGCCGAGAGCGCCTTCATGACCATCGGCTGGCGCATCCCCTTCCTGATGTCGGCCCTGCTCGTGCTCGTCGGCCTGTGGGTGCGACTGACCGTCGAGGAGACCCCCGTCTTCACCGAGGTCCGCAAGCGCGCGATGAGCGAGATCAACCGCACCAAGCTGCCCTTCCTGGATGCGATCCGCTTCCAGTGGAAGGAGATCCTCATCGCCGCCGGGGCGCTGGCCTCGCTGTTCTCGCTGTTCTACATGGGCACCGCGTTCCTCACGAACTACGCGACCAAGAACCTCGGCTTCCCGCGCACCACGGTGCTGGCGATGGGCATGGCCGGCGCCGTCTTCTTCGGCCTCGCGATCGCCGCGTCGGCCGTCTACTCCGACAAGATCGGCCGCCGCAAGGTCATCATGACCTCGTGCGCCCTCGCCGTGGTGTGGTCGCTCGTGCTGTTCCCGATCCTGGACACCAAGAGCCTGCCGATGTACGCCGTCGGCCTGATCGGCACGCTGATCATCTTCGGCATCGCCTACGGCCCCGCCGGCGCCGCGCTGCCCGAGATGTTCCACGAGCGCTACCGCTACACCGGCGCCGGCCTGGGCTACAACCTCGCCGGCATCCTCGGCGGCGCGATCCCGCCGCTGATCGCGGCGAAGTGGGTCGCCGACGGCAACCAGCTGTGGGTCGGCTTCATGCTGGCCGGGCTGTCCGGGGTGAGCGTGCTGTGCTGCTACCTGATGGTCGAGACCAAGGACCACGACATCGTCGAGACCGCGAGCGCGGACCGCGACGACGCGCAGCCCGGCGAGGACCTCGCCACCGTCTAGCCGCTCACTCCGTACGGGCGCCGCCGAGAAGCAGATTCGTGACCACGCGAGCGCTCTCGGCGGGGCTCGTCACGTCGACATCGCTGACCATGGCCGCGGCGGCGCCGAGCATGTAACCCAGCCAGACCTCCGCGATGTCGCCGACGTCGAGACTCTCGTGCACCAGGCCCGCCGCGGACGCGCCACTGAGGATCGCCACGAACCGCGACGTCGCCTCGCGGTACAGCGCCAGGTAGGTGTCGAAGGCCTCGACGTCCACGCCGGGCACCTCGAGCGCGAGGAAGCGGAACTCGTCCAGGCGCGCCGCGACATCCTGGAGCACATCGCGATTCAGCTCGAACACCGCGGCCTGGAGGGCCTCCACCGTGCCCGCGGGCGGATCCGCCACGACGGCGTCGAGCCGGCCCAGGACACCCTCCCGGCTCCGCTCGACCAGCACCGTGAGCATGTGCCGCTTGCTGTCGAAATAGTTGTAGAAAGTCCCGTGACTGACGCCGGCGCGTTCGGTGATCTCGCGGACCCCGACCGCCGCGTAGCCCTTCTCCACGAACTCGGCGATCGCGGCGTCGAGCAGTTCGGCGGAGCGGCCGGCGACCGTGTCCTGCGGGGCCTCCGGCGCGGAATCGCCCTCGCCCGACGGTGCCAGAACCGGCAACGTCGACCGGGCATCGTCGGCCAGGATGCCGCTGGCCGACATCCGGACGGCGGATCGCACGTAGGCCTGCCGCCGCTCGGCGCTGTCGGCGCCGGTCAGCGCCATGACGAGGCCGGGCACACCGAGCGCGGGGAGGAGCCGGCCCAGTTGGACGGTCTCTGCCTCCGGGTCCTCGGTGCGGGTCACGATCCATCCGCGCTCGCGGGCGTGGCCGAGCGCGCGGCCCATCATCCCATCGAAAGTCTGGTACAGGCCCTGGATCCGGAAGCGGAGCTCCTCGTCGACGGTGCCGGACTGCACCATGACCACCTTGAGGATGTCGGGCCGCGAGTCGACGAGGTCGAACAGCCGCGCGGCGACGTCTTCGACCATCCGCTCGGTGGCCTCGAGGTCTCCGCCCGCGGACACCTCGACCACGCGGTCCGGCGCGATGGCGGTCATCAACTCGTCGACGCAGCGGTCGAAGACGAGGTCGAGCAGCTCGCGCTTGCCCTCGACGTAGCGGTACAGCGTGCCCTGCCCCATTCCCGCGCGCTTGGCGATGTCGGCGACCGAGGCCTGCTCGTAACCCTGCTCCGCGAAGACGGTGAAGGCGGCGTCCGTCAGCTGCTCGCGGCGACGCTCGGCGAGCCCCACGGACGGCGGACGGCCGCGACGAGGCCTGGGGGCCTCCTCGACGCCCGACTCCGATACCGACATGGTTGAAGATTCTATCCCGCATCCGTTCCGCGCAGGTCGCGCCACTCTGCGATGGCAACGCCCATCGGTGTCGCCGGGCCGTCCAGTCCCAGGACCTCGCAGGCGATCGCCCGCCACGGCCCCGTCGCGCGGAGTTCGCCGAGCAGCGCCACCGTCGACATGTCAGTGCGGCGGCCGAGGGCGTGCTCGGCCTGCAGCATCTGGCCCTCGAACTTGTCGAAGAAGCCTCCGGCGGGGAGCGTCGCCGCGATCACGGCGTCCCGCGCGGTCTCGGGCGTGATGGTCACCTCGCCGTCGTGCAAGTGCCATCCGACGACGTGGTCGATGTACTCGGCGAGGTCGCCGGCGTCCATGAGGTCCGGCCGGCCGATGAATCCCGCCTGCACGGCGAGGGTGTGCACCCGCGCGGTGTCGCCGCGGAGCAGCGAGGTGAACAGGTCCCGCTCGAAGGCGTGCTCCTCGTCGGTCAGGTGCACCGTCATCCCGAAGTCCACGAATCCGGCTCGACCGTCCGGCAGCACGAGCACGTTGCCCGGGTGCGGGTCCGCGCAGAACCGCCCGGTGCGGTACATCTCCCCGCAGTAGAAGCGGTAGACCGCCTCGCCGATCCGATTACGCCTGTCCTGGTCCAGTGCCGCGGCCGCCGCGAAGGGTTCGCCGACGAGGAACTCGGTCACCAGGACCCGGTCGCTGCACAGCTCGTCCACGGGCTGCGGCACCGCGATGCCCGGATGGCCCGCGAAGAGGTCGGCGAAGTACCGGTGGTGTCGGAGCTCGGCCGCGAAATCCAGTTCGGCGAGCACCTGCCGCGCGATCTCCTCGGACAGCGCTGCGGCGTTCGACGCCGGGATGTACCTGCCCAACACCTTGAGCAGCAACCGCATGTTCTTCAGGTCCGCCCGGACCATCGCGTCGACCCGCGGGTACTGGATCTTCACGGCCACGTCCCGGCCGTCGTCCAGGACTCCGCGGTAGACCTGCCCGATCGACGCGGAGGCGATCGGGCCCTCGAGCCGGGCGATCCGCCCGCGCCGGTCCCCCAGTTCCTGGTCCAGGACCTTCATCATGGCGGCGTCGGTCCACCGCGGGGCCGCCTGGAACAGCGGCTTGAGCCGGTCCGCGAAGGCCTCCCGCGCCGACGGCTCCGTGATGCCGATGTCGATGACCGCCAGCAGCTGACCGAGTTTCATCGCGGCGCCCCGCATGCCGCCGAGCACCGTCACCAGATCGTCGGCGAGGGCGAGGATCGTCGCGTCCCGGGCGTCGCGGTCGGCCTGCTCGTCGCGGAACCGCGAGGCGGCCAGGGTGCCCGCGGTCCGGGCGGCGTGCCGCACCGCGACGCCGCCGATCTGCGCGCTGCGGCGGATCCGTCCCGACGGTGCCGCCGACGCCCCGTCCGGCTGTCGGGCCGGATCACGCCCGGCCACGGGAGCCCGTCGCGCCGGCCATGCGGCCGTCCATCGGGGAGGAGGGAACCGCCCAGCGGCGCTGCGGGATCCGGCCCGCCCCGCGGGCGAGCCTGCCTGCCTCGACGGCGAGCCGCATCGCGGTGGCCATCGCCTCCGGGTCGGCGGCGCGGGTCACGGCAGAGGCGAGAAGCACGGCGTCGCAACCGAGTTCCATCGCGAGCGCCGCGTCGCTCGCGGTCCCGATCCCGGCGTCCAGGATCACCGGCACGGGGCTCTGGGCCACGATCATCTCGATGTTGTGCGGGTTGAGGATCCCGAGGCCGGTACCGATCGGGGAGCCCGCGGGCATGACCGCGGCGCAGCCCACGTCGGCGAGGCGCCGGGCGAGGATCGGGTCGTCGTTCGTGTACGGCAGCACGGTGAAGCCGTCGGCCACCAGTTCCTCCGCAGCCTCCACGAGGGCCACCGCGTCGGGCAGCAGGGTCCGCTCGTCGCCGATCACCTCGAGCTTGACCCAATCCGTGTGCAGCGCTTCGCGGGCGAGCTGCGCCGTGAGCACCGCCTCCGCGGCGCCCAGGCAGCCGGCGGTGTTGGGCAGCGGCATGATGCCCAACTCCCGAATGGTCCCGAGGACGCCGCCGCCCTCCGCCAGGCTCGTGCGGCGCAGCGAGACGGTGGTCAGCTCGGTGCCGGACGCCACGAGCGCGGCCCGCAGGTGCTCGAGGTTGGCGCTACCGCCGGTGCCCGTGATGAGCCGCGAGCCGAACTCCCGCCCCGCGATGACCAGCGGATCGCGATCAGCCACCCTGGACCGCCGTCAGCACCTCGACGTCGGCGTACGCGGGCAACGCCTCGTCCCACCGTGACCGCGGGTGCACCGCGCCGTTCACCGCGATCGCCACGCCCTTGTCCGGCAGCCCCAGTTGGTCGAGCAGCGTGTGCGCCGACGTCCCGTCGAGCACCTGCCGGTCGTCGCCGTTCACCGTCAGCTCCATGCCTGCACCTCCTGCTTCAGAACCATATCCGCCGCCCGCAGCCCCGTCACGGGTGCGAGGAGCAGCCCGTTGCGGCCGTGCCCCGTCGCCGCGAAGACGCGGCCGCCGAGCGGCGCGATCACGGGCACGTTGCCCGCCGTCGTGGGCCGCAGGCCAGCGGTGACCTCCACGAACTCGTATTCGCGGAGGAAGGGCAGCACGGTGAAGGCGTCGTCCAGCAGCTCCACCACGGGCCCGATGCGCACGCCGAGATCGTGGTCGTTCTCGTACTGCGTGGCGCCCACGACCACGCCGTCCGCCCGGGGGACGACGTACACCTGCCGGCCGCGGACCCGGGCGCGCACCGTCACTTCCGGGGGTGGCAGGCACGTCGGTCCGCGCCGCAGCCGCACCACCTCGCCCTTCACGGGCCGCACCCCGAGCTCGGGGGCGAGCGCGGCGGAATCGGATCCGGCGCAGACGATCACGGCGTCGCCGGGCAGGTCGTCGAGGGCGGCGGCGCCGTCCACCGACTCGGCCCGGAAGGTCACGCCCTCGGTCGTGCACGCAGCGCGGAGTGCCCGGTGTACGAGGCGGTTGTCGACGGAGATCTCCTCCGGCGCCGTCGCGGCGGCCCGGATCCGCGGCGCCGCACCGGGAACCGCGCGCGCCGCGGCCGACGGGCGCAGCGGCCCGAACAGCGCGGGGTCGCCGACGGCCGTGGCGATGGTCTCCAGGTCGGCGGCGTCCCCGTCGTCGACGGCGAGGTGCACGGCGCCGCGCGACGTGACCAGCGGACCGTCGGCGAAGGGCTGGAGGTCGCGCGCGAAACCCTCCCACAGGCCCAGGGATTCGACGCCGAGCCGGAACAGCCCCTCCTCGCCGGGCCACGCCTCGGAGTACGGGGCGATCATGCCCCCGGCCACCCAGGAGGCCCCCGACCCCGGCTGGGGATCGACGACGGTGACGGTGCTCCCGTGCCGCGCCAGGGTCCAGGCGACGGTGAGGCCGACGGTGCCCCCGCCCACAACGGTCACAGTCTTCTTCACGCGAACAGATCCTTCCTTCGCCGGCATTACCCGGATCAGGTCTGACGGTCAGGGGCGCGACGTGCCCCACTCTCAGCCCCGCGGCGGGAGCTCCCGTGTGTACGTCGTCCAGCCTACTCCGCCGGGCCTACGCTGGGGCCATGATCTCCCCCCGCGAGCGCCTCGCCTCCGCCTCCCTGTACCTGTGCACCGACGCCCGCCGCGAGCGTGGCGACCTGGCCGAGTTCGTCGCCGCGGCGCTGCGCGGCGGCGTCGACATCGTGCAGCTGCGGGACAAGGGGTCGGCGGGCGAGCGCGAGTTCGGGGCGCTCGAGGCGGCGCAGGAGATCGACATCGTCGCGCAGCTGCGGGAGATCGCACACGACCACGGCGCGCTGGTCGCGGTGAACGACCGCGCCGACGTCGCATTCGCGGCCCGGGCGGACGTGCTGCACCTCGGGCAGGACGACCTACCCGTGCCGGTGGCCCGGCAGATCGTCGGGCCGGACGTGGTGATCGGCCGGTCCACGCACGACGGTGCCCAGGCGCGCGCGGCCGCAGCGGAGGAGGGCGTCGACTACTTCTGTACCGGCCCGTGCTGGCCGACGCCGACGAAGCCGGGCCGCACCGCCCCGGGCCTGCCGCTCGTCCGCGAGACCGCCGCGGCCGCGCCCGCGCGGAAGTGGTTCGCGATCGGCGGCATCGACCTGCCCCGCGTGCCCGAGGTGACGGCCGCGGGTGCCGACGCCATCGTGGTGGTCCGCGCCATCACCGCCGCCGACGACCCCGAAGCCGCCGCCCGCGCCCTCACGGCCGCCCTCACCGCCGGCTGAGCCGTGGCCCTCCCTAGCGGGACGTTCAGCACCCTCGCGTGTCGTGCATTCCCCGTGTCCATGGACATGGGGAGGTGGCCGCCCCGCTAGGGAGCGCGGGGAGCGGAGCGGGAGACCGAGCGGCCGAGCTAGTCGTCCGCGAGGGCACGGACCTGGACCTGGAGATCCGGCCAGGCTGCGGCGAACGCGGGGTGCAGCTTGCGGTCGGTGACTGAGCCGAGCGCGACCCACTCCAGCGCCGTGGACTCCTCGTTGGGCACGAGATCTCGCGGCTCGACGAGGCGGGCGAGCACCGTCGTGTAGGTCCAGCCGACCTGCGAGCGGGCGGTGACCACCTCGGAGAGCACCTCGAGCGAGGTGGGCGGGAGGCCCGTCTCCTCGAAGGCCTCGCGGAGCGCGGCGTCGGCGGCGGACTCGTGCGAGTCCCGCGCCCCACCGGGCAGCGCCCAGGTGCCGCCCTGGTGGCTCCACCACGCGCGGTGCTGGAGTAACACCCGGCTCTCGTCCGGCGACAGAGCCAACAGACCCGCGGCGCCGAACCGGCCCCAGAACCGGGAACCGTCCGGGTCGCGGACCCAGCCGTTCCCGTCACCCAACACGACACCCACCGTAGCCGAACGAGGGCCACTCGGGGCGACGACTCTGCGCGTCATCTCGTCTGCGGGAGGGCCCCGCGCGATAGGGTCGGAGGCACGAAGTCCGCAGTGGCCCGACCCCGGCCGAAGGGTGCAACTGAGGGAAGGAGCAGACGGTGACAGCCCAGGCGTCGAAGAATCGGCAGCTGTCGTCCCTGCGCCTCCGATCCTTCCCGGAATCCTCGGTTTTCGCCGAGCTGCGGGAGTTCTTCACCTCGAGCCCCGGCAAGCTGGTCTCGATGGCCCTCGTGCTCATCACGATGTGTCTGTTCGCCGGCTGGTTCACGTCCGCGGCGCAGCTCTCCCGCACGGAGGTGCTCCAGCAGAACCTCGCCGACTACGAGCCCCGAGCACACGCGGCGCAGGTGCTCTACAGCTCCCTCTCGGCGGCCAACGAGTCCGCCAACGCCGCCTTCGTCGCGGGCGGCCTCCCGTCGGACGAGATCCAGAGCAGCTACAGCATCGCCCTCGCCACCGCGGGGAAGGCGCTCATCACCTCCGCGACGAGCCTGCCCGCCGACGACGGCCGCGCCCACGACAACCTCGACACCCTCGCGATGAACCTGCCCGTGTACACGGGACTGGTCGAGACCGCGCGCACGAACAACCGGCTCGACAACTCGGTCGCGGCCGCCTACCTCGCGACCGCGTCCACCCTCATGCAGGACACCCTGCTCCCCGCGGCGGAGAGCTTCTACCGCGAGGAGACGGAGAACCTGCGCCGGACGCACGACCAGTTCGCCTCGCCGCCGTGGGCGATCTACGGCGTGCTGGGCATCGCGCTCGCCTCGGTCCTGCTCACCCATCAGTACCTCGCGCGGCGCACGCAGCGACGGGTCAACCGCGGCCTCGTCGTGGCGGCCGCCGCGCTCGCCATCGCGATGACCTGGGTGGTGGTCGCGGGCCTGACGTCGTCGACGTATTCGCTCCGCGCCGAACAGCGCGGCACGGCGGCGGTCGACGCGCTCTCCCAGGCCCGCACCCTCACGCAGAAGGCCCGCTCCATGGAGACGATGGGCCTCGTGCAGCGCGGCGCCGGGCGCGGCGTTCCGGCGTCGGCCTTCGCCGAGACCCTGCAGGCCGCGGAGGAGGACTTGAAGTCGGTCGGCGACTCCGATCCGCAGATCGCGGCCGCGGTCGAGGCGGCGCGCGCCGACGCGCAGCGCTGGGTCACCGCGCACCAGCAGATCGCCGCGCGCGAGGCGACCGGCGACTACCTCGGCGCGACGCGCGTCGCCATCGGCACCGACCCCGGCTCCGCGGCGGTCGCCTACCGCTCGCTCGACGGGCACCTCACCGCGGCGATCGACCGGGCGCGCACGCTCTACCGCGACAACGTCAACACCGCCCGCTTCGCGATCGCCTTCTCCGGCCCGGGCGCGTTCATCCTCTGCGTGCTCGCCGCCGCCGGGGTCGCTGCGGGCTTCTACCCCCGGGTCAGGGAGTACCGATGATGCGCCGCCGCACACTCAGTGGAATCGCCCTCGCGCTGACCGTCGCGCTGGCGTCGACGGGCTGCGTGGTCTCCGCACCCGAGGCACCCGGCGACGCGGTCACCGCGGTCGTGCAGCCGGTCCCCGGCTCGGGCGCCGTGGTCCCCACCGACGCCCCGATCCCGCCCGAGGTGTCGATGTGCACGACCACGCCGTCCCCGTCGGGCCTGCCGGCGCCTGGGCAGATGGTGCCGGGCACGACGATGGCCGACATCCAGGACCGCGGCCGCCTGGTGGTGGGCATCGACATCGGCTCCAACCTGCTCTCGTTCCGCGACCCCATCACGGGCGAGATCAAGGGCTTCGACGCCGACATCGCCCACCAGATCGCCGCCGCGATCTTCGGCGACCCCGACCGCATCCACTTCCGGATCCTCTCCACCGCGGACCGCCAGAAGGCCCTGGAGGAGGGCACCGTCGACGTCGTCGTCAAGACCATGTCGGCGACCTGCGACCGGGCGAAGTCGGTGGCCTTCTCGGCCACCTACTTCATCGCGCAGCAGCGCATCCTCGCGCCGCGGGGCGCGCCGATCAACACCGTCGGCGACCTCTCCAGTCGGCGGGTGTGCGAGGTCCGCGGCACCACGTCGCTCGACCGCGTGCGGCGACTGGTGCCGAGCGCCACCGTCGTGGCCTCGGACTCGTGGTCCGACTGCCTGGTGATGCTGCAGCAGTCGCAGGTCGACGCGATCTCCACCGACGACGCCATCCTCGCCGGGCTCGAGGACCAGGATCCGAACCTCACCATCACCGGGCCGTCGATGGGGCTCGAGTACTACGCGGTCGGCGTCGGGAAGAACCGGACCGACCTCGTGCGTTTCATCAATGGGGTGCTTCTACGGATGGCCTTCGACGGGACGTGGATGCGCCTGTACAACCAGTGGTTCGCACCGTCGCTCGGCCAGGTCTGGTCGGCGCCGGCGGCGAGGTACGAGGGGTGATGCACGATGACTGACGACGTCGACGAATCCGAGCACACACAGGCCCAGGTGGTCGCCTTCGAGGACGACGACGAGGAGCAGGGCACCGTCGGTTCGCCGATGGTCGACCTGTTCGACGACACCGAGCCCCCGCCGGTCGGGACCCAGGTGACGACGGTGCCGCCGCCCGCCCCGGCGGTGGCGACCGAGGCCACGCCGCGGTTCGGCAACGGCCCCGTTCGCACCGCGAGCACCACCCGTGTCGCGGCGCGGCGCCGCGTCGGCGGCGGCCTCGTCGAGATCCCGCGGATCACCGAGGTCGACCCGTCGGAGGCGATCCGCACCAACCCGATCATCGCGGAGGGCAAGCGGTACTGCTGGAACTGCCGCAAGCCCGTCGGCCGCGCGCACGACGGCGAGCCCGGCCAGCTCATCGGCTCGTGCCCGCACTGCGGCGCCCGGTTCTCCTTCGAGCCCGCGCTCAAACCCGGCGACATAGTCGCCGACCAGTACGAGATCAAGGGCGCGATCGCGCACGGCGGCATGGGCTGGATCTACCTGGCCACCGACCTCAACGTGGTCGACCGGCCCGTCGTGCTCAAGGGCCTGCTCAACTCGGGCGACGCCCAGGCGCAGGCCGTCGCGGTCTCGGAACGACGGTTCCTGGCCGAGATGACGCACCCGTCGATCGTCAAGATCTACAACTTCGTCGAGCACCCCGATCCGGACGGCACTCAGATCGGCTACATCGTCATGGAGTACGTGCCGGGCAAGACGGTCAAGGACATCCTGACCGAGGCCGCCGCGGCGGGCGACGCGGGCGCCAAGGTGGAGGTCGAGCAGGCGATCGCCTACATCCTCGAGGTGCTCCCCGCCCTCGGCTACCTGCACAGCCTGGGGCTGGCGTACAACGACCTCAAGCCCGACAACATCATGATCAGCGAGGAGGACGTCAAGCTCATCGACCTGGGCGCCGTCGCCCCGCTCGGCGGCTACGGGTACATCTACGGCACACCGGGATTCCAGGCTCCGGAGATCGCGAAGACCGGGCCGTCGGTGGCCTCGGACGTGTACACGGTGGGCCGCACGCTCGCGGTCCTGGTCGCGAACGTGCCGATGGAAGGGGGCCGGTACGTCGACGGTCTACCCTCCCCCACCGACGACGACACCCTCGCGAAGTACAACTCGCTGTACCGGCTGCTGGTGAAGGCCACGGCGGAGGACCCGGACGAGCGCTTCGGCTCGGCCGCGGAGCTCACCGACCAGTTGCTCGGCGTACTCCGGGAATGCTTGTCCACCAAGTCCGGCGAGCCCCGCCCCGGGCTGTCGGTGGTCTTCACGCCGCAGCGTTCCACCTTCGGCGTCGAGCTGATGCTGCGGGCCGTGGACCCCGACCCCGAGGTGCACGACGACCGGCTGCGTGCACCGGAAGTGCTGGCGGCGCTGCCGATCCCGATCGCCAACCCGTCCGACCCCGCAGCGGGCGTCCTCGCGCTGACGATGCGCAGCGACCCCACCCAGATCCTCGACTCGCTCGCCGAGCTGCGCGAGGCGATGGCGGGCACGGTCGAGATCGATCTCGCGGAGGCCCGCGCGCACCTGGAGCTGGGCGAGGTGGATGCGGCCACGACGCTGCTCGATTCGCTGGCTTCCCGCGAGCCGCACCGCTGGCAGGTCACCTGGTACCGCGCGGAGACGGCCCTCATGCAGGGCGACTACGCCGCCGCCTACGACTACTTCGAGACGGTGACCGACCAGGCGCCCGGCGAGGCCGCACCGAAGCTGGCCGCCGCCGTCGCCGCCGAGTTCTGCTACGTCTCCGGCGAATCCGATCCCGACGGATGGCTGGACCGGGCGCGGTGCCGGTACGAGAACGTGTGGCGCACCGACCGCGGCATCATCTCCGCGGCGTTCGGCGCCGCCCGGATGCGCCGCGCGGCCGGCGACGTCGTGGGCACCGTGGAGATCCTCGACCAGGTGCCGTCGACGAGCCGGCACTACCACAACGCGCTGTGCTCGTCCGTGGTCGCGCTGGTGCACGGCCGCGATCTGGCGGACGTCACGGAGGCGCAGTTGCACGAGGCGGCGCGGCGCGTGCGCACCCTGCCCAAATCCGAGTTCCGGCGGCTGCAACTGCGCGCCCTGGTGCTCGGGGTGGCGCTCGGCTGGGTGCAGCACCGCAACCAGCACGGGCGCCTCGACGGCACCCGCACGCTGCTCGATCACGCACTCACCGAGCGGGGCCTGCGCAAGGCGACGGAGAAGTCGTTGCGCGACATCGCCGCGCTCGCCGAACGCAAGCGGCAGCGGCACGCGCTGGTGGACCTGGCGAACGCGATCCGCCCCCGCACGCTCTTCTGAGGCCGCCCGCCACGAGAGCCGGGATCAGTGGTGCTGCAACCGGATCCGCTGCATCATGTCGTGATCCTCGTGGTCGAGGTTGTGGCAGTGCCATACGTAACCGCGCACCTCGGGTCGCGCACCACCACCGTGTCCGCTGTGCGCGGCGGCGCCGTGGTGGGCGCCGGCGACCTCGGCGTCGTGCGGGACGGGGATCGGCGCGTCGGGGTCGAACCCCAACTGCTCCACCGTCGGCCAGTACACCAGGATGCTGGTGACGCTGTCCTCCGGACAGAGGACGGTGTCCTTCCAGCCCAGCTCCCACGGCTCGGGGCCGGTCCGTCGGCTCAGCATGTCGCGCGACGGTGCCGGCGACCACCGGGTGCCCACGTGCGCCGGGGGCGGCGCGCTGAGGAAGTACCGCGCGGAGTCGAGACGGTGCCGCTCGATGACGCGGAACACGGCCAGGTGCAGGTGGATCGGGTGCTCGATGGGAAGGCTGTTCACGATGTCCCAGCGCTCCACGGTGCCGGCCCGCGCGACGTCGACGTCGTCGGACATGAAGTCGAGATTGTTGATGAGCATGAGCGCGCGCAGCGGCACGATCGACGAGGTCGCCGTGGCGAGGTCCCAGCCGAGGGTCACGGTACGGCGCCGAGCCGGCCGCACCGGCGCGGGCAGGCGGGGCGGCCGCCGGGGACCGCCGCGCAGCGTTTCTGGGACTCGCGCGCGCTCGCGGGGCCCGGACAGGTGGAAGCGCATGATCCTGCGCAGCGTGGGCACCATGAACAGCGCGTTGCCGATCGAGTTCTCGGCGGTGTTCATGAGGTCCACCGCGCCGCCGTCGGCGGAGCCGAAGTCGACGAGGAGATCGGCGCGCTCGCCCGGCGACATCGTGATCGACCGCACCGCCTGCGGCGCGTCGAGCAGGCCCTGATCGCCACCGATCACCCAGAATCGCATCGAGTTCGAGAACTGCAGCCGGAACACGCGACTGTTCGCGCCGAGCACGACGCGCAGCCGGTACAGCCCGCGCGCCACTCGGTGCCGCGGCCAGGCGACGCCGTTCACCACCGCCACGTCGCCGAGCTGGCCCGCCTGGTTCATGTCGTGCGGAAGGAAGTTGAACTGCCGCGCCTCCAGGGAGCCGTCGGTCTTGAACGTGCGGTCCTGCAGTACCAGCGGCAGTTCCCGCTCGCCCGCCGGCAGGCCCAGCGGGTTGTCCGCCTCACCCGTGTCGTGGGCGTCGCGCACCAGGTACACGCCCGCGAGGCCGGCCTGCACGTTGAGTCGGGTGATGCCGACGGCGTGGTCGTGGTACCAGAGGGTCGCGGCCTCCTGGCGGTTCCCGTACCGGTTGTGCTGCATACCGTTCCGGCGCCAGCAGATCGTCGGGAAGCCGTCCGATGCGGGCGCGGTCGGAGCGCCGTGCAGGTGCACGGTGGTGCGGGGATCCGTCCGGTCCGCGCCGGTGGTCGCCATCATCGACTCGTCGACGTACTCCGCGAGCGGGTGCTCGCCGAGCCGGTTGCCGAAGGAGAGGGCGAGCTCCTCGCCGGAGTGGGCGGTGATCGTCGGCCCCAGGATGTGATCGCCGTAGCCGAACGCGCGGGTCGGCGGCAGATCCGCGTGGTAGCGGTGCCGCACGGCGCGCGCGGTCAGCTCGGCGCCCGACCGGTGGGCGGGAGGCACCCACAGATCGTCGACGTAGGGCCGCAGCGGTGGCGATGACGTGACCAGCGGCGAGTTCGACGGCGGCTGCGGGATCGGCCCCAGGCCGCCGGGGAAGGGTGGCAGCGGAATGGTGATCGGGTCGGCCCCGGCGGACCCCGCGGTCCGCGCCGTGCCGGCGCCGAGTGCGGCGATCATCGCGGCGCGCAGTGCGGTCCGCCGGGAGAAGCTCGTGGACCCCATGCACCGTCCTCACGCGTCGAATCGGACCTCGATCACGCGAAGACTAGACGGGAGATGCTTGCGATCGCAAGCTCGTCGATCGGTGCGGCGGCGCCCTCACGCCCCACCGGTGCGGCGGGCGCCGATCGGGATGATGCACGGCCGGCCGGGCGCGACCGGGTCGTCGATCACTGTGGAATGGAGCCCGAAGGTCTCGCGCAGCATCTCCTCGCTGATGACGTCCGCCGGCGCGCCCTGGGCGACCACGGCACCGTCCTTCATGGCGATGATGTTGTCGCTGTACCGGATCGCGAGGTTCAAGTCGTGCAGCACCATGACGACGGTCCGCCCCTGGCTGCTGAGCTCGTCCACGAGATCGAGCACGTCGAGCGCGTGCGAGAGATCGAGGTAGGTGGTCGGCTCGTCGAGGAGCAGCAGGTCGGTGCCCTGCGCGAGGGTCATGGAGATCCACACGCGCTGCCGCTGGCCGCCGGAGAGGGAGTCGACGGCGCGGTCCGCGAGGTCCCGCACCCCGGTCTGTTCGAGCGCGGCGTCGACGACCTCGGCGTCGTCGGAGCTCCACTGCCGCAGCCACGACTGGTGCGGGTGCCGGCCCCGGGCCACGAGGTCACCGACGGTGAGCCCCTCCGGCGCGAGCGGGCTCTGCGGGAGCAGGCCCATGGTGGTGGCGATCTGCTTCGACTTGAGCTTGGCGATGTCGTTCCCGTCGAGCACCACGTGCCCGGACGAGGGCTTGATCAGCCGGGCCAGGGTGCGCAGCAGCGTCGACTTGCCGCAGCCGTTGGGTCCGATGATCGTGGTGACCACGCCGGACGGGATGTCGAGGTCGAGGTCGTCGAGGACCGTCACCTGCCCGTAGCCGGAGGTGACCTTGCGGGCGCCCAGGCGCGACGGTGCCGTCGTCGCGGTGTCGGTGGTGGTCACTTGGCCCCCTTGAGGTTCTGGCGGACGAGGAGATAGACGAGGAACGGGCCGCCGACGGCGGCGGTGATGATGCCCACGGGCAGCGCGACGGAGAACATCGTGCGGGCGGCGAGGTCGGCGCAGGACAGGAGCGCCGCGCCCATGAGCGCCGACGGGATCAGCGGCGGCGTGGGCAGCCGGGTGAGGCGCATCGCGAGCTGAGGCGAGACGAAGGCGATGAAGCCGATCGGCCCGGCGGCGGCGACGCCGGCGGAGGCGAGCAGCACCGAAGCGATGAGCAGCACCGCACGGTTGCGGCCGAGACGCACGCCGAGGCCGAGGGCCACGTCGTCGCCGAGCTGGACGGCCCGCAGCGGGAAGGCCGCGGCGAGCGCGAGCGCCGCGGCGGGCGCACCGAGGCCGACCGCGGTCCACACGTCCGACCAGTCGCGGCTCTCGAGCGAGCCGACCAGCCAGGTCTGCGCGCGGGCCACGTCGCGGATGTCGGCGCGCACCAGCATCCAGTCGACGAGCGCGCGCATGAGGAACGTGATGGCGATGCCGACGAGGATCAGCCGCATGCCGTCGACGCCGCCGCGGACGGCGAGGAGGTAGACCAGCCCGCCGGTGAGGAGGCCGCCGGTGACCGCGACGACGGGCAGCCCGACGTCGTTGTTGAGGGTGGCCGCGAGGGTGCCGGTCGAGGTGACGAGGAAGACGGCGGCCACGCCCGCGCCGGCGGTGACGCCGAGGATGTCGGGGCTGGCCAGCGGGTTCCGCGCGATCGACTGGACGATGGCGCCGGACATGCCGAGAGCCGCGCCGACGAGGAGCCCGACGAGGGCGCGCGGCATGCGCAGCTCCATGACGATGAAGTGCGTCGTGGAGTCGCCGGTGCCGACGAGGGCCTGGAGGACCTCGCCGAAGGTCATCGGGAAGGCGCCGAGGCGGATGCTCGCGCAGAAGGCGACGAACGCGACCAGCGCGAGGAACAGGGTGACGGCCACGGGCCACGGCCGCCACACGAAGGAGACGACGTTCCCGAACCGCAGGCCCGGCCGGATGGGCGGCCTCTGCTCGTCGACCGTGTCGAGGGTGGTGCTCATACCTTGACCGCCTTCCGCCACCAGACGAGAGCCACGAAGAAGGGCGCGCCGAAGAGCGCCACGACGATGCCGACCTCGAGCTCGCCGGGCCGCGCGACCACGCGGCCCACGATGTCGGCGGCCAGCAGCAGCCAGGCGCCCATGAGCGCCGAGTAGGGCAGCAGCCAGCGGTAGTCGGGGCCGGTGAAGTAGCGCACGATGTGCGGCACCATGAGCCCGAGGAAGGAGATGCTGCCGCAGGCCGCGGTGGCACCGCCGACGAGCAGGGTCACGGACGCGATGCCGACGGTGCGCGCGAGACCGATGTTCAGGCCCAGGCCCTTCGCGACGTCGTCGCCCATGTTGAGCAGGTTCACGGCCGGTCCGTTGGCGAGCGCGAGGAGCATGCCGAGGGCGATGAACGGCACGACCACGCCGATCACGTCGAAGCCGCGACCGACCACGGCGCCGGCGTTCCAGAACCGGAGGGTGTCGAGCGAGGCGTTGTCGCTGAGCGCGATCGCGGAGGTCATCGAACTGAGGAACATCGCCACGCCCATGCCGGCGAGCACCAGGGTCAGCGGGGAGCCGACCCCGCGCCCCAGGCTGGAGAGCCCGAACACGAGGATCGCCGTGAGCGCGGTGCCGAGGAAGGCGAACCAGACGTACTGGATCGGCTGGGTGAGGCCGCCGAGGAAGGTCGCGCAGACCACGGCGAACGCGGCGCCCTGGGTGAGGCCGAGGAAGCCGGGATCGGCGACGGGATTGCGGGTGTGCCCCTGGATCAGCGCGCCGGCGAGCGCCAGCGCCGCGCCGGCGATGAGCGCCAGCAGGGTCCGCGGCACGCGCAGCGTCTGGATGATGATCGCGGCCTGGTTCAGCTCGGGATCCGCGGGATTCGGCCCGGTGGTGTAGTCGTGCCACAGGCCGTCCCACACCAGCGAGGGTGCGAGGCTGCGGGAGCCGATCGCGAGCGAGGCGATCACGGTCACCGCCAGCAGCACGAGCAGCAGGACCAGCCCGAACAGGCGGCGCTTGCGCCGAGCGGCGCCGGAGGTCGATTCCGGCCGCCCGGGCGGGGTGCCCCCGGACGGGGCCTCCTCAGTCGCAGATAGGGTCACAACCGTAATGATAGGCTGCCCTTCATTCCAAGGAAGGGGCGGTATGCGTCTGGTCTCGGCAATGCTCGCGGTTCTGCTCTCGTTCGCCCTCGCGGCGTGCGGGTCGGGCTCCGATTCGAGCTCGGCGAGCGAGGCGCCGGCCGCGCCCCAGCGGGTGGCCTCGCTGGGCCTGGGCGACGTGGACACGCTCCTCGCGCTCGGCGTGGTGCCGGTGATCGTCGCGCCGTGGGCGCAGGACGCCAAGGAGCCCGTCGGCGAGTGGGCGAAGCCGCTGCTGCAGGGCAAGAACCCGCAGATGCTGCTGGGCACCGGCACCGAGCTGGACACCAAGGCCATCGAGACCCTCGCCGCGTCCAAGCCCGACGTGATCGTCGCCGTGAACTCCGGTTTCGACGACGCCACCTTCTCGCGCCTCGAGGCGATCGCGCCCGTGATCCGACGGCCCGCGCAGTTCTCCGCCTGGGGCGTGCCCTGGGAGGACCAGGTCCGCGCGATCGCCGGCGGGGTCGGCCGGGCGGCGCAGGGCGACGCGCTGGTCACCAAGACGCAGGCGACGATCCGCCGGACCCAGGAGCAGCACCCGCAGTACCGCGGGAAGACGGCCGCCACCGTCCTGCCCAAGTCCGACGGGGGCTTCTACGCCTACGCCACCAGCGACGGCCGCGGCCAGGTGCTGACGATGCTCGGCTTCACCCTGCCCGAGGCGGTGTCCTCGCTGATCCCCACCGGGAAGTTCTTCGCCGAGATCCCCGCCGAGCGCGTGAACGTCCTCGACCTCGACGCGCTCGTCTACCTCGACTACGGCACCAAGGTCGCCGAGGACACCGCGTTCCGCTCCCTCGCCGTGAGCCGCGAGAACCGGGTCACGACCATCGACCGCACCATCGGCAACGCCATGTCGATGCCGAACCCGGTGACCATCGAGTGGGTGCTCCAGCAGTTGCCCCCGCGGCTCCCCGCCTTCGCCTGACCGCCTGACCGCCCGCCCGGGATCAGCTCGTGGCCAGGAACATCCACGTCGGCTGGTTGCGGCCCCGGAGCACCTCGGTCGGCCCCTCGCGCCAGTGCCGCCGCTCGGCGGGCTCGGCGGCGTCGAAGGCCGAGCCGGACGCCCACGGCACCGTCGGGTCCGCCTTGGCGTAGGTCGAGAGCCGGGCGGCCTCGTTGACGGGGTCGCCGATCACGGTGTACTCGAAGCGATCCGCGGCGCCGACGTATCCCGCGACGACGGTGCCGTACGTGACGCCGCAGCCCGCGCGGACCTCGGGCACCTCGCGGGCGAGGCGCCGCATCATGGCCCGCGACGCCGAGAGCGCGGCGCCCGCGGGGTCGGTCAGCGGGGCTGGCGCGCCGAAGATCGCGAGCACCGCGTCGCCCTCGAACTTGTTGACCAGGCCCCCGCGGCTGTTCACCTCCGCGACGACGACACCGCAGAACCGGTTGAGGATCTGCACGACCTCGGCGGCGGGACGCTCGGCGGCGAGGGCGGTGGAGCCGACGAGGTCGATGAAGATCACGGCGACGGTCTGCTCGACGCCGCCCAGCTCGGGTTCGCTCTCGATGGTGGCGCGGGCGACCTGCTCCCCCACTTGCCGGGCGTAGAGGTCGCGCACGCGCTCCCGCTCGCGCAGGCCCGCGGCCATGGCGTTGAACCCGGACTGCAGGTCCCCCAGCGACGTCCCGTCGTAGACCACGACCTCGGTGTCGTAGCGGCCCTCGGACACGCGGCGCATGCCGGTGGTCACGCTCTTCACCGGCGCGGAGACCCGCGAGGACGAGAGCAGGTTGAAGGTCATGCCGGAGAAGAAGCCGCCGGCCGCGAGGGCGCACATGCTCACCGCGATACCGGGCACCGTGGCGGCGGGCTCGAACAGTGCGAACAGCGCGACGGTGATGACGCCGAGGAAGGGCAGCCCCGAGCCGAGCAGCCACAGCCGCAGCGACCGGCCCTGCAGGCTCTGGTGCCGCGGCTCCGGACGGGTGACTTGCAGTGCGATCGCCGTGACCGGGCGCATGCTGAACTCCGTGAGGACCCGCACGACGCCCGAGGTCATGAGGCCGGCACCGAGGACGACGAGCGAGACCTTCGGCACCAGATCCATGTCGACGCGGCCGTACAACCAGCCGAACAGGATCGCCGCGCACAGCCAGGCGAGCATCTCGAACCAGTACAGGCGCCGCGGCAGGGCCAGCGCATCGGCGGCCTCCTGCTGCGTCGGCGGGTCCTCGCCGCCGGTCCACCGCAGCGAACGGTAGACCAGCCAGAAGGTGTAGAGGTGCCCCATGACGAGCCCCGCGGCGATGTACGACGGCACGGCCACGGTGTTGACGGTCTGCAACTCGGGCCGCTGCACGGAGGGCTCGGGGATGCCCACCACGATGAGCATGGCAGCGAAGCCGCCGCCCAGGAGCGTCGCGGCCGACGAGCTGAACGCGATCAGCGCGACGGTGCGGGTCCTGCGCTCCCGGGCGCCCTCGGTGCGGGTGCCGAGGAGCGGGGAGCCGTAATCGGCCCCGTCGCCCTCGATCCCGACCGCGCGCCCGAGGGGCATCAGAGTGCCGCTGCCTCGCGGGCGATCGCCAGCTCCTCGTTGGTCGGGACCACGAGCACGGCCACGGGGGCCTCGTCCGGCGAGATGCGGGTGGGCTCGGTGACGCGACCGGTGTTGCGCGCGGGATCGACGACGATGCCGAAGCGCTCCAGTCCGGCGAGGGCGTCGGCCCGCACCTGCGCGGCGTTCTCGCCGACACCGGCGGTGAAGGTGATCGCGTCGGCCCCGCCGAGGTCGACGAGGTAGGCACCGATGTAGCGGCGGAGGCGGTGGATGTACACGTCGTAGGCGAGCTTCGCGTGCTCGTCGCCCTGCTCGATGAGGGCGCCCAGCGCGCGGAAGTCGTTCTCCCCGGCGAGGCCCTTGAGCCCGGAGCGGCGGTTGAGCAGGTCGTCGATCTGGTCGATGCTCATGCCGAGCGAGCGGCCCAGGTGCAGTACCAGTCCCGGGTCGACGTCGCCGCTGCGGGTGCCCATGACGAGGCCCTCGAGCGGCGTCAGGCCCATCGACGTGTCGACGGCGCGGCCGCCGCGGACCGCCGAGGCGGAGGCGCCGTTGCCCAGGTGCAGCACGATCTGGTCCACCTCGGACGTCGGCCGGCCGAGGAAGGCCGCGGCCTGCTGCGAGACGTACTCGTGCGACGTGCCGTGGAAACCGTAGCGGCGCAGTGCGTGCTCGGCGGCGAGCTCCCGGTCGATCGCGTACGTGGCGGCCGCGGGCGGGAGGTCGAAGAAGAAGGCGGTGTCGAACACCGCCACCTGCTTCACCCCCGGCAGCAGCTCCCGCGCCACCTCGATACCCTGCGCGTTCGCCGGGTTGTGCAGCGGCGCCAGCGAACTGAGGCGCCGGATCTCGGCGAGCACGTGATCGTCGATGAGCGTGGGCGAGTGGAAGGAGCGGCCGCCGTGCACGACCCGGTGGCCGACGGCGGCGATCCCGGCCGGGCTGCCGGCACCGTCGGTGAGGTCGAGCCCGCGGCCGGCGAACTCCTCGAAGACCTGCCGCAGCGCGGCCTTGTGGTCGGGCACCTCGGTCTCGCCGATCCGCTCGACGATGCCGCCGTGCACCACCTCACCCGTCTCCGGGTGCAGCAGTTGGTACTTCAGCGACGACGAGCCGGAGTTGAGGACCAGGACGGTTCCCGCGACGGCGCTCATGCCCGCCCCTCTCCCGCGGCGCGCTCCGCCGCGAAGGCCTGGGCCTGGATCGCGGTGATGGCGACGGTGTTGACGATGTCCTCGACCAGCGCGCCGCGCGAGAGGTCGTTGATCGGGGCGTTGAGGCCCTGCAGCACCGGGCCGATCGCGACGGCGCCTGCGGAGCGCTGGACGGCCTTGTAGGTGTTGTTGCCCGTGTTCAGGTCGGGGAAGACCAGCACCGTGGCCTTGCCGGCGACCGCGGAGTCGGGCATCTTCGACGCGGCGACACCGGGATCGACGGCCGCGTCGTACTGGATCGGGCCCTCCACCAACAGTTCCGGCGATCGCTCGCGGACGAGCGCGGTGGCGGCGCGCACCTTGTCGACGTCGGCGCCGGTGCCGGACTCGCCCGTCGAGTAGGAGAGCATCGCGACCCGCGGATCGATTCCGAACTGGGCGGCGGTCTGCGCCGAGGAGATGGCGATGTCGGCCAGCTGCGTCTCCGACGGGTCGGGCACCACGGCGCAGTCGCCGTAGGCGAGCACCTTGTCGGCCAGGCACATCAGGAAGATCGACGACACCGTCGAGACCCCCGGCTTGGTCTTGATGATCTCGAAGGACGGCCGGATGGTGTGCGCGGTGGTGTGCGCCGCGCCCGAGACCATGCCGTCGGCCATGCCGAGATGCACCATCATCGTGCCGAAGTAGCTGACGTCCACCACGGCCTCGGCGGCGCGCTCGAGCGTCATCCCCTTGTGCTTGCGCAGCTCGTAGTAGGCCTGCGCGAACCTGTCGACGAGGTCGGTCGCGCGCTTGGGGTCGATCACGGCGGTGTTCCCGAGGTCGACGCCCAGCTCGGCGGCGCGGGCCCGCACGCGCGACTCCTGGCCGAGGATCGTCAGGTCGGCCACCTCGCGCTGCAGCAGGCGGCCGGCGGCGCGGAGGATGCGGTCGTCGCCGCCCTCGGGCAGCACGATGCGCTTGCGGTCGGCGCGGGCCCGGGCGATGAGGTTGTACTCGAACATCTGCGGGGTCACGACGCCCGGATTGGAGACCTGCAGGGCCTCCAGCAGCGCGTCCGAGACGACGTACTTCTCGGTGAGCGCGATCGCGAGGTCCACCTTGCGCTCCGAGCCGGGCCCCACGCGGCCGCGGGTCTTCGCCGCCAGCCGCGCCGTCTCGTACGTCCCGTGCTCGACGGCGATGATCGGCACGTTGGGCTTGAGGCCGTCGACCAGCGCCGCGGTCATCGGGTGCGGCATGTACCCGCCGTTGAGGATGATCCCGGCCAGCGACGGGAAGCCGTTGGCCCGGTGCGCGGTGACCATCGCGAGCAGCACCTCCGAGCGGTCGCCCGCGGCGATCACGGCCACGCCCTCAGTGATCCGCTCCAGGCTGTGCTCGGCGGTCATGCCCGCGACGAGCACGGACATGGCCTCGCGGGAGAGCAGCTCCGGGTCGCCCCAGAGAAGCTTGCCCTCCATCGCCTCCATCAGCTCGCCCATCGTGGGCGCGGTGAGCACCGGCTCCTCGGGCAGCACCCACACGGGCAGGCCGGTGTCGGCCTTGAGCGCCTCGCACACGGCCTCGAGCTGCTGCGGGGCACACCGGTTCGCGATGATCGACGCCGTGTGGGCGTGGTTGGCCCGGATCTCCGCCATCGACTGCTCGGCGACGGCGACGACCTGCTCGGGCGTGCGGTCGAGCGCCTTCACGGCGAGCAGGATCGACGAGCCCAGGTTGGCGGCGATGCGTGCGTTGAACGACAGCTCCGTCGGCGTGGTCACGTCCGTGTAGTCGGAGCCCAGCACCAGCACGAAGTCGCACTTGTCCGAGACGGCGTGGAACCGGTTCACGATCTCGGCGATCGCGGCGTCCGGATCCTCGTGCACCTGCTCGTAACTGACGCCGACGCACTCCTCGTAGTCGAGCTCGGCCGTGGCCTGCTCGATGAGCAACTCGAGGATGTAGTCGCGCTGCTCGCCCGTCGAGCGGGGGATCGGCCGGAACACGCCGATCGTCCACCCGGTGGACGTGAGGAGATTCATCGCGCCGAGCGCGATGGTGGACTTGCCCGTGTCGCCCTCGGGGGAGGCGATGTAGATGCTGGTCGTCTTCGGTGCTCGATCCGCGGCCATGGGGTTTACTATCGCAGCCGCGGCTCAGCCGAGCGCGCGCAGGCGGGGCTCGAGATCGCGCTGGAAGTTGTCCAGGAACCGACGCTGATCGTGGCCCGGGGCGTGGAAGACGAGGTGGTTGAGCCCGGCGTCGACGTACTGTTTCACGGCGGCCACTGCCTCGTCGGGATCGGAGGCGACGATCCACCGCTTGGCGACCTGCTCGATGGGCAGCTCGTCGGCGAGGCGCTCCATCTCGGCGCTCGAGTTCACCGAGTGCTTCTGCTCCGCGGTGAGCGAGAGCGGCGCCCAGAAGCGCGTGTTCTCCAGCGCCAGCTCGGGATCCGGGTCGTAGCTGATCTTGATCTCGATCATCTTGTCGAGCGCGTCGAAGTCGCGGCCCGCGAGGCCCGATCCCTCCTGTGCGGCCGGGATGAGCTTGTCGGTGTAGAGCTCCATGCCCTTGCCGGACGTGCAGATCATGCCGTCGCCCACGCGGCCCGCGTACTTGGCCACGACGGGGCCGCCCGCCGCGATGTACACCGGCACCGGCTTCTCCGGGATGTCGAAGAGGACGGCATCCTTGGTGTGGTAGTAGTCGCCCTCGAAATTCGTGATCTCGCCGGACCACAGCTCGCGCATGAGCCGCACGGACTCGCGCAGCCGCGCGAAGCGCTCCTTGAACTCGGGCCACTCGCCCTGGAAGCCCGTGGCGTACTCGTTGAGCGCCTCGCCCGTGCCGGCGCCGAGGAAGATGCGGTCCGGGTACATGCACGCCATGCTCGCGAAGGCCTGCGCGATCACCGCGGGGTTGTAGCGGAACGTCGGCGTCATCACCGAGGTGCCGATCTTCACCCGCTCGGTCCGCTCGCCGACGGCGGCCATCCAGGCGAGGGAGAACGGGGCGTGGCCGCCGTTCACGCGCCACGGCTGGAAGTGGTCGCTCACCGCGACCGAGTCCATGCCCGCGGCCTCCGCCGCGACCGCGATCTCCACCAATTCGCGGGGCCCGAACTGCTCCGCCGATGCCTTGTACCCCAGCTGCAACTTCGCCATGTGACTCACACTACTGCGTCCGATCGGGCGCCGTGAGAGTGCGCGGCGACCTGGGAGTTCGCCGACGGTAACGGCGTTCGACCGCCTACCGGGCGGCGGGATCGTCGGCGCGGGAAGCGCCGTACTCGGTCTCGAAGACGCGGCCGTCCTTCGCCATCACCAGCCCGTAGGTGCTGACGATGACGGCGTCCGTGCGCGGGTCCTCCTTGTCGACGCCGCCGTACACCTGGGAGGCCTGGGTGTCGTCGAAGGTCTCGCCCCGCTCGGCGCCGCGGACGAGCACGTAGGAGCGCGCCGCGATCGCCTGCGCCTGCAGCGCGGCGACGCCGCCCTGGTCCGCCCAACCGGGCGAGTTCTCGACGGGGACCACGCTGCGGACGTAGTCCTCGATGCCCACCACGTTGAGCACGTTGCCCCCGCGGGCCACGAGCTTGCCCCGGTAGCCCGCGTTGTCGCCGCAGAAGCGCAGGACCTGGTCCTTGGGGACCCCCTGGTCGGCCGTCAGCGGTCCGACGGTGCTGTCCGGCGCCTCGACGGTGCCGAGCACCTGCCCGCCGCAGCCCTGCCGGATCGTCGCGGTGGTCCCGTCGATGCTGACGGCCTGCCCCGGCGCGACCTGCTTGCCCCCGACGAGGGCGCCGGCGGGCGCGAGCACGTCGACGCGGTTGCGCTCGCTGAGCCGGACGGTGACCGGGAGCCCGGTGTGCACGGTCCCAAGGCTCGTGCCCGGGTAGTAGTAGGCCAGGATGCGCTGCGCGTCCCACCCCTGTTTGGCGTAGGTGAGCGCGCCGAGCTGACTCATGCCGCGGCCGTGGCCGCCGGAGGCGCCCGGGGCGACGTCGCCCGGTGCGTCGACCAGCGTCGTCTCGGGCAGGGCGCCCGTTCCCGCCAGGACTCCGCCGATGGCCAGGACGGGCACCGCCGCGACGAGCGCGGCGCGGGCGACACGACTGCGCCGCGACCGCCGGGGGCCGCCGTCGATCCACACGGGCATCCTCGGGTCTCCTTCGTCGTCGGCCACGCAACGTGGGGCTGACGTGACTGTTGTGACTACTGAGACTCAAGTAAAGATCGAGGGTTGTCAAGCGCAGGACGTGGTCGGCGCGCCCAGGAACGCGTCGAGCCCGGATCGACACCACGACGCCAGCCGTCACGAGCCCACCGTGCGCATCCGAAACCCCATCGGCCGACACAAATTTCTACCTTTGTCACACAAAAGTGCCGCCTCCCTATTAAAATGGGGCCATCGGAGGATGGAGGACAGGTGGGGTACCGAGTAACTGATATCGCCAGAATGACCGGAACGACGCCTCAGAACGTAATTTCCTACCTCCGCTCGCAGGGAGAGTCTGTGATGTCGGCAAGTAGCACCGTTTCAGACACTGCAGCGTCGGATGCGATCAACAAATTTACTCATGCGGAACACTTGCGGTCAACAGTTCATGCCGACGCTCGCGGGTCGATTTCAAACAATACTCCGGCTACGACCTACACATGGCAAGCCAATCCCGTCAAAGCGCCCATCAATCACGACACCACGAAAAATATCCTGGAACTAGAAGCCGAGTTCCCTGTAGCCTCCCAGCACAGAAGGATGCTCCAGTCTCTTGGGTCGCAATTCTTCTATTCCAATATTATTCGCCTAAAAGACGGCAAGCGACTTGCGTACGCGCTGGCGAGATTCAGCGGCGCCATTGAGTCAGCGTTCGGAATTACGCGAGAAGTCATGTTCTTCTACACGCCATACTATGACCTCCAAATTCGAACATTCACCAAATGCAAAGAGGTTCTCGCGCAGCTATCGAAGGCCTCGCGCGAAGCCACTCCCGACCTAATATTTTTCAGCTCTCCCGACGATCGGCTTACAATCAAGCTTGAGGACTGGTCAGGAATAGAGTTTACCGCGATTCCTCTAGCAAAAGATCTGTCGGACGAACCGATCGAGATAGTCCGTCTCCTCCGAGACCACGTGTATGCTAGAGACCTGTTCTACGAGACGACACCCGTCAGCGGAGACCGATTCTTCGGGCGAAAGTCGATACTTCAGGAACTGAAGGACGACGTAATCAACCAGCGCGTGTCAGGGGTCTTCGGTCTCCGCAAGAGCGGCAAGACGAGTATCCTTCAACAGCTTTCAGGCCTCATTGAATCAGAATCGATACTTCCTGTCTTCATCGATCTCGAGGTCCTTCCCTCACCACCAGAAGACCCCACCTCAACGTTCGTATCGAATATTGCGCAGAAGATCGCCGCCCGCCTACGGCAAGCTCAGATACCTTCAGTCCACATCGACGATGTAATGGCAAATCCACGCCCTGAATCCCTACACCTCGCACTGTCCCGCGTGCTTGAGAACTTGGCAATATCCCAAACAAGACTCGTGCTACTGCTGGACGAGATCGAATTCCTTACGCCGACAGATCAGATTGACGTAGCCGAAGGCTCCTTCTCAGGAGTTGCGCAGACTCTTGGCGTCCTGCGCAGTCTAGTACAAGAAACAAGCAACTTCACCTTCATTCTGTCCGGACTGACAAACGAAATACTCGAGAACGGCCGCTTGTACGGCCGCCCGAACCCGCTATTCAGTTGGGCCAAGGCCCGCTACATAGGTCCGTTGTCTCGATCCGAAGCAGATGAGCTCGCTACTGCGGTTGGCGCACAGATGGGAATTGAGCTGGAGCCGGGAGCCCTCGCAGCGCTCTACGATGGATCCGGGGGACACGCATACCTTTATCGAAACCTTGCGTCCGCGGTCGTATCAGAACTTCCGGTCATAACTTATCGGCGAATAATGCGCCAATCAGACGTCCTACGAAAGCTCATTCCATGGAAACGATCTATCGCAGGCAATCTCGATGAGATATTCGGCCACCTAGAACGATACTATCCGACAGAGGCAGTACTTCTGGAAATGCTGGTCGAATCTTCAGACGAGTTCGCCACGATCGCTTCTACCGAAGACCGGGCAATTCATCACCTCGCGAGCCTGGGCCTTCTCAGAGAGCACAACGGCAAGTTCGAAGGCAGCTCAATATTGGATCTCCGATGACAGATACGACCAGCTGGTTCGACGGCGTAGCTCGTGACGCCCGACGGTACTCAATCGTATTCCTCCATCTCGGCGCCGCGTTCGCTTCTTGTAGAGCCGACCTTGAATCCACCGGCGCTGCGCTCGTGACGGTGGACGACTACCTCGATGGCACCAGTGGTTGCGGCGAAGAGTCCCTACTCATCATTGATCAGATCGAGCGATGTATCGAGAACAAGAAGTTGCGTCTTGGCGATCTAAGGTCAAGGGTCATGACAGACGTCGACGAGAACTCCAAAAGGATTGTATTGATCTCGTCTCGCGCAAGATCGGCGTTTCCCAGAACCATCGGCAGCGACCTCTTAACCAACGCTAAGCATTGCTTCATCAAATCGGATAGCGACCAAGGAACATCCCCTGCCGAGAACTCAATCTCACACCCAGACTGGCCGGCGGGCGACCTCGAACAACTGCTCATTCAGTGTGTAAACGAGCTAAGCACTGGAACCGTTGTTGACATTGGGTCACTAATCTGGGATCTGGGGTTGAGCCCAAATGAGACAATTGAGAATCTTACACCCGTGGATGTCGAGGCCCTACGAAGTTCAGGCCTTATCGAAGTCGTCGATTCGGGAAAACCCAGCTGGACGATATCCAGCCGGTGGAAAATGTTTCGCAGCGCGGTCGCAACAGCAGCGTCAACGCACGCTACATCCTCCGAATGGCTATCAGATGCGTTCGTCGACCTGTGGTTCATAGAACGACAGGTGCGGAATGTCTTTCGGACCGCGTTAATAGCCAAGTACGCGAACAACTGGCGTTCAGCCTCAGTAAATGGAGTTTCCGAGGAAGAATTGGTGGCACGTGCCAAGAGAGACGCCGCCCCGAGAGCCGAACGCGTCGAAGATCTGCGTGACCCACTGGAGTGGTTGACAACAAGCGAACTACTAGACCTGCGAGAGGCTAGGAGCCTCGGAGAACTCGGGATTGAGGCCTTTCTATGGACCAAGATGCGAAACGAGATTCTCCCGATCCGCAACCGAATAGCGCATATGCGCATCGTAAGCGAGCGAGACGCCCTGACCGTTTCTACCTGGCGCAAAATCGTGCAAAAGAAGCTTCAGTGAGCGAGCCGTAGGCTGCGACTGTGCTCCCGCCGGTATTCGCCCAGGGCGAACGGACTGGACATCAACGTAACTTGAGGTCATAGCCTTGTATGCATGAGCATGGAATCGGTCGCGTGGAGCACGCTGTATCAAGGGAATCGGTCGCTCGACGCGCCGTCGCGCCGCCCGAGCGAGACGTTGCGCCGCATGGGCCCGTTCGCCCGCCCGCACCGCTGGCGCCTCACCGCGTTCCTGCTGCTCTCCGTCGTCTCCGCGCTGCTCGCGGTCGCTACTCCCCTGCTCGCGGGCAGGGTGGTCGACCGGATCGTCGGCGGCGGCCCGACGAGCACCGTCGTCGAGATCGCGATCCTCATCGCCGTCATCGCGGTCGTGGGCGCCGGCGTCGACCTGCTGTCCCGCTGGTTCTCCTCCCGCATCGGCGAGGGCCTCATCTACCAGCTGCGCACCGCGGTCTTCGACCACGTCCAGACGATGCCCGTCGCCTTCTTCACCCGCACCCGCACGGGCGCGCTGGTCAGCCGGCTCAACAACGACGTGCTCGGCGCGCAGCGCGCCTTCTCCGACACCCTCGCCGGCGTCGTGACCAACGTCGTGACGCTGGCGCTCACGCTGGGCGTCATGCTCAGCATCTCGTGGCAGATCACGCTGCTCGCGCTGGTGCTGCTGCCGGTTTTCATCATCCCGTCGCGCAGCATGGGCCGCAGGATCGCCGCCATGTCACGGCGCGCCGCCCGGCACAACGCATCCATGAGCGACCAGATGACCGAGCGCTTCTCCGCGCCCGGCGCGACCCTGGTGAAGCTGTACGGCCGGCCCGAGATCGAGTCACGGGCCTTCGCCACCCGCGCCGGGGCGGTCCGCGACATCGGCGTGAGCACGGCGATGTGGCGCATGACGTTCGTGACGATTCTGACGCTGGTCAGCTCGCTGGCTCTGGCGCTGGTCTACGGCCTCGGCGGCTTCTACGCGATCCGCGGCGATCTGCAGGCCGGCGCCGTCGTGGCCCTCGCGCTGCTGCTGACCCGGCTGTACGTGCCCCTGACCGCGCTCGCCAACGCGCGCGTCGAGGTGATGACCGCGCTGGTCTCCTTCGAGCGGGTCTTCGAGGTGCTGGACCTGGAGCCGATGGTGCGCGACGCTCCCGACGCGCGCGACATCGAGAAGGGCCCCACCGAGCTGCGGTTCGACGGCGTCGACTTCGCCTACCCCTCGGCCGAGAAGGTCTCGTTGGCATCGCTGGAGGAGGTCGCGCAGCTCGACACCCGCGGCGGCGAGACGGTGCTGCACGGGATCGGGTTCACCGCGGAGCCGGGCTCGATGGTCGCGCTGGTCGGCAGCTCCGGCGCCGGCAAGTCGACGATCGCGCAGCTCGCCACCCGCCTCTACGATCCCGACGCGGGCGCGATCACCCTGAACGGCGTGGACCTGCGCGACATCACCGCCCGGAGCCTGCATTCCGCCGTCGGCCTGGTGACGCAGGACGGCCACCTGTTCCACGACAGCATCCGCGCGAACCTCCTGCTCGCGAACCCGGACGCGTCCGAGGCGGACATCCGGGACGCGCTGCGCCGCGCCCGCCTCGACGAACTGATCGGGCACCTGCCCGACGGCCTCGACACCGTCGTCGGCGAGCGGGGCTACCGCCTGTCGGGCGGCGAGCGCCAGCGCCTCACCATCGCGCGACTACTGCTCGCGCAGCCCTCCGTCGTCATCCTCGACGAGGCCACGGCGCACCTGGATTCGACGTCCGAGGCCGCCGTGCAGGCGGCCCTCGCCGAGGCCCTGGCGGACCGCACGTCGCTGGTGATCGCGCACCGCCTCTCGACGATCCGCGCGGCCGACCAGATCCTCGTGCTGGAGGAGGGCCGCATCGTCGAGCGCGGCACGCACGAGGCCCTGCTGGCGCGCGGCGGACGCTACGCGGAGCTCTACCGCACGCAGTTCGCCGACCAGGCGGCCTGAGGCCCGGCCTCAGTGCCCCGCGGCGGCGGCGATGCAGAACTCGTTGCCCTCGGGGTCCTGCAGCACGGTCCACTGGAAGCCCCACTCGTCGTGCTCGCGCACCGTCGACGCGCCGAGCCCCTCGAGGCGGGCGACCTCCGCGGCGCGGTCGTCCGCGACGAGGTCCAGGTGCAGACGGTTCTTCACGGTCTTGCCCTCGGGCACGGCGAGGAACATCATCCGCGGCAGAGCGGGATTCGCGTAGCCGATGGTGCGCATGAAGGCGTTACCGTCGTTCTCGTCGACGGGCACGCCGAGCGCCTGCGACCAGAACGCCGCCTGTCCGGCGACGTCGGCGCAGTCGAGGTTGATCATCTGCAGTGTGAGGGCCATGTCAGTTCTCCTTCGTCGCGGCGGCCTCGACGGGCCACCAGATCTCGGTGCGCAGGTCCGCGGGATTCGCGGCGGCGCAGGGGTCCACGAGGTAGCGCTCGATGATCGAGCCGCGCGCGTCGGTCGCGTTACGCGCCACCCACGCGCCGAGCTGGCCGTAGGTCTCGTCGAACCGCTCGTAGGAGCCGTGGTGCACGGCGACGGCGCAGAGCGCGCGCCCCAGCCTCCGGTTGCGCACCCGCCCCGTCACCGCGCCGGGGCCGGAGACGGGGATCAGCGCGGCCACCTGCTCGACCTCGGCGACCTGCGACGGGTACTCGGCCAGCGAGGGCCCGGTCACCGTCAGGCCCGACGCCGCGGCGCACGCCTCCAGCTCGGAGTAGGCGGCGTCGAGGAACGCGGGGAGGCGGGCGTGCTCCACGGTGCCCGCGATCTCCAACACGTCGACCGCCTCGAACTCGCGCAGGTGGGTCGGGGTGTGCGCGACTGGGGCGGTCGCGTCTTGCAGCGCGACGATGGCCCGCTCCAGGCCGGCGCGGCGCTCGCGGAGCGTCGCCTCGTGCTCGGCGAGGATCTCGCGGGTCACGTCGGGGTCGCGGGCCTCGAGCACGCGCGCGACGGCGGCCAGTGGCACGTCGAGGTCGCGCAGCCGGGTGAGCACCGCGGCGTCGTGCACCTGCGCCGCGTCGTAGTGCCGGTACCCCGTCGCGGGGTCGATCGCGGCGGGCACCAGCACGCCCTGCTCGTGGTAGCGCCGCAGCTGCTTGACGGAGAGCAGGGTTGCGCGCGAGAACATCCCGATCGACATGAGGCCCGGTATGGTCACGGATCGAGTATGGGGTCTCCCCCCCGAGGGGAGGGTCAAGTCCGGCGCGGCGGGCTACGGTCGAGCGATGACCGTCTCCGCCCCCACCGCCGCCGATCTGCCGTACCTGCGCCGCTGCGTCGACCTCGCCCGCGCCGCCCTCGACGACGCGGACGAGCCCTTCGGCTCGCTGCTCGTCCACGAGGGCGGGATCGTCTTCGAGGACCGCAACCGGGTCTCGGGCGGCGACGCGACGCGGCACCCCGAGTTCGAGATCGCTCGCTGGGCGGCCGAGCATCTTGCGCCCGCGGAGCGCGCCGCTGCGGTGACCTACACGTCGGGCGAGCACTGCGCGATGTGCAGCGCCGCGCACGCCTGGGTAGGGCTCGGCCGCATCGTCTATGCGGGGAGCACGGAGCAGTTGGTCGCCTGGCACGCGGAATGGGGCGTCGCCCCGTCCCCGGTCGCGCCGCTGCCGATCCACGCCGTCGCGCCGACGGTGCCGGTGGCGGGCCCGGAGCCCTCCCTCGCCGACGAGCTGCGCATCCTGCACGCCCGCGCGGCGGGCGTCGACGCGTGAGGCGCCTCGCCGCGGTCGGTACCGCGATCCTGCTCGCCGGCTGCTCCGTCGACGAGCTCCCGCCGGCTCCCTCGAGCAAGTCAGCGGCCCCGTCGGGCCCGGTCGCGGCCCCGTCGTCGACGGTGCGCCCCGCCCCGACCCCGGAGGCGACCCGGGCGCTCGTGCGGGCCGTGACCGACGGGGACCTCGCCGCGACCCGGACCGCCATCGCCGACGGCGCCGACCTGGAGGTCCGCATCACCCGCGCCCGGACGGCGGTGGTCGCGGCGACGAAGGCCGGGCACACGCAGGTCGCGCTGGCCCTCCTCGACGCGGGCGCGGACCCGAACGCCAAGGACGACATCCAGGACTCCGCGTACCTCTACGCCGGAGCGGAGGGGATGACCGAGATCCTCGCGTCGACGCTGCGGCACGGCGCCGACGTGCGCAGCCTCAACCGCTACCGCGGGACGGCGCTGATCCCGGCGTGCGAGCACGGGCACGTCGAGAACGTGAAGCTGCTCATCGCCGCCGGCGTTGACGTGGACCACATCAACGACTCGGGCTGGACCTGCCTCCTCGAGGCGGTGATCCTGGGCAACGGCGACGCGGACCACGTGGAGACCGTGCGCCTCGTCCTCGACGCGGGCGCCCGCCCCGATCTCGCCGACCGGCAGGGCGTCACGGCGCGACAGCACGCCGTCGCGCGCGGGCAGAACGCCGTCGTCGCAGAGATCGATCGCCGCCGCTGACGGGCCGGCTCAGGCGGCCTCGCTGCGCGACTCCTCGGCCTCGGTGAGGTGCTCGGAGAGGAAGGCGACGGCCGTCTTGTACGCGGCCCAGGACTCCGGCGTGAGGCCCGCGCTGACGACGAAGGCATGAACCTGTCCGTCGTAGACGTGCACCTCGTTCTCCACGCCGGCGCGATCGAGCGCGGCGTGCAGCTCCAGCGAATCGAGCTCCAGCGCCTCACGGCTCGCGGCGAACAGGATGCTCGGCGGGAAGTAACGCGCGGTCGCGTCGGTGGTCATGTCCTCCGGGCCGCGCAGTTCCTCCGGGCCGCGGCCCAGCACGGTGCGCAGCTTGCGGATCTTGCCGAGCGGCAGCATCGCGTCGTGCCGCGATGACCGCGGCAGCCCGGCGCTGATGTCCAGGAACGGGGAGAAGCCGGCGAACGCCGTCGGCCCCTGGATACCCGCCTCGGCGGCGTACTGGATCACCTTGGCGCACACGAATCCGCCGGCGGAGTCGCCCGCGACGAGGATCCGGTCGAAGTCCCCCGATTCCAGCAGCTCGCGGTACGCGGCGAAGCCGTCCGCGACGGACGTCCCCACGCCACCGTCGGGGTACTGCCGGTACTCGACGTTGTAGACGGGCACGCGCAGTCCGCGGGCCAGCAGCACCGCGATGCGGCGGTGCGTGTCGAGGTTGCAGCCGATGAAGGCGCCGCCGTGGTAGTAGACGAGGGCCGCGCGCGGGTGCGGGTCGGCGTCACCGTCGGGGACGATGCGCTCGGTGGGCACGCCGCCGAGGACGATCTTCTCGATCCGGACGCCGCGCACGGACTGCGGCACCCGGCTGAGGTAGGGCTCCGCGGCGCGCAGGATCGGCAGGGTCCGATCGCTCATCGGGAAGACGCGGAAAACCGTCTTCATCACGATCCGGACGAACCACAGCACGATCAGGGCACGCACACTGCGGCCACGATGGGCGATGACGGCCATGTCGAGCACTCCTTGTTACTGGCCAGTAATCTATGCTTCCAGCTTAGCCCTGCCGGTCCGTGCTGCGGCATTCCTGTGACCTGACACAATCAACGCGAAGTTCTGTGTTCTCTGTCGTGCCCATCTGCATAACCGGAGGAAGTCGGCCACCGTGGTCCCGAACGAGATCCCCCCGCAGTACCTGCTGTCCGCCTCGGCCCCCGAGTCGCGGACCCTGATCGACATCCTCCGGGCGACCGTCGATGCCTACCCCGAGGTCCCCGCGATCGACGACGGCGACGTCGTCCTCACCTACTCCGAGCTGTGGGAAGAGGTGCTCGAGGGCGCCGACTTCCTCGGCCGCAGCGGCGTGCAGGCCGGCGACCGCGTGGGGATCCGCATGCCGTCGGGGCACCGCTCGCTGTACGTCGCGATCCTCTCGACGCTCGCCGCCGGCGCCGCGTACGTCCCCGTCGACGCCGACGACCCGCAGGAGCGCGCCGACCTCGTGTTCGGCGAGGCCCACGCCGCGGCGATCTTCACCGGCGACGGGCTGTGGCGCGCACCGTCGACGAAGGAGCGGGCGGCCGCGATCGAGGCCGGCACCGTCGAGCCCGGCAACCGCCTGCCCGTGCCCTACGACGACTCCTGGATCATCTTCACCTCCGGATCCACGGGCACCCCGAAGGGCGTGGCCGTCACCCACCGCAACTCGGCGGCCTTCGTCGATGCCGAGGCGCGCCTGTTCCTCCAGAACGAACCGCTGCGTCCGGGCGACCGCGTGCTCGCCGGCCTGTCCGTCGCCTTCGACGCCTCCTGCGAGGAGATGTGGCTCGCATGGCGCCACGGCGCCTGCCTCGTGCCCGCGCCCCGCTCGCTCGTGCGGTCCGGCATGGACCTCGGGCCCTGGCTGGTCTCGCGCGACATCTCCGTGGTGTCGACGGTGCCGACGCTGGCCGCCATGTGGCCGGCCGAAGCCCTGGAGGCCGTGCGGCTCCTCATCTTCGGCGGAGAGGCCTGCCCGCCCGAGCTGGCGCAGCGGCTCGCCGTCGACGGCCGTGAGGTGTGGAACACCTACGGCCCCACCGAGGCCACCGTCGTGGCGTGCGCCGCGCCCCTCGACGGCAAGGGCCCCGTCCGGATCGGGTTGCCGCTGGAGGGCTGGGATCTGGCGGTCGTGGACCCCGCGACGTCGCTGCCGGTGGCCGTGGGGCAGTCCGGCGAGCTGGTGATCGGCGGCGTGGGCCTGGCCCGCTACCTCGACCCTGCCAAGGACGCCGAGAAGTACGCGCCGATGGACACTCTGGGCTGGGAGCGCGCCTACCGCTCGGGCGACCTGGTGCGCCTCGAGCCCGAGGGCCTGCTGTTCGAGGGCCGCGCCGACGACCAGGTGAAGGTCGGCGGCCGCCGCATCGAGCTCGGCGAGGTCGACAACGCACTGCAGAACCTCCCCGGCGTCTCCGGCGCGGCCGCGGCCGTGCGGAAGAACTCCGCCGGCACCTCCATGCTGGTCGGCTACCTCGCCTCCACGGACCCCGATTTCGACCTCAAGGCGGCCCGCGAGCTGCTCGCCAAGGAGCTGCCGGCCGCGCTGGTCCCCCGCCTCGCGCTGATGGACGAGCTGCCCACCCGCACCTCGGGCAAGGTCGACCGCAATGCTCTGCCCTGGCCACTGCCCGGTTCCGACGACACCGATACCGGCGACCTCGACGGCACCGCGGCGTGGGTCGCTGAACGCTGGTCCGGCATCCTCGGCGCGTCGATCACCAGCGAGGACGCCGACTTCTTCGCCGAGGGCGGCGGCTCCCTCAGCGCGGCTCAGCTGGTCACGGCGCTGCGCGAGCAGTACCCGTCGGTCACCGTCGCAGACCTGTACGACCACCCGCGGCTCGGCTCGCTCGCCGCGTACCTGGACTCGCTGCGGCCCGCGGAGGTCGCCGAGCCGCGCGAGGTGCGGCCGACGCCGCGGTCGACGGGGATCGCGCAGATCCTGCTGTCGGTGCCGCTCACCACCCTCACGGGCCTGCAGTGGCTCACGTGGATGGCGATCGCCAACAACGTCTTCGCGTGGGCCACGGGATCGACGCTGCTGCCCACGCTCAACTGGTGGGTCGTGCTCGCGCTGTTCCTCGTGTTCATCACCCCGATCGGCCGCATGGCACTGTCGGTGGTCGCGTGCCGCCTGCTGCTCGGCGGGCTGAAGCCCGGCGTGTACCGCCGCGGCGGGCCGGAACACCTGCGGCTGTGGATCGCCGAGCGGTTCACCGCCGCGTCGGGCGCCGAGAACCTCTCCGGCGCACCGTGGATGATCTACTACGCCCGCGCGCTCGGCGCAACGATCGGCCGGGGCGTCGACCTGCACGCACTGCCGCCCGTCACGGGCATGCTCGAGCTCGGCGACCACGCGTCCGTCGAGCCCGAGGTCGACCTCGCCGGGCACTACCTCGACGGCGACGAGCTGCACATCGGCGCGATCAGCATCGGCGAGGAGGCCTCGATCGGGGCGCGGTCCACGCTGCTGCCCGGCGCGAAGATCGGCAAGCGCGCCGAGGTCGGCCCCGGCTCCGCGGTCTTCGGCAAGGTCAAGGCGAAGCAGCACTGGGCCGGCTCCCCCGCGGAGAAGATCGGCAAGGCGGAGCACCCGTGGCCCGCGGAGCATCCACCGCGCAAGCCCTATTGGGTGTTCGTCTACGGCGTCAGCTCGGTGCTCCTCGCGGGCCTGCCGATGGTCGCGATCGGTGCCGGGCTCGCGCTCCTCGGCTGGATCGTGCGCGACGACTCCAACCTCAAGGAGGCGGCGCTGCACGCACTTCCGGCGCTGCCCATCGCCGTCATCATCTCCCTCACCGTGTACGCGCTGCTCACCCTCATCGCGGTCCGCCTCCTCGCGATCGGCCTCAAGCCGGGGTACCACGCGGTGCGCAGCCGCGTCGGCTGGCAGGTGTGGGCCACGGAGCGCCTCATGGACGCCGCGCGCACCTTCCTCTTCCCGCTGTACGCCTCGCTGCTGACGCCCATCTGGTTCCGCATGCTGGGCACCAAGGTCGGCAAGGACGCCGAGATCTCCACCGCCATGGTGATCCCCAAGTTCACGACCATCGGCGACGGCTCGTTCCTCGCCGACGACACCATGGTCGGCAGCTACGAACTCGGCGGCGGCTGGATGCGCATCGACGAGGCCAAGATCGGCAAGCGCGCCTTCCTCGGCAACTCGGGGATGACGGGGCCGGGCCGTCGCGTCCCGAAGGACGGCCTGGTGGCCGTGCTGAGCGCCACCCCGTCGAAGGCGAAGAGCGGCAGCTCCTGGCTCGGCTCTCCCCCGGTTCGCCTGCGCCGCACCGCCGGCAACACCGATTCGACGTTCACCTACAACCCGTCGTTCGCGCTGCGCGTCGCGCGCGGCTCGGTCGAGACGGCGCGCCTGCTGGCGGTCTTCGTCAGCTTCGGGCTGGGCCTGGCGACACTGGTCGCGTTGAACTACTTCGTGATCAACGTGGGCTGGTGGCTCGCGGCGCTGCTCTCCGGCGTCACGCTGCTCGTCGCCGGCGCGGTCGCGTGCTGCGTCGCGGCGGCCGCGAAGTGGTTGGTGGTCGGGCGGATCGGCCGCGAGGAGCACCCGCTGTGGTCCTCCTTCGTGTGGCGCAACGAGCTCTCCGACGCCTTCGTCGAGTGCGTCGCCGCGCCGTGGTTCGCCCACGCCGCCACCGGCACCCCGATCCTCAACCTGTGGCTGCGGATGCTGGGCGCGAAGATCGGCCGCGGCGTCTGGTGCGAGACGTACTGGCTGCCCGAGGCCGACCTCGTGACCCTCGGCGACGCCGCCACCGTCTCCCGCGGCTGCGTCGTGCAGACGCACCTGTTCCACGACCGGATCATGGCGATGGACACCGTGGTGCTCGGCAAGGGCGCCACGCTGGGCCCGCACTGCGTCGCGCTCCCGGCGTCGTCCGTGGGCGACGGTGCCACCGTCGGCCCGGCGTCACTCGTCATGCGCGGCGACTCGGTGCCCGCGAACACCAAGTGGCAGGGCAACCCCATCTCCCCGTGGGTGTTCAACGAGGGCAAGCGCAAGCGCGACTGACCCGACGATGCCGGCCCCGCCCACTAGGGTGGGCACCGACATCCCCGACGAAAGGTCCCCCGTGAGCGACGGGCTCGAGATCACCCCGTTCCAGCCGAGCGACGTGGCGGAACTGCTCGTCCTGCAGCGGTGCTGTTGGGTGCAGGAGGCCATCGCGAACGACAGCCTCGCCGTCCCGCCGTTGACCGAGACCCACGACGACATCCTGCTGTGGGCGTCGCAGTGGGCGACGTTCGTCATGCGGCTCGACGGCCGACTGATCGGCGCGGTCCGCGGCCGGGCGGAGGCGGATCACCGGTGGCACATCGGCCGCATCATGGTGGCACCGGACCTCGCGGGCCGTGGCCTCGGCACCGAGCTGATCGCCCTCATGGAGTCCCTCGCCCCCGAGGGGACCGAGGAGTTCATCATGTTCACGGGCGCCGGTAGCGAGCGCAACATCCGGACGTACGAGCGCGCCGGCTACGTCGTCTCGGAACCCGAGCCCGCGCCGCACGGCGGCATAGCGACGGTGACGCTGCGCAAGCCGGTAAGGTAAACCCCCGACCCCGAGCGAGAAGGAAGTGGATCCGTGGTGCGCAAGTCGGCCAGGCCGAAGCTCGTCGCAGCACCGAATCCGCAGCACGCCCGCGCGGTGGATCCGTACATCCCCGGCCACGGCAATCCCGGCTACCGGGTGTCGAGGTACAACCTCGAGCTGACGTACAAGGTCGAGAGCAACCGCCTCGACGGCAAGGCCGAGATCACGGCGACGGCGAACGAGCCGCTCAAGCGGTTCGCGATCGACCTCTCCGACGCGCTGACCGCCTCCAAGATCGCGATCAACGGCCGCCGCCCGCAGCGCTACTCCCAGCGCGGCGGCAAGCTGGAGCTCACCCTGGCGAACGAGGTCCCCGCCGGCGCCGCGATGACGATCTCCATCCGGTACGCGGGCACCCCGAAGCCGATCCGCTCGACGTGGGGCGAGGTCGGCTGGGAGGAGCTGTCCGAGGGCGTCATCGTCGCCTCGCAGCCGAGCGGCGCACCGTCGTGGTTCCCCTGCGACGACCACCCAGCCTCCAAGGCCTCGTACCGCATCGCGATCACCACCGACTCGCCGTACCGGGTGGTGTCCAACGGCCGGCTCGTCTCCCGCAAGGTCTCGGCCGCGCACACCACGTGGGTCTACGAGCAGGCCGCCCCGATGGCCTCGTACCTCGCCACGATTCAGATCGGCAGCTACGACCTGCTCAAGGTCGCCGAGAAGCCGGTACCCATCCGGGCGGCCGTGCCCGCGCGCCTGACGTCCGACTTCCAGCGCAGCTTCGGCAACCAGGAGCGCATCATGCGCGCCTTCACCCGCTGGTTCGGCCCGTACCCGTTCCCCGAGTACACCGTCGTCGTCACGGACGACACCCTGGAGATCCCCGTCGAGGCGCAGACCGTCTCGATTTTCGGCGCCAACCACTGCGACGGGACGCGGCACGCCGAGCGGCTCGTCGCGCACGAGCTGGCGCACCAGTGGTTCGGCAACTCGCTGACGCTGACGCGCTGGAAGGACATCTGGCTGCACGAGGGCTTCGCCTGCTACTCCGAGTGGATGTGGGCGCAGGAGTGCGGCCAGGCGACCACGCAGCAGATGGCGGCGCGCTACTACGCGAAGCTCGCGGCCTCGCCGAACGACATCGTCGTCGGCGACCCCGGCCCGGACCTGATGTTCGACGACCGGGTCTACAAGCGCGGCGCGCTGACGGTGCACGCGGTGCGGGTGGCGCTCGGCGATCCGGCGTTCTTCACGATGCTCCACGAGTGGACGTCGGAGTTCGCGCACCAGTCGGTGACGACCGAGGACCTGATCACCCTCGCGGCGAAGTACAGCCCCGAGCCGCTGCGCACCCTGTGGCGCACCTGGTTGTACGAGACGGCGCTGCCGCCGCTGCCGGTGCTCACGGCTCTCTGAGCCGATCCGGCCCGCCCGCCCGAGAGGCGGCGGAAACTTTCTGTGGGGACGATGTCGAAACGGGGTCGTCCCGTTCGACGCCTGTACGAGACACGCTCACCACCACAGAAGAAGGACTGATCGATATGCCTCGTTTCATGGGATTCGTACGGATGGCGGAGGGCCCCGAGGTCGGCGCGCCGCCGAAGGCCCTCTTCGACGCGATGGACGTCTACATCGGCGAGCAGGCGGCGAAGGGCCACTTCCTCGACGGCGGCGGCCTGTACGGCTCGGAGGACGCCATCAACTTCGTCGTCCGCAAGGGCGAGATCACGCGGGTCGACGGCCCGTACGCCGAGTCGAAGGAGATCGTGGGCGGCTGGTCGCTGCTGCAGTACGACACCGTCGAGGAGGCGATCGCCGCATCGGAGGAGTTCGCGCAGCTGCACGCCACCCACTGGCCCGAGCTGAACATGGTCTCCACGCTCCGGCAGATCGCCGACGAGCCGCCCACCCCGGCGGACGACTGACGCATCGGCGGTGGTCCCGCCTACGCTGGTCGACGTGCCAGCCGGGACCACCGCCGAAGCGATCACCGCCACCTGGCGGGCCGAATCCACGCGCCTCGTCGGCGCGCTCACCCGCATGACCCGCAGCATCCAGCTCGCGGAGGACCTGGCGCAGGACGCGCTGGTCGCCGCGCTGGAGCAGTGGCCGGAGACGGGAGTCCCGAACAACCCGGCCGCGTGGCTCATGACCACCGCGAAGCGCCGCGGCGTCGACTCGATCCGCCGCGCCGAGAACCTGCGCCGCAAGACCGAGGAGATCGGTCGCGGCCTGCGGGAGGACGACGGTATGCCCGACCTCGACGCGCAGGTCGACTTCATCGAGGACGACGCGCTGCGCCTGATCTTCCTGTCCTGCCACCCGGCACTCACGCCCGAGTCGCGGGCCGCCCTCACCCTCCGCGTCGTCGGCGGGCTCACGACCGCCGAGATCGCCCGCGGTTTCCTGGTCCCCGAGAAGACCATGGGCCAACGCATCTCGCGCGCGAAGAAGACGCTCACCACCGCCCGCGCCGAGTTCGAACTGCCCGTCGGGGAGGACCGAATCCGCCGCCTCGACGACGTGATGGCCGTGATCTACCTGATCTTCACCGAGGGCTACTCCGCCGCCGCGGGCGACGACTGGATGCGCCCGGACCTCGCCCGGGAGGGCATCCGGTTGGCCCGGATGCTCGCCGAGCTCGCGCCCGACGAGCCCGAAGCCCACGGACTGCAGGCCCTGGTCGAGCTGCAGGGCTCCCGCATCGACGCCCGCACGGACGCCGACGGCGCCCCCGTCCTGCTCGACGACCAGGACCGGGACCGCTGGGACCGGCTCCTGATCCGGCGGGGCCTGGCCGCGATCCGCCGGGCCGAGGAGCTCGCCGCCCGCGGGATCCCGGTGGGCCGGTACTACCTGCAGGCCGCGATCGCCGCGCAGCACGCCCGCGCGGCGACGCCCGCCGACACCTATTGGACGCGCATCGCCCGGCTGTACGACGCGCTGGCCCAGGCCGCGCCCGGTCCGGTGGTGGAGGTCAATCGGGCTGTGGCGCACGGCCGGGCGTTCGGCCCGGATGCGGGCCTGACGGTGCTCGACGCCGTCGACCCGGCCGGGCTCGGCGATGCGCCCCTCGCGCCGAGCGTCCGAGGCGACCTGCTGGAGCGGGCGGGGCGGCATGCGGAGGCGGCGAACCAGTTCGACGAGGCCGCGCGCCGCACCCGCAACGCGGGCGAGCGCACGCTCCTCGAGCGCCGGGCACGCGGGAACCGCCACGACTGAGAGATCGACGCCGGCGTGCCGGGAGGGGGCCGCGACGGCCCTCAAACGTGTCGGTTCGTCACGACTCCCGCCACACGGGCAGAGCGCCCGCGGCGCGCGCCTCCGCCAGCGACGGTGCGCCCGTGTCCTTCTCGGACAGGATCGGCGGCACCTCGGCGGGCCAGGCGATGTTCAGCTCCGGGTCGAGCGGGTCCACGCCGTGCTCGGCGGACGGGTTGTACTCGGACGAGACGTGATAGGCCACGACGGCGTCGTCGGTCAGGGCGCAGAAGCCGTGCCCCAGACCCTCCGCCAAGTAGACGGTGCGCCGCGTCGCGCTGTCCAGGCGGACGGTCTCGACCGCACCGAACGTGGGCGAGCCGACCCGCAGGTCGACGATCACGTCGAGCACCGCGCCGTGCAGGCAGGCGACCAGTTTCGCCTGCCCCGGGGGCACGTCGGCGTAGTGGATGCCGCGGATCGCGCCGCGCCGGCTCACGGAGACGTTGGTCTGTGCGACGGACAGGTCGTGGCCGGTGGCCTCCCGAAAGGCCGAGGCTTTGAACAGCTCGAAGAACTCGCCTCGCTCGTCGGGGAAGACCCGCGGGTCCAGGACGAAGGCGCCGGCGATGGGCAGCGGCGCGACGTTCATCGGCTCTCCTCGAGAAGTCCGTGCAGATAGGTGCCGTAGCCGGACTTGCGGAGCCGGTCGGCGTGCGCGCGCAGCTGCGCGTCGTCGATGAAGCCGCATCGCCACGCCACCTCTTCGGGCGCCCCGATCTTGGTGCCCTGCCGCTGCTCCACGGCGCGGACGTAGCCGGTGGCGTCGGCGAGGGCGTCGAAGGTACCCGTGTCGAGCCAGGCAGTGCCGCGCGGCAGCACCTCGACGGTCAGCCGCCCCTCGTTCAGGTAGTGCCGGTTGACGTCGGTGATCTCGAGTTCGCCGCGCGGCGAGGGCTTCAGGTTCCGCGCGACCTCGACCACCGACGGGTCGTAGAAGTACAGGCCGGGCACCGCGTACGGGGACCGGGGATGCTCCGGCTTCTCCTCGAAGCCCACGGCGCGCCCGGCACCGTCGAACTCGATGACACCGTAGGCGCGGGGATCGGCGACCCGGTACGCGAAGACCGCGCCGCCGTCGACCCCGTCGAACCGGCGCAGCTGCGTGCCGAGCCCCGGGCCGTAGAAGATGTTGTCGCCCAGGATCAGCGAGACCGTCTGGTCGCCGATGAAGTCCGCGCCGAGGACGAAGGCCTGCGCCAGCCCCTCGGGGCGCGGCTGCACCACGTACTCGATCCGGATCCCGAACTGCGAGCCGTCGCCGAGGAGCCGCCGGAACTGCTCGGCGTCGCCCGGCGTGGTCACCACGAGCACCTCGCGGATGCCCGCGAGCATCAGGGTGGAGAGCGGGTAGTAGATCATCGGCTTGTCGTAGACGGGGAGCAGCTGCTTACTGACGCCGACGGTGATCGGGTGGAGCCTGCTGCCCGTGCCGCCGGCCAGGATGATCCCTCGCATGAGCCGACTCTATCGGATCACATAACTATCTTTCTTGAAACGGTCGTTGTTGCTACGATCGTTTTATGAGCAAGAAGACATGGGCCCTCGTGGCCGTCGCACTCGTCGCCGCCCTCGTGGTGCCCCTGGGCGTCCGGATCGCCGTGGCGAACACCTTCGCCTTCGACGAGCACCGCGTGAGCATCCCCGTCACCGACGCCGTCGCAGCGGGCGGAACCACCCCCGATGCACACACCGGCGGCCGCCTCGACGGCGTGCTCACCACCCCGAAGGGCAGCACGGGCCGGCACGGCCTGATCGTCTTCGTGCACGGCGACGGCGCCGCGAACGCCACCCGCGACGACGCGTACTTCCCCCTCTGGGAGGCGTTCGCGCGCGCGGGGTACGCCACCCTCTCCTGGAACAAGGCTGGCGTGGCCGGCTCCCCGGGGAACTGGCTCGACCAATCGCTCGCCGACCGCGGCGCCGAGGTCGCCGCCGCCCTCGACTGGGCCCGCACGCGGCCCGAGGTCGACACGCAACGGATGGGCGCCTGGGGCATCAGCCAGGGCGGATGGGTGCTGCCGCCGCTCGCCGCGCGGCGCCCGGACATCTCCTTCCTCGTACTGGTGGGCCCGGCGATCAACTGGCTCCGCCAGGGCGAGTACCACACCCTCGCGGGCCTCCGCGACGCCTCCGAGGAGGAGAGGCAGCGCGCCCTGCGGGCGCAGGCCGCGAACGTCGCGGTCCTCGAACGGGGCGCGAGCTACCCCGATTACCTCGCCGCGAAGGTGGACGCGACGCCGATGACGCAGGACCGCTACGGCTTCGTCCTGCGCAACTTCCGCGCCGACGTCACGCCCTCTCTCGCGCGCATCGCCGTGCCCACCCTGCTGCTCCTCGGCGGCGCCGACCGCAACGTGGACACCGCCGAGACCGCGCGCGTCTACGCGGAGACGATGCGGCCCGGACTGCTCACCGAGCGCACCTTCCCGGGCGCCACGCACAGCCTCACCCGCGACGACATCGAGTACCGCAGCGAGGATCCATGGGTGATCGCCCAGGCGGTCGTCGCACCGCGCGACATCTACGCGCCCGGCTACCTCGACGCGCTCACCGACTTCGCGTCGCGACAGCGAGCCGCGCGATGAGGGTCGCCGTCCTCGGTGCGGGAGCGATGGGCGCCCGCGCCGCCCGCACCCTCGCCGGCCTCCCCGGCGTCGACGCGCTCGTCGTCGCGGACCGCGACCCGGACGCGGCCACGGAGCTCGCCGCCGCCCTGCCCGGCGCGACCGCGCACCGGGTCGACGTCACCAACGACTCCGGCCTGCGCGCCGCGCTCGCCGACGTCGACACCGTGCTCACCACCGTCGGCCCCTTCTACCGGTTCGGTGCCGGCGTACTCCGCGCGGCGATCGCGACCGGCACGGACTACGTCGACATCTGCGACGACTGGGAGCCGACGCTGGAGTCGTTCGAGCTCGACGGTGCCGCCCGCGCGGCCGGGGTCTGCGCCGTCGTCGGTGCTGGCGCGAGCCCCGGGTTGAGCACGCTGCTCGCGAGCGCCGCCGCCGGGCGCCTGGACCGGGTGCGCGACCTCTACACCGCCTGGCCCGTGGACGCCGCGACTCCACCCCCGTCCGCGGACCCGGCGATGGCCGGCGCCGCGGGCGTCCACTGGATGCATCAGTGCAGCGGGGAGGTCGCCGAACTCTCCGGGGGCGCCGTTGTCCGCCGGGCTCCGTTGCGCCCCGTCGCCCTGCGGCTCCCGGGCGGCCGGGACGGGACCGGCTGGACCGTGGGACATCCCGAGCCGGTCACGCTGCACCGGACGGTGGCACCGTCGGGGGAATCGGCCTGTCTCATGCTGCTCCGGCCCGCCACCGCCGCGTACCTCGACGTGCTGCGCCGCGACATCGACGCCGGACGGATCACTCCCGACGGTGCCGCGGCCCTGCTCGAACCCCCGTCCCCCTCGCGGGTGCTCCGGTCCCTGCCCGGGGCGTTCACCCGCCCCGGCCCGGGCGCGCTGCCGGCCTTCTTCGCCGCGGCGGACGGCACCGTCGACGGGCGGTCCGTCCGGGTCTGCGCGCGACTCGAGACCGACGGCGCTGTGCTGCACGACATGGCCGCCGTCACCGGCGTCCCCGCGGCGCTCGCGACGGCGCAGCTCCCCGCGGTCCGCCGGCCCGGCGTGCACCCGCCCGACGCCGTGCTGGACGGTCCGCGGCTGTTCGCGGATCTCGCGGTAGCGTTTCCGGGCACGCGCGTGATCATCGAGGAGGAGGCCGGATGGCTGACGGATTGATCTCCACACGCGCGCTCATCGAGGCCATGCTCCGCGAGGACGCGACGATCGATGCGGGTGAGCTGTACGCGGTCGCCGAGGCTCTCGGCATGGGCGATCAGCAGGTGCGGCTGGCGATCAAGCGGCTCGTGGCGGAGGGGCGGTTCACCGTCGACGGGCGGGGCCGGGGCGCGGTCCTCACCGCGACCGACACCACCCGCGCGGGCATCGAGCCCGATCGCGCGCACGTCCGGCTGATGTACGCGCAGGACCGCGGCGAGGCGCCGTGGGACGGGGTCTGGCACCTCGCGGGATTCGCCGTGCCGGAGGCGCAGCGGGAGGCGCGCGGCGCGCTCCGCGACGCCATCCTCGCGCTCGGCGGCGCGCCCGTACAGGGCGGCCTGTACGCCTCCGCGCACGCCTGGGAGACGGCGCTGCGCGACATCGCCCGGGCCGCCGGAACCGAGGCCTATCTGACCACGCTGAGCTGCACCGATCTCGACGTCGGCGGCGAGAGCGGCGCCGCGGCCGCGGCTCGCCTGTGGCCCCTGGACGCACTCGCGGACGGGCACCGTCGACTCGCGGACCTGGCGGAGGACGCCCTCGGCCGGACGCCGGATGCGACGCACGCCGAGCGGCTCGCGCTGACGGTCGGCCTCGTCGCCGAATTCACCCGCGCCCACGAGCCCGATCCGCTGCTGCCGCCCGAGCTGCTGCCGCCGGACTGGATCGGCGCGCGCGCACGCGGCCTCGCGGCCAGCGCCTGGTCCGCGCTGGCCGAGGCGGAGGCCGGGTCTCCGCTGCGACTCCTGCGCTGGTTCGACGCGCCCTTGCAACCCCACTAACCTGATCCCATGCACATCGTGGTCACCGGCGGCGCCGGCTTCATCGGCGCGAACTTCGTCCGGCGCACCGTCGCGACCCGCCCGGACGTCCGGATCACCGTGCTCGACGCGCTGACCTACGCCGCGAACGAGTCCTCGCTCGACGACCTGCGCGAGCGGATCGACTTCGTCAAGGGCTCGATCGCGGACCCGTCGGCGGTCGACGACGTGGTCGCGGGCGCCGACGCGGTGGTGAACTTCGCCGCGGACACGCACAACGACAACTCGCTGAGCGATCCGTGGCCCTTCCTGGACACCAACATCCGCGGCACGGCCGTCCTCCTCGACGCGGTGCGCCGGCACGACGTCCGGCTGCACCACATCTCCACCGACGAGGTGTTCGGCGACCTGCCGCTGGACACGCCCGAGCGGTTCACCGAGGACACCCCGTACCGGCCGTCGAGCCCGTACTCGGCGTCCAAGGCGTCGTCCGACCACCTGGTGCGGGCGTGGGTCCGCAGCTTCGGCGTGCGGGCCACGATCTCCAACTGCTCCAACAACTACGGCCCGTACCAGCACGTCGAGAAGTTCATCCCGCGACAGATCACCAACATCCTCGCGGGCGAGCGGCCCAAGCTCTACGGCGCGGGCGCCAACGTGCGCGACTGGATCCACGTCGACGACCACAACGACGCCGTGTGGGCGATCCTCGAACGGGGCGCGATCGGCGAGACGTACCTGATCGGCGCCGACGGTGAGCGGTCCAACCGGGAGGTGCTCCGCACCCTGCTCGCGGTCATGGGCCGCCCGGCGGACGATTTCGACACCGTCGCCGACCGGCCCGGGCACGACCTGCGCTACGCCATCGACTCGAGCAAGCTCCGGCGCGAGTTGGGTTGGGCGCCCGCGCACGCCGATCTCGACGCCGGGCTGCGCGCCACCGTCGACTGGTACCGGGCGAACCGGGCGTGGTGGGAGCCCGGCAAGGCGGGCGTCGAGGCGGCCTACGCGCGGCGCGAAGCCTCGTCCTGACGAGCCCGGATCGTGTGATCTTCGACCGAACCGCCGCGGAACGCACAGGTCCGGCGCGAAAACCTGTTTCAATTGTCGCGACATCAACATGCGACCCGACCGCCCGGGCACCCGCCGGCGGCCGAAGAGATTCCGAGGTGACCACCCATGCCGCCCGAAGGCACCCCCGCCGCTACCGCCACCGCCCCCGCGCCCTCCCCGTCCCGGGAGGACCTCGATACCGCGGGCCAGCGCGAGCGGCGCAAGCGCATCATCGAAGCCACGTTGGCGCTGGCCCGCAAGGGTGGCTACGACGCGGTGCAGATGCGCGCGGTGGCGAAGAAGGCCGACGTGGCGCTGGGCACCCTCTACCGGTACTTCCCGTCGAAGGTGCACCTGCTGGTCGCCGGCCTGGTGAGCCAGTTCGAGCGCGCGGGTGAGCGGATCGGGAAGGTGCAGATCCCGGGCGATACCGCGGCCGAGCGCCTGATGTTCGTGCTGGACCGCAACACCGAGGCGCTGCAGCGGGCTCCGCTGCTCACCGAGGCCATGGTCCGGGCGTTCATGTTCGCCGACGCCACGGCGGCGGCCGAGGTCGAGCGGGTGGGCCGCCTCCTCGAGGACATGTTCGCCCACGCGCTCGGGGTGGAGGATCCCGACGAGCGCCAGCGCGATACGTTCCACCTGATCGCCGATGTGTGGATGGCGAACCTGGTCGCGTGGGTCACCCACCGCGCCTCGGCCACCGAGGTGCAGAAGCGGCTCTCCGTGGCGGTCGATCTCCTCATCAAGGACTGACAACACCGCAGGTCACATCGGGTAGACCGAGGAAAAACTGAAACACGTACTAGTTTTGCTCCGGTAGTTGATACGCTCCTCTCGAAAATGAGGAGAGGACACCCGATGGTGGTATTCGGAGGCCGGGCGTGAGGGCCGCGGCGCTGTACCGGTTGTACCGGTTGGCCGCGATCGTCACCAAGAGCCTGTCCACGATCGGACGCTCGGTGGTTCTCGCGGGCGAGATCATCGCGTGGACGTTCCGCGGGGTCCTGAAGCGGAACTTCGCGGTCGGCGAGATGATCACGCAGTCGGTGACGCTGCTGCGGGTCACCACGCTGCCCGCCGTCCTCGTGGCCATCCCGTTCGGCGCGGTCGTCTCGGTCCAGGTCGGCGCCCTCGTCGACACGGTCGGGGCGAACTCCCTGGTCGGCGCCGCCTCCGGCATCGGCATCATCCGGCAGGGCGCACCGCTCGCCACGGGCGTGCTGCTCGGCGGCGTGTGCGCCTCGGCGATCGCCGCCGACCTCGGCTCCCGCACGGTCCGCGAGGAGCTGCAGGCCATGCAGGTCATGGGCGTCGATCCGATCGCCCGCCTCATCGCGCCCCGCATGCTCGCGCTGATGATCATCGCGCCGATGCTGCTGGTCGCGATCGTGGCCGTCGCCATGATCGTCGCCCTCACCGTGTCCGTGTGGCAGTTCGGGCTCAGCTCCGGCGGCTTCTGGTCCTCCTTCGGCGCCTTCTCGGCCCCGTCGGACCTGGCCTTCGCGGTGCTCAAGGCCGAGACTGGCGCGATGATCGTGGGCCTCGTCGCCGGACTGCGCGGCCTGGAGGCCTCGGGCGGCCCGCGCGGCGTCGCGGACGGCGTGAACTCCTCGGTCGTCCTGTCGATCACCCTGATCTTCCTGTCCTTCCTCGGCCTCACCCAGCTGCAGACGATGTTCTTCCCGAGTCAGGTGGCCTGATGACCACCACGAACCCGCCCGCACCGGCGAAGGCGAAGAAGGGCACCCTCGACTCGAAGCCGGCGAGCCTGATCGCGCGGATCGGCGAGGCCGTCGTCTTCGTCGCCCAGTCCATCTATCTCGTGCCCGTCGCGCTGATGAAGTACCGCGGCGAGACCTCGCGCGTGCTCAAGCAGCTCGCCTGGGGCCGCGGGTCCGTCGTGGTCGACGGTGGCGTCGTGGTCATGATGGTCATCCTGGGCGCGGCGAGCGGCGCGGCCGTCGCCATCGAGGCCTACGCCGGCCTCAACCTCATCGGCTTCGGGCCGCTCACGGGCGTCATCGGCGGGCTCGCGAACATCCGGGAGATGATCCCCATCTCGGCCGGTATCGGCTTCGCCGCGCAGGCCGGCTGCCGCATGACGGCGCAGATCGGCTCCATGCGGATCGCGGAGGAGATCGACGCCGTCGAGGCCCTCGGCATCCGCTCGATCCCCTACGTCGTCAGCACGCGCCTCATCGCCGGCATCGTCGTGGTGATCCCGGCGTACATGCTGACGCTGCTACTCGCCTTCCTCACCTGCAAGCTGATCGTGGTCGTCTTCCACGGCCAGGCGCTGGGTACCTACAACCACTACTTCGAGCAGTTCCTCAGCCCGGGCGACATCGCGCTGTCGACGCTCAAGGCCGTGGTCTTCTGCGCCGCCGTCACGATCATCCACTGCTACTACGGGTTCTTCGCCAAGGGCGGCCCGGAGGGAGTCGGCCTCGCCAGCGGCCGGGCCGTGCGCGCCAGCCTGGTCACGGTGCTCACGCTGGACTTCATCCTGACCATCATGTTCTGGGGCATCACCCCCACGATCATCTTCAAGGGTTAGGGGGAAACGATGTACGAACTGCTCGGCGGCACACCCGGCCGCCAACAACGCGTCTTCTTCACCGTCGGTGTCGCGACGATCGCCGTGATCCTGATCGCCGTCCTCGCCGGCGTCGTCTCCTCCCGCATCCCCGCGTCCGACCCGCGGCTCGCGCTCACCGTCGAGTCCACCGACGTGGGCCCGGGCGTCAAGTCCGGCACCCGGGTCACGCTGCGCGGCGTGCCCGTCGGCGAGGTCGAGTCCGTCGTGATCCCCCGCGCGGGCCAGGCCCGTGTGGCGGTCCGCCTGGACCGCGGCAGCCTCCGCGGCCTCACCGACGCCCTGTCGGTGCGGTACCAGCCCGGCAACTACTTCGGCGTCACCGAGATGGCGCTGATCCCCGGGCAGGGCGGCACCGACCTCCGCTCGGGCAGCACCCTGCGCCCGCGCTCGAGCAACGACACGATCTCCGACCTGCTCACGCGCAGTGCGGTCTCCGTGTCCGGCGTCATGACGCCGAAGCTGATCGAGGTGACCAGGAAGGCCACCCAGTACACCCAGGCGATCACGCCGCTGCTGCAGGTGGCGTTCTCCGTCGAGCAGCAGAACGCGCGGTCGGTGAAGGTGCCGATCGGGACCACGCTGCGCGCCGTCCGCACCACGCTCGACGGTGCGCCGGGCCTGGTCGAGGGCGCCTTCGAGGGCTGGTTCATCCCGCAGATGCGCGGCGGCGAGGTCGCGGGCACGCTCGACTACACCGTCAACAACTACGACAAGATCGACAAGACGACCACCCTGCTGGGCACCGGCTTCTTCACGCCGCTCGCCGACATGTTCGGCTCGCACGAGACCGAGTTCACGCCGGGCACCGTCATGCTGCGGGTCATCATGGACAGCACCACCAAGGTGATGCGCACCGTGAGCGTCCCGCGCCAGATCGTTCCCCTGATCACGGGCGTCAACAGCGCCTTCATCACCGTCCCGGAGGGCACCGCACTGCGTATGAACGTCGTCGCCGACCGACTCCCGGGCGCCGCGTCCGTCCTGGAAGGGGGTCGATGACATGCGCGCCAAGAACACCCGCGCCACCATCACCCTCGCGATCGCCCTGATCATCACGCTGGTCATCGCGGCGGGCATCTTCGCGGCGCTCCGCAACCCGGCCGGCGGTGAGACCCGCGACTACGAGGCGCACCTCTCCGACGCGTCCGGTCTCCGCGTGGGCAGCGACGTGCGCCTGCGCGGCGTGCTCATCGGGAAGGTCACCGCGGTGGATGTCCGCGGCACCGCGGACGGGAACGGCAACGAGGCCGTCATCGGCTTCTCCGCGCAGGACGATCACCCCGTCACGTCGACCACCCGGCTCGCGGTGAAGTACCGCAACCTGACCGGCGAGCGGTTCATCGAGATCCAGCCCGGCAGCTCCGCGGGCGGTGCGCCCACCACGTCGATCCCGATGTCGCGCACCACCCCGTCGTTCGACATCACGACTCTGTTCAACGGCCTCGCGCCGGTGCTCCGCACGCTCAGCCCCGAGGACGTCAACGAGCTGACGCGGAACCTGTTGGGCCTCTTGCAGGGCGACGACACGACCGCCGCGCAGACCTTCGGCGCCATCGACAGGATCACGTCGAACCTGGCGGACCGGCAGACCGTCATCAAGACGCTGATCGACAACGTCACCCGCGTCGCCAACATGATCAACGACTACTCCCCGCAGGTCGTGGAGTTCATCCTCAACTTCGACCTGCTGCTGACGAAGGTGCTCGAGAACCTCGACGAGTTCCGGCGCACCGCCACCTACGGTCCGGGCTTCGGCGCCGCGACCAACCGGGTGCTCACCGCACTCGGACTGTCCAAGGACCTCGACGTGGAGAAGCTCATGCGCACCGCCTTCCAGGATCCGGGTGCCGCGGTGCAGGCGATGGGGAAGCTGCCCGGCCTGTTCACCGGCGTCGCGGCGCTGCTCGGCGCGCCGCCCACCCCCTGCTCCAAGGGATCGGCGCCACTGCCGAACAAGGTGACCGTGCTGACCGGCGGAACGAATGTGACGGTGTGCCTGAAATGATCTTCACCGGACGCCCGCCCTGGCGCGGCCTCGTCAACCGCAGCACCAAGCTCGGCGCGATCGCCGTCGCGGTGGCGCTGGTCATCACGGCCGTGCTGGCCTTCGTCTACCTGCGCCCGCCGGGCCAGAAGGAACTGACCTTCGTCACCCAGGACGCCGCGCTGATCAAGCCCGGCGTCGAGGTGCGCGCCTCGGGCGTGCGCATCGGCTCCGTCTCCTCGGTGGAGCTCCGCAAGGACGACGTGCAGGTGACCACCCGCATCGACGACTCGGTCTTCGTCGGCGACCAGACCTCCGTCGCGGTCCGCATGCTCACCGTCGCGGGCGGCTTCTACGTGGCGGTGTCCTCCGCCGGCCGGGCCGCCTTGGGCGACAAGCCGATCCCCCGCAACCGGGTGAGCCTGCCGTACAGCATCGGCGACCTGCTCCAGGACACCCCGGAGAAGCTCGAGCCCGTCGACCGCACCCAGCTCGCCACGTCGATCAAGGCGCTGAGCACCGGCCTCGACTCCAACCCGGGCTCGGTCGACAACATCGTCGAGGGCGTGAACTCGCTGCTCGGCCAGCTCACCGAGCAGCGCGACCAGGTCGGCCGAATCATCAACATCAGCACCCAGTACGCGACCGGCTTCGCCGAGCAGCGCGAGACGATCATGAACATGATCCACAAGGCGTCGCTGGCGATCGTCACGCTCGACCAGACCGCCACCAACTTCGGCATCGCCTACCAGGGCCTCGCCGGGATGTTCGGCAAGATCAAGCCCTTCCTCGACCTGTACTGGAAGTACCGCGACACCCTCGGCGACGCCTTCGCGAAGATGGAGACCGCGCTGAAGACGACGAACGTGACGATCCCCGCGATGATCAGCGAGCTGCAGAAGGGCATCGACACCATGCAGGCGAGCCTGGAGAAGCAGGGCAAGCCCATGTCGCCCGACACGGTGCTCGCGAGCCGCCTCTGCTTCCCGACGGCGACGGTGAGCTGCTGATGCGCCCCACGAGGATCTCCCTGCTCGCCGCGGCGGCCGCGCTGCTGGCGCCGCTCGTGCCGTCCGCGATCGGCACGGCCGCAGCCGCGTCCAGCACCCAGTGCGCCTACCTCGCGGACGGCATCGGCCTCTACCCCGACAACGACGTGACCCAGATGGGCGTGAAGATCGGCTCCGTCCGGAAGGTGGAGCCCTCCGGCGACGGCGTGAAGGTCACCTTCGACGTCGCCGGCCGCACGCTGCCCGCCACGGTCAAGGCCGTGAGCCGCTCGACGTCGATCCTCGCGGACCGCTCGCTCGAGCTCGTGGGAAACTACTCGACGGGCGCCACCCTCAACCCGGGCACCTGCATCACGCGGGAGAACTCGGCGACGCCGAAGTCGATCTCCGAGACCACGTCCGCGGCGACCCGCCTGGTCGACTCCGTCACCGAGGGCGGCGCCTCCGCCGACCTCGGGAGGCTGCTCACGCGGCTCGACACCGAGGTGGGACCGTCGGTGCCGCCGCAGGCCGCCCGCTCGCTGACGAATCTGTCGACGCTGCTGAGCGATCCGGCCGGATTCCTCGGCGACGTGACCACCGTGGTGAGCAACGTCCGGCCGCTGATGCAGAGCATGGACCAGCAGTGGGGCGAGATGCTGCTGACCCTGCAGCACGTGGGGAACGTCCTCGACCAGTACGGCAAGCTCACCTTCCCCGCGGTGTCCGAGATCTTCCAGACGCTGCCCGTCTTCTTCCTCGTCGGCGACGACATGATGCGCCGCTACGGCCACATCCTCAAGCCCGGCGGCACGATGGCGGCGGACGCGGTCAAGCTCGCGGCGACCGGCGTCAAGTCCAACGAGGCGCTCGCCCGCATGCTGCCGGTCTTCGGCTCGCAGATCGCGCCCTACCTCCCCCGCGGCGGCGACGAGGCGCCCGCCGCCATCGCGGGCGTGCCCGTCACCACGGTCGCCACCCGCGACCCGAACGCCCTGTGCGCGCAGATCAATGCGCAGGCGCCGGGCGCCTGCACGGTGGTCGCGGGCAAGGCCCAGACCGCCACCGTCGACCTCGCGCAACTGCCGTTCCAGGGAGGCCGCTGATGAACCGCACCCGTAGCGCCGTGCGCTGGCTCCCGCGGCGCGTGTCCGCCGCGATCGTGATCGGCGCGGCGGTCGTGCTCGCCGGTTGCGGCGTGAGCCCCGCCAACATGGACATGCGCAATCCGCTCGGCGACGGCGACCAGTACGACGTGCAACTCCAGTTCGCCGACGTGCTGAACCTGCCGATCGGCGCGCGGATCTCGCTCGGCGGCCTGACCGTCGGCCGGGTGAAGGCCGTCGCCCTCGGCGAGGACGCCGCGACGGTCACCGTCCGCGTGGACAAGACCGTCTCGCTGCCCTCGGACATCCACGCCTCCGTCCTGCAGGACACGCTCCTCGGTGAGGCCTACGTCCGACTGGAGACGCCCGAGAAGTCCACCGGCACCGCGGCGCCGCTCCGCGCGGGCGCGGTGCTCCCGCTGAGCCAGACCAGCCCGCCCCGCTCGGTGGAGAGCACGCTCACCATCCTCGCCGACTACTTCGGCAGCGGCTCGGTGCAGGACGTCAGCAAGACGATCACGCGCCTGAACACCGCGCTGCCCAAGGACCGCCCGCAGTTCGACCTGCTCTCCACGCAACTCAACCGCGACGTCACCGGGATCGGCGCCAACACCTCCGAGGTGAACCGCCTGCTCGACTCCGCGACCGAGATGGCCGACCGGATCGCCAAGCAGGAGAAGAACTTCAAGGACATCCTGTCGCCGTACCATCTCAAGTACTGGTCGAACCAGGGCAAGCTGATGTCGAACATCGGCGTGCTCCTGCCCGCCGTCGGCGGCATGCTGCAGCAGGGCTCCTGGCTGATCCCGCTGATGAACTCGTCGTCCGACCTGTTCGAGCTGCTCACCGCCGACATGGTGTCGCTGGGATCCGCGATCCACGGCGGCTCGATCCTGGTGAACAAGAATCTCGCCCCGTTCCTGAAGAAGCCGGTGGTGAAGGTCGATTCGGTGACCAATACCGCCGGGCAGGACGTCTCCCCCGGCGCACTCAAGGTGCTGCGACTGATCGGACAGGCCCGATGACCCGCTCCGGACTCGCCTCCACCCTCGGCCTCATCGCGCTGGTCGTGGTGTCCATGCTGCTGCTCGGCAATCAGGGCGTGCAGTGGTTCTCGCCCTCCGACGAGCGCGTCGCGTACATCCGGCTCACCGACGCCAACGGCCTGCAGGAGGGCTCGCGGGTCCTCGACCGCGGTGTCGAGGTCGGCAAGGTGCGCGGCCTCACCGTCGACGCCGACCGCGTCGAGGTCGAGGTCGGCTACGCCAAGGACACCCGGATCACGCAGGGTGCCAAGGTCCGCGTGCAGAACCTCTCGGGCCTGGGTGAGACCTATCTGACGATCGCCCAGGGCGACGGCGCCGCCGTGCCCGACGGCGCGCGCCTCGAGGGCGTCGTCGACACCGCCGACTCCACCGTCGGCGCGCTGTCGAGCTCCCTGTCGCGCTTGATGAAGCAGCTCGACCCCGGCACGGTGCAGCGCCTACTGGCCCGCGCCGACGACGCCCTGCCGAACGGCGAGCAGACGGTGCCGACCATCGACGCCGGAGCGGTCCTCACGGCCACCTCGATCCTGCGCCAGCTGCCCGACGTCGGTGACCTCCTGCAGTCCTTCAACTCGATCACGCCACGCGCCGGCGACGTGGGCGCGCTGCTGCTCAGCCTCGACCAGCCGCTGCGCAGCTTCGGCAAGGGCTACGGCGAGATGGCGCCGTACTCCGTCTCCTACATCAGCGAGGGCGACTACCCGAACGTCATCCGGGACGGCATGCTTGAGCTGTTCAAGGTGATCCAGGGTTTCGAGGACGGTGCCGCGCCGAGCGTGCAGTACCTCTCCGAGCTGATGCTCCCGTCGGTCCGCGCGATCGCCGAGCCGCTGTCCACCATCAACGGAGGCCAGCTGCTCGACACCGCGCTGGCCTCGGTCCGCGGGCGCTCCGGCGCCGTCACCCTGCGGATGGCGCCGTCGGACACTCGCCCCGCGAGCCCGTCGTCGGCGAAGCCCTCCGCCGCGAAACCCTCGGGCGCAGCGGCTTCGAGCTCGAAGCCCGCGGCCCCGTCCGCACGCACCGCACCGTCCAGCACCCCCGCGCAGCCCCGCTGACGCGGGCCGAAGGAGAACCGTGGCCCTCGCGCTCACCGATGTTCAGACCGCACTCGTCGAGTCGATCCACGACTGGGCGGAACGCGCGCACCCCGTCGACGCCGTCCGCTCCGGTGACACCGGCGCCGTCGAGAAGGCCTGGCGCGGACTCGCGGACATCGGTGTCTTCGGCATCACGCTGAGCGAGGACCTCGGCGGGTTCGGCGGTACTGCCGACGATGCCGCCGCCGCCGTCGAGGCCGCGACCTCCGTCCTGGCGCCGGGCCCGGTCGCCGGCACGGTCGCGGTGGGGGTCCTACTCGAGCGCTACCTCGGCGGCACGGACGGGCTCGCCGTGGTGCGGGCGGAACTCGCCGCCGGCGAGGCACGGGCGGCGCTCGTGGTCGACGGTGACGGCTCCCTCGCACCGGATGCCACCCCGCAGTCGCACCTGCTCGTCGAGTCCCCCTCGGGCGCCTGGCATCTGCTCCCGCCCGGCGTTGCCGGCGTCACCGTCGAGCCGCTGCCCGGCCTGGACACCTCGCGGCCGCTGGCCAGGATCCACCTGGACGGTCCGGATTTCGACGCGACCACCGAGATCCCGGGGCTGAACGCCGACGACGTCCGTGCGGCGCTCGCGACCTTCGCCGCGGCCGAGGCCGCCGGCGTCGCCGCGTGGACGCTGCACACCGCCGCGGAGTACTCCAAGGTGCGGGTGCAGTTCGGCAAGCCCATCGGATCCTTCCAGGCGATCAAGCAGATCGTCGCCGACATGCTGTGCCGCGCCGAGCAGTCCGCGGCGCTGGCCTGGGACGCGGCACGATCCGTCGGCGCCGGGGCGGAGCACCACCTGGCCGCCGCGGTCGCCGCGGCGGGCGCCCTCGACGCCGCCGTGGAAAACGCCAAGGACGCGATCCAGGTGCTCGGCGGCATCGGCTTCACCTTCGAGCACGACGCGCATCTGTACCTGCGGCGCGCCACCACGCTGCGGCTGCTGCTCGGCGATACCCCCGGATGGCGCACTCGCGCTGCGGAACTCGCACTCGCCGGCGTCCGCCGTGGACTCGACTACGAGGTGGACGGCGACCACGCCGCCGCCACCGCCGAGGCCGAGCGGATCGCCGCGATGACGGCGGACGAGCAGCGCCGCACTCTCGCGGAGTCCGGCCTCCTGGTGCCGCACTGGGATCCGCCGTACGGCCGGGGTGCGGGACCCGCGGAGCAGCTGGTTCTCGACGGTGCGCTGGAGGCGGCGGGGATCGAACGCCCCACGCTCGTGATCGGCGCCTGGGCAGCCCCGACGATCCTCGAGCACGGGACGCCCGAGCAGGCCGAGCGCTTCGTGTGGCCCACCCTGCTCGGCGAGATCAGCTGGTGCCAGCTGTTCAGCGAGCCCGAGGCAGGATCCGACCTGGCCTCGCTGCGCACCAAGGCGACGCGCGTCGAGGGCGGGTGGTCGCTCTCCGGCCAGAAGGTGTGGACCTCCCTGGCGCACGAGGCCGACTGGGCGATCTGCCTGGCACGCACCGACCCGGATGCGCCGAAGCACAAGGGCATCACCTACTTCCTCGTCGACATGCTCTCCGACGGCATCGACGTGCGGCCGCTCCGCGAGATCACCGGCGACGTGCGGTTCAACGAGGTCTTCCTCGAGGACGTCTTCGTGCCCGACGACTGCGTCGTGGGCGCGATCAACGGCGGCTGGCGCCTGGCCCGCACCACGCTCGCCAACGAGCGGGTCGCGATGAGCGGTTCCGGCCTCGGGGCGCGACTCGAGGGCCTCCTCGCCGACCCCGGCCCGGAGCCCGACCTGGCCGTCCTCGGCGGCCTCGTCACGGAGGCCGCGTCCTGCACGCTGCTCGACCTGCGCGCCGTCATCGCGAGCCTCGGTGGCCAGGACCCGGGTGCGGCGTCCAGCGTGCGCAAGCTGGTCGGCGTCCAGCACCGTCAGGCGGTCGCGGAGGCCTGCCTGCGGCGCCTCGGGCCCGACGGTGCCGTCGCCGGCCCGGAGGATCCGGCGGACGCGCGCTACGAGTTCCTGCTGACGCGCTGCCTGTCCATCGCGGGCGGCACCTCGCAGATCCTGCGGAACGTCGCCGCGGAGCAGCTCCTCGGTCTGCCCCGCTCCTGAGTCGTTCCGCACCGCACGACTGAAACCTGTTCTAGTATTCGAGCATGGACGATTCCGCTGTCTCCGCCGCCGCCGACGCGCTGCTCGGCGCGTACGCCGCGTGCGCGCCGATCGACCCGATCATCGGCATGTTCCCCGACGCCACGATCACCGACGCGTACCGGATCCAGCAGGAGCAGGTGCGCCGCTGGGAGACCTCCGGCGACGTGGTGAAGGGCCACAAGGTGGGGCTCGCCTCGCTCGCGATGCAGCGGCAGATGAACGTCTACGAGCCGGATTTCGGGCACCTCACCGCCTCGATGTTCCACCTGGAGCAGATGCCGATCGACACCTCCTCGTGGATGCAGCCGCGGATCGAGCCGGAGATCGCGTTCGTCCTCGGTCGCGAGCTCCGCGGGCCCGGCGTCACCGTGGCCGACGCGATTCGCGCCGTCGACTTCGTGGTCCCCGCCCTCGAGGTGGTCGACTCGCGGATCAAGGACTGGAACATCTCCATCGTCGACACCGTCGCCGACAACGCCTCCTCGGGCGGCGTGATCCTGGGCAGCCGGCCCACGCGCCTGACGGACGTCGACCTGCGCACCGTCGGGTGCACCTTCCGGATCAGCGGCGAGCAGGTGGGCACGGGCGCGGGCGGCGCCGTCCTCGGCTCGCCGATCAACGCCCTCGTCTGGCTCGCGAATACCGTCGGCCCGCTCGGCACCGCCCTCGAGCCGGGACACGTCGTGCTGCCCGGCTCCATGACGCGCGCCGAGCCGGTGCGCGCCGGAGACATCGTCGTCGCCGACATGGGACCGCTCGGTTCCGTGACGGCCGTCCTCGCCCCCTGACCGACCCGAACGGAGAACATCATGAAGATCATCATCGGCGACGCGTGCACCGGATTCGGCGTCTGCGAGGGCATCCGCCCCGACGTCTTCGAGGTCAACGACGAGGGCTTCGCCGAGGCCACCGACGAGGGCCTCACCGACGCCGACCGCGAGGACATCGAGTACGCCGCGAGCCAGTGCCCCACCCAGGCCATCCGCATCGAGGACTGACCCCCCCTGACTTAACAGCGTTAGCCCATACCGAACCCGCAGGTGACGGTATGGGCTAACGCTGTTAAGTCAGGGGTAGTGGCCCGACGGTGCCGCCCGGGCACCGTCGGGCCGCCCGTCAGACCTTCTGCGCTGCGGACATCTCCACGGCGATGGTGATGATCATGTCCTCCTGGCCGCCCACATAGCCGCGGCGACCGCACTCGTACAGGATCTCGTACGCCGGCACGCCGTAGCGCTCCGCGGCCCGCTCCGCGTGCAGCAGGAAACTGGAGTACACACCCGCCGCGCCCTGGACGATCGAGCTGCGGTCCATCACCGGCAGGCGCGTGATGTACGGCTTCACCACGTCCTCCGCGGCGGCCATGAGCGCGTCCTTGTCGGTGCCGGTCCGCACGCCGAGCTTCTCGAACGCGGCCGAGAGGACCTCGGTCGGCGAGTTGCCCGCGCCCGCACCGAGGGCGAGCAGCGAGCCGTCGATCTGCTTCGCGCCCGCTCGGTGGGCGAGCACCGAGTTGGCGACGCCGAAGCTCAGGTTCTGGTGGCCGTGATAGCCCACCTGCGCGTCCTCGCCGAGCTCCGCGACCAGCGCGGCGACGCGGTCGCCGGCGTCCTCGAGGATCAGCGCGCCCGCGGAGTCCACGACGTACACGCACTGGCAGCCGGCGTCGGCCATGATCCGCGCCTGCTTCGCCAGCGCCTCGGGCGTGGACATGTGGGAGAGCATGAGGAAGCCGACGGTCTCGAGGCCCAGTTCCCGTGCGGCGCCGAAGTGCTGGATCGAGACGTCCGCCTCGGTGCAGTGGGTCGCGATCCGCAGCGCGCCGGCGCCGAGATCGGCCGCCACGCGGATGTCCTCGACGGTGCCGAGCCCCGGGAGCATGAGCACGGCGATCTTCGCCTGCTGCGCCTCGTCGACCGCAGCGGCGATGAGCTTTCGCTCGTCGACCAGGGAGAAGCCGTAGTTGAAGGTGCTGCCGCCGAGGCCGTCGCCGTGGGTCACCTCGATGAGCGAGACGCCCGCGTCGTCGAGCGCGCGCACGGTGTCGCGCACGTTCTGCTCGGTGAACTGGTGGGCCATCGCATGGCTGCCGTCGCGCAGCGACGTGTCGACGATGCGCACGTCCCGGTTCGGGTCGCTCCAGAGGTCGCCGTTGATGCCGGTCATGCGTTCACTCCTGCCAGGATGCGCTGCGCGAGCAGCTCGCCGGCGCGCGCGGCGGCGGCGGTCATGATGTCGAGGTTGCCCGCGTAGGTGGGCAGGTAGTCGCCGTTGCCCGCGACCTCCAGGAAGACCGCGACGCGCGCCTTGCCCTCCCAGCCGGGCCGCGGCTCGTCGTACTGCGGTGGCGCCTTCAGCGTGTAGCCCGGGACGTACACCTGGACATCCGCCACCATCTTCTCGATCGAGGCGGTGATCGCGTCGCGGTCCGCATCGGGGTCGATGGCGCAGAACACGGTGTCGCGCATGATCATCGGTGGCTCGACGGGGTTGATGATGATGATCGCCTTGCCCTTGGCAGCGCCGCCGACCTCCTCGATCGCGCGGGCCGTGGTCTCGGTGAACTCGTCGATGTTGGCGCGGGTCCCGGGTCCGGCCGAGCGGGAGGACACCGACGCCACGATCTCCGCGTAGCTGACCGGCGTCACGCGGCTGACCGCGTGCACGATCGGGATCGTCGCCTGCCCGCCGCAGGTGATCATGTTGACGTTGGGCGCGTCCAGCTGGGCCTCGAGGTTCACCACCGGACAGGCCAGCGGGCCGACGGCCGCGGGCGTGAGATCCACGGCGACGATGCCCGCCTCCGCGTAGCGAGGCGCGTTGGCGCGGTGCGCCTTCGCCGACGTCGCCTCGAAGACCAGCTGCGGCGGCTCGGGCCGCGCGAGCAGCCAGTCCACCCCCTCCGCCGAGGTCTCGAGCCCGAGATCCGCGGCGCGCTTGAGGCCGTCCGACTCCGGGTCGACGCCCACCATGTAGCGCACGTCCACGTGCTCGCTCCGGCGCAGCTTGGCCAGCAGGTCCGTGCCGATGTTTCCCGGGCCCACGATGGCCGCGGTCACTTTCTCCGTCATACCGCCATCGTCGACCGCGGCGCGCGGACGCGTCCACGCCTGCGTTCCGCTCAGCGGGACGGCCCGAGGATTCCGTGAAGGCTTGACGAAGGATTGCTGCCGTCTTAGATTCGATACATATATTCATTTTTGTCTCATCATCGGAGCGTTCCATGCCCACCGCCGTCTTCACCCCGCGTTCCGCCGACACCTGGGCGGATCCGTTCCCCCTGTACCGCCACCTGCGCGCCGGTGACGCGGTACACCGGGCCGAGCCGCTCGACGGGGAGGAGCTCGAGTACTACGTCCTGCCCCGGCACGCCGACGTGTGGCGCGCGCTGCGGGAGCCCGGCGACTTCTCGTCCGCGCAGGGGCTCACGCTGCACTACGGCGAGTTGGAGAAGATCGGCCTGCAGGAGAACCCGCCGATGGTGATGCAGGATCCGCCGGTGCACACGGAGTTCCGCCGCCTCGTCGCGCGCGGCTTCACCCCGCGACAGGTCGCGGCGATCGAACCCGACGTCCGCGCCTTCGTCGTCGAACGGGTCGAGCGCCTGCGCGCCCAGGGCGGCGGCGACATCGTGCAGGAACTGTTCAAGCCGCTCCCGTCCATGGTCGTCGCGCACTACCTCGGCGTCCCCGCCGCGGACCGCGGGCGGTTCGACGGCTGGACCGAGAGCATCGTCGCCGCGAACTCCGGCGGCGGCGACCTCGCCTCGGTCGTCGCCTCCGCGGCCGACGCGGTCGGCGAGTTGATGGCCTACTTCGCGGCGCTGATCGAGCGTCGGCGCACTGAGCCCGAGGACGACGTGGTCTCGCACCTGGTCGCAGCCGGCGTCGGCGCGGACGGGGATCCGGCGGGCGTCGTCTCGATCCTCGGCTTCACGTTCACCATGGTGGCCGGCGGCAACGACACCACGACGGGCCTGCTCGGCGGCGCCGCCCAGCTCCTGCACCGGCACCCCGATCAGCGGCGGCTCCTCGCCGACGACCCGGCGCTGATCCCCGGCGCCGTCGAGGAGTTCCTCCGGCTCACGTCGCCGGTGCAGGGGCTCGGGCGCACCACCACCCGCCCGGTGGACGTCGACGGAACCACGATCCCCGCCGACCGGCGCGTGCTCCTGCTCTACGGCTCGGCGAACCGCGACGAGCGGGTCTTCGGCGACGACGCCGACGAGCTCGACGTCACACGGAACCCGCGCAACATCCTCACCTTCGCGCAGGGGGCGCACCACTGCCTCGGCGCGGCCGCCGCGCGGATGCAGTCGCGCGTCGCCCTCGAGGAGCTGCTCGCCCGCATCCCGGAATTCGCCGTCGATCTCGACGGGGTGCGCTGGGCGCCGGGCGCGTACGTGCGCCGCCCGACGACGGTGCCGATCTCCGTAGGATGACCGCCATGACCTCCGCCGCGCCGAACAGCTGGGCCGCAGCCGCCCGGTCCGGGGCTGCGGAGCGCATCCTGGACGCCGCGGCCGCGCTCTTCGCCGAGCACGGCGTCGCCGCGGTGGGCATGGACGACATCGCGCGGGCCGCGGGCTGCTCCCGGGCCACGCTCTACCGGTACTTCGCGAACCGCGAGCTCCTGCGGTCCGCGTACGTGCTCCGTGAGATGTCCCGGGCCCTCGACCACCTCGCGTCGACCGAGCCGCCGTCGGGATCCGCCCCGGAGCGGCTCGTGGCCGTCATCGAGGCGGCGGTGGGCTACGTGCGGGACCGGCCGGAGTTGCTCGCGTGGTTCGCCTCGGAGGACTTCGCCGTGGGCCCGGTCCTCGCCGAGCACGCGGGCGCGCTCGCCGCGGCGGCGTCGGGCTCCCGCGTCGCGACCGACCTTCCTGAGCTCGCCGATCCGCAGGTCTTCGATTGGGTCGTGCGGGTCATCGTCGGGCTCCTGGGGCACCCCGGCGCGAGCGCCGCGTACGAGCACGAGCTCCTCGTCCGGTTCGTCGGTCCGATCGTCGACGGATAGCCGCTCGGCGGGGCCCGAGACTGGCACACTGGGCGCATGTGTCCCGCTGAGCGGAACGACGGTGCCACCGTCGACCGGATCTCCGCCCTGCTGTCGGCCTACCGTCCCGGCGACGGCGGGCTCGGGGTGTCCGAGCTGGCGCGGCGTACGGACCTGCCCAAGTCGACGGTGCACCGCCTCACCGGACACCTCGTGGCCGCCGGGCTACTCGAGCGGTCGGGGACCGGCCTGCGGCTGGGTGTGCGACTGTTCGAGATCGGTCAACTCGCCACGGGCCACCGCGATCTCGTCGACGCCGCGCGGCCGGTGCTCGCCGACCTCCGCTCCGCGACCCGCAACACCGTCCACCTCGCACGACTGGAGGGCACGGAGGTCGTCTACTTCGAGGTCCTGCCGGGCCCGGACGCGCCGGATCTGCCGTCCCGCGTGGGCGGCCGCATGCCCGCGCACGCCACCGGTGTGGGCAAGGCGATCCTCGCGTTCGCCGACGATGCCGTCGTCGACGGCGTGGTCGCTGCGGGCCTGCCGCGGGTGAGCCTCCGCACCATCACCTCGCCCGTGATCCTGCGCCGGCAGCTGCAGCGGATCCGCGACGAGGGCGTGGCGTACGAGCGGGAGGAGTCCGGCACCGGCACCGTCTGCGTGGCCTGCCCCATCCTCGACGCCGACGGTGCGCCCGTCGCCGCGATCTCCGTGGCGGGCTGGAGCAATCGCATGCGCCCGGAGCGCGTCGGCCCCGCCGTCCGCGCCGCCGCCCTCACCCTCTCCCGCGTCGCGGGAGCGCGCGACTAGGCCCCGTCCACGTCGACGACGACCTTGCCGAGAACGCCGCCCTCCTCCAACCGGCGATGCGCACCGGCGGCATCCGCGAGCGGGTACGTCGCGTGGAGGACCGGTCGCAGTGCTCCGCCGTCGACCATCCGCGTGAGCTCCGCGAGGAGGGCCGGGTCGGGCGCGCCACGGAAGAAGCGGATTCGGCGGGCACCGTGGATCGCCGACGCGGCGATCGTCCCCAGGCTCCGAACCGTGCGATCGGTATCGAACCGCACCGCCACCATGCGTCCGCCCGGCGCGAGCAATCGCCGGAAATCGCGCAGATCGGTGCCGACGGTGTCGATCACGACGTCGAACGTGCCGAGGTCGTCGGGCCCGGTCCGCCGGTAGTCGACGGCCAGATCGGCACCGAGACCGGACACGAAGTCCAGGGCGCCCGCGCCGGCGAGCCCCGTCACCGGGCCCGCACCGAGCGCCTTCGCGACCTGGACGACCGCACTGCCGACCCCGCCGGCCGCGCCACGCACCAATACGCTCTCGCCCGGGCGCAGGCCCGCCTCGCGACGCAGGGCGAGCAGCGCCGTGAGCCCGCCCACCGGGAGGGTCACTGCTTCGACGGGCGACAACGACCGCGGTGCGGCGGCGATCTGATCGGGCCGGACGGCAACGTAGTCGGCCAGGCTGCGCAGCGCCTGCCCCGACGCATCGGGCTTCTCGCTCAGCAGGCCCCACACCTGATCGCCCACAGCATGTCCGGACGTCGCGGGGCCGGCCGCGGCGACCTCGCCGACGAAGTCCAGCCCGGTGCGCCGGGGGAACGGCCCGCGCATCAGCCACGACGGCAGGCCGCCCGAGCGGACGATGAGCTCGCCACCGTTCACCGAGACGGCGCGCACGCGCACCAGCAGCTCGTCGTCACCGATCGCGGGGATCGGCGCCCTTCCCTCGTAGAGCACCTCGGGCGGACCGTAGCGATCGAACAGGGCAGCACGCATGGAGGTTTCGTCGTGTGTCATGTCCGGGACAACCGTCGGCCATCCCGTGCGGCTTCCGCCCGCCGATAAACTGAGAGACATGAACGCCGATCGGTCTCATCTCGCCGGGAGCGATCGCATCCTGCGGACCGACGCCCGGCGCAACCGGGAGCGCATCGTGCGCGCCGCCCGCGAGGTGTTCACGGCCCGCGGCATCGACGCCCCGCTCGCCGCGGTCGCGCGGCGCGCCGGAGTCGGCGTCGCGACCCTGCACCGCAGGTTCCCCACGCGCGACCACCTCGTGGCAGAGGCCTTCGGTGAGCAGTTCGGCGCCTGTACGCACGCGCTCGAGAAGGCGATCGACGATCCCGACCCGTGGCGCGGCCTGAGCGCTCTGGTGCACACGGTCTTCGCGCTGCAGGCCGGCGATCGGGGATTCACGCAGGCCTTCCTCGATCGCCATCCCCACACCGCGGGCTCCTCGAAGCTCGACGAGGCCGAGCGCGCCCTGAGAGCGCTCGTCGACCGATGCCGCGACGCAGGAGTGGTGCGACGGGACGTCACCGCGGCCGACGTCACCCTCGCGTTCCTGGCGAACGCCGGTCTCGTGGCCCGGGGCTCCGTACCTCGGTCCGCCTCCGCGCGCTTGGCCGGGCAACTCCTGCGCGCTTTCGCCGTCTCCGACGACTCGCCGCTACCGCCGCCCCCGTCCCTTCCCCTGCGCCCGCTGCTGAGCGAGACGGTCAGAAGTGCAGGGCCAGATCCGGTTCTCCGGCGCCGGTGAAGTCGACGACGGCGAGGCCGCGGCGGTCGCCGTCGTAGACGGTGGCCGTCACGGTCCGGCCCGAGGCGAGGACCTTCCCCAGCTGCAGGCCGCGCAGGTGCAACAGGTCGGCGGCGCGGCGGCGGCCTGCGGCGCCGACGCCGCGCACCCCGCCGAGGAAGCCGATCGCTGCGCGGGCACCGAGGGTGCGGAACAGCCGCGGCCCGAGAAGAGTCCCTGCGGCGAGCCCACGCGGGCCGGCGAGCAGCAGCGCCGCGATCATGCCGCGCAGCTCCCAATGCGCGTACAGGCCGGTGATGGCGGCGCCGTCGGGACCGTCGGTCACGTTGTACCGCAGGTGCATCGGGATGTGCAGCGTGACGCCGGTGCTCATCGTCGTGTGCACCGTGAGGTCGCGGATCATGAGGCCGGTGCCCTCGCCCGGGACGATCAGGTCGTGCTCCACCTCGAAGACGATCCGGTTGGGCGCGATGAACATGTCGTAGAACCGCGCGATCGCGGCCGGGTCCGTCTGCGGCGGCGGTCCCACCGGGTCGTGGACGGCACCATCGCGGGCGAACAGCGCTGTCCAGGCGTCCTTGTCGTGCGCGGCTACCGCGGCGGGGGACGCCTCCACCACCCGCCGGATCGCTTCCGTGCCGGGCATCTACAGCTTCAGCGCGTGCGTCGCGGTGGCGCCGCCGTCGGCCACGAACTCGGCGCCGGTGCTGTAGCTCGCCTCATCGGACGCGACGAAGAGCACCAGTGCCGCGATCTCGTCGGCGCTGCCCTGCCGCCCGATCGGCAGGCGTTGCTTGAGCCAGTCGGTGGGCGGCTCGTTCCCGCCGAGTGCATCCGCCACCATCGCGGTGTCGATCATGCCCGGGTGCACCGAGTTGACGCGGATGCCGTACTGCCCCAGCTCCATCGCCGCGGACTTGGTCATCCCGCGGATGGCGAACTTACTGGCGGTGTAGGCGGTCAGGTACGGCATGCCGCCCAGGCCCTCCACGGAGGAGGTGTTGACGATCGACCCGCCGCCCGCGGCCTTCATCGGCTCGACCACGGCGCGCATGCCGAGGAAGCAGCCGAACTGGTTGATCCGGATCACCCGCTCGTAGTCGGCGAGGGCGGTCTGCTCGAGCGCCGAGAAGAAGAGCACGCCCGCGTTGTTGACGAGGACGTCGAGCCCTCCGAAACCGTCCTGCACCGCGGCGACCGCGGCGGCCCAGTCGTCCTCGCTCGTCACGTCGAGGTGCCGGTACACCGCGGCGTCCCCGAGCTCGGCGGCGAGCGCCTCGCCCTGCTCGTCGAGGACGTCGCCGAGCAGCACCTGCGCGCCCTCCGCGACGAAGCGCCGCGCGACCGCGGCGCCCTGCCCGCGTGCGGCGCCCGTGACCAGCGCCCGCTTCCCCTGCAGTCGTGCCATGCGAAACTCCTAGCCTTCCAACTGTGCTGCGACGAACATGCGGTCGTCGCGGTCCGCGAAGTAGCCCCCAACAGCGGAGGCGAGGCCGGCCTCGTCCCACTGGCCGCCGTCGGCGTCGAAGCGGGCCTCCAGGCTCGGCGGCGCCATCAGCGCGACCATGCCGCCGTGCACCACGAAGACCTGCCCGTTCACGCGTTCGGCCTCGGGCCCCGCGAGGAACCGCACGAAGCGCGCGACGTGGTCGACGGACAGCGGGTCGACGGCACCATCGGGGGCGTCGCCGAAGACGCCCTCCGTCATGGCGGTCCGGGCGCGGGGGCAGATGGCGTTGGCGCGGACGCCGTACCGGCCGAGGCCGCGTGCGGTGGCGATGGTGAGCGCGGCGATGCCGGCCTTCGCGGCGGCGTAGTTGGGCTGCCCGACGGAGCCGAACAGGAACGCCTCCGACGAGGTGTTGATCACGCGGCCGTAGACCTCGCCGCCCGACGCCTTCGCCGCGTCGCGCCAGTACGCCGACGCATTGCGGGAGAGCAGGAAGTGCCCGCGCAGGTGCACCCGCACGACCGAGTCGAACTCCTCATCGGTCATCGAGAAGATCATCTTGTCGCGGCAGAAGCCCGCGTTGTTGACCACGATGTGCAGCCCGCCCAGGCCGTCGGCGGCGGCCATCAGCGCGTCGGCCGTCTCCCGGTCGCCCGAGTCACCGAGCACGAGCTCGGCGCGGCCCCCGTCGGACCGGATCTGCGCGACGACCTCCTCGGCCGCCGGCGAGACGTCGCCCACGACCACGGCGGCGCCGCCACGGGCGAGCGCCAGCGCCTCGGCGCGACCCAGGCCGGCCCCCGCACCGGTCACGATCGCCACCTTGCCGTCCAGGTTCGCCACCTCTGCCTGCGTCATGTGCCACCCTTCGATGTAAGAACCTGTTCACTGCGGAGCATGCGCTCCCTCTCCACAGGAAAATACTGCCGAGAGCGCGGTTTCGTTCCACTTTTCTAGAACTTGTTCTACAGTGACGCCATGCGGATCGACTATGCGCCGGAACAGCAGGAGCTGCGCGCCGAGCTGCGCGCGTACTTCGCCCAGCTGATGACGCCCGAGCGCCGCGAGGCGCTCCTCGGGCCGGGCGGCGAGTACGGCGACGGGGAGGTCTACAAGGAGATCACCCGCACCCTCGGCAAGGACGGGTGGCTCGCCATCGGCTGGCCCGAGGAGTTCGGCGGCCAGGCCCGGCCCATGCTCGACCAGCTGATCTTCACCGACGAGGCCGCCGTCGCCGGCGTGCCCGTGCCGTTCCTCACGGTGAACACCGTGGGCCCCGCCATCATGGCCGGCGGCACCGCGGAGCAGAAGGCCGAGCTCCTGCCCGGCATCGCCGCCGGCGAGACCCACTTCTCCATCGGCTACTCCGAGCCGGAGGCCGGCACCGACCTCGCCGCGCTCCGCACGCGCGCGGTCCGCGACGGTGACGACTTCGTCATCAACGGCCAGAAGATGTGGACCTCGCTCATCGAGTACGCGGACTACATCTGGCTCGCGGCGCGGACCGATCTCGAGGCGCAGCGGCACCGCGGGGTCTCGATCCTCGTCGTGCCCACCGACGTCGAGGGATTCTCCTGGACGAAGGTGCACACCGTCGCCGGCCCCGGCACCTCCGCCACCTATTACCAGGACGTCCGGGTGCCGGTCACCTCGGTCGTCGGCGATCTGCACGGCGGCTGGAAGCTCATCACCAACCAGCTCAACCACGAGCGCGTCGCCCTCACCTCCGCAGCGCCCCTGCTCGATTCGGAACGGCAGGTGCGGCACTGGGCGCAGAACACGAAGCTGGCCGACGGGACGCGCGTGATCGACGCCGAATGGGTGCAGACCCACCTCGCCCGCGTCTACGCACACGCCCAGTACCTCAAGCTGCGGAACTGGAAGATCGCCTGGGCGGCCGACCACAGCGAGCTCGGCCCCGCCGACGCCTCCGCCACCAAGGTCTTCGGCACCGAGTACGCCACCGAGGGGTACCGGCTGCTGATGGAGGTGCTCGGCAGCGCGGGCATCGTCCGCGCGAAGTCGCCGGGCACGCTGCTGCGGGGCCGGATCGAGCGGCTCCACCGCAGCTCGCTGATCCTCACCTTCGGCGGCGGCACCAACGAGATCCAGCGCGACCTGATCGCGGGTGCGGGACTGCACCTGCCCGTGAGCCGCTGAGCGAAGGAGGCACCCATGGACTTCACCGTTCCCGAGGCACAGACCGACCTCGCGGCCCTCACCCGGCGCATCGCCGAGGACTGGTCCGCCAAGAATCCCAGCCCCGGCGATTCAGGCTTCTCCCGCGAGCTGTGGGCCGTGCTCGCCCGGTCCGGCGTCCTCGATGCCGCGCTGCCCGCGTCGGTCGGCGGCGGCGATCTCGGCGTCACCGCGCACACCGCGGTGCTCGCCGAGCTCGGACGCACCGTCGCCCCCGCGCCGTACCTCGACACGGTCCTCGTCGGCGCCGAGACCCTCGCCGCGTACGGCACGCCCGAGCAGATCGAGACGTGGCTCGTCCCCGTCCTGCGGGGCGAGGACACCATCGCGGTCGTCTTCGGCGACGAGCACACCGGTTTCACCGCGACGAACTCCACCGACGGGTGGCGGCTCAACGGCGCCCAGACCGCGGTCTCGTCCGCCGCCTTCGCCGATACCCTGCTCATCGAGGCGACCACGCCGGAGGGACCCGCGCTGTTCGTGCTCCCCCGAGACGCCAAGGGCATCAGCATCACCCGGCAGCACGTGGTGAACAGCTCCGACGCCGCGCTCGTGGAGGCCGCCGCCGTACCGCTGCCGCGCGAAGCCCGGCTCGCGGGCGACGGCGCTCCTGCCCGCGCGCGCCGCCTCGCGACCATCGGCTGGTGCGCCCTGCAGGCCGGCATCACCGAGCGGGCCCTGGAAATGACCGCCGACTACGCCCGCACCCGCGAGCAGTTCGGCAAGCAGATCGGCAGCTTCCAGGCCGTGCGGCAGCGTCTCGCCGACGCCTACATCGATGTCGAGGCCGTCCGCCTCACCGTGCTCGAGGCGGCCTGGCGCGAGTCCGAGGGACTCGATGCAGTCGCCGAGATCGCCACCGCCAAGTTCTGGGCCGCCGAGGCCGGACACCGGGTGGCGCACACCACCGTCCACGTGCACGGCGGCGTCGGCATCGACACCGATCACCCCACCCATCGCTATTTCGTGGCGGCCAAGCGCGCGGAGTTCGCGCTCGGCGGCGCGACGGCCCATCTCCGCGCCCTCGGCGCGACCCTCGCCGGAAGGAACCCCGCATGATCCGCAAGTCGTACAAGACCGCGACCACCGCGCTCGCGCCGAACGAGGCCGTCGATTACATCGTCATCGGTTCCGGCAGCGCCGGCTCGGTGGTGGCCGGCCGGCTGGCCGACACCGGTGCCACCGTCGCGCTGCTCGAGGCCGGCCGCAACGACAACACCCGGCTCGCCCAGGTACCGGGGATGATCTCGATGGTGCACACGGTGCCGCAGCTCAAGGCCCGGGTCGCATGGAAGCAGTACTCGGTCCCGCAGAAGTTCGCCAACGATCGCCGGATCCCGATGACGCGCGGCAAGATCCTCGGCGGCTCGAGTTCGATCAACGGCATGCTCTTCGTGCGCGGCAACCGCGCGAACTACGACTCGTGGGCCGCCGAGGGTGCGACCGGATGGGACTACGAGGGCGTCCTCCCGGCATTCAAGCGGCTCGAGAACTGGGAGGACGGCGCGACCGACCTCCGCGGTACCGGCGGCCCCATCGAGGTCACGCGCCAGCAACACCTCACGGCGGCGACCCGGTCGTACATGCAGGCCCTCTCCTCCGCGCTGGACACACCGGTCATCGAGGACTACAACGGCCCCTCCCAGGAGGGCGTCAGCGTCTTCCAGCAGAGTGCCTCGGGCGGAACGCGGTTCAGCTCCGCGCACGGCTACCTCCGCGGCGCGCGGCCGAACCTGCGCGTGCACGTGAACGCGCACGTCAAGCGGGTCGTGATCGAGAACGGTTGCGCCACGGGCGTCGAGGTGCTCGACGGGAACTCCGTCACCACCATCCGCGCGCATCGCGAGGTCATCGTCTCCGGCGGCGTCATCGGCACCCCGCAGATCCTCATGCTGTCCGGCATCGGGCCGGGCGCCCACTTGCGGGAGAAGGGGATCGACGTCCACGCAGACCTCCCCGTGGGGCAGAACCTGCACGATCACCTCTTCGTCCCGCTGACCTTCCTGATGAAGGACGCGGTGCACAAGGGCACTCCCGCCTACTTCGCGAAGGGCCTGGCGCAGGAGTGGCGCAGTCCCGGTGAGAGTTTCATGGCGAACACGGTTTTCGACGCCGCCGCCTTCGTGCGCACGTCCTACGCGAAGGACATCCCCGACCTGCAGATCCACTGCCTGCCGTGGAACTACCCGACGCCCAACCAGGACGCCGACAAGCTGCACATGGTGGACCCCCGCCCGGGCCTGACGATCCTGCCCACGCTGATCTACCCGCAGAGCCGCGGCGAGCTGCGCCTCAATTCGGCGGATCCGTTGGAGCAGCCACTGATCGACCCCGGCTACCTCTCCGATCCGCAGGACACCGAGGTACTCATGGAGGGCATCGGCATGATCCGCGAGGTCATGCGCCACCCGTCGGTCGCACCGATGGTCAGCGAGGAGTTCACCCCCGGCGCCGCCTACATGGACGACGCCGCGCTGCGCCGCGAGCTCCCGAACCGCGTGCACTCGGTGTACCACCCGGTGGGCACCTGCCGGATGGGCACCGACGAGCGCGCCGTCGTCGACCCGGAGCTCAAGGTCATCGGCGTCGAGGGTCTGCGCGTCGCGGATGCCTCGATCATGCCGTCGATCACGGGCGGCAACACCAACGCGCCGTCGTACATGATCGGCGAGATGTGCGCGCGGTTCCTCGGCGCCTGATATGACGGCTCCGCTCCCGACGGTCGCCGACCTGCTCCGCGCCCGCGCCGACGATCCCGGTGCGGGCCTGCGGGCCGGCGACCGGACGTGGAGCTGGGCGGAGCACGTCGCGGCGTCCGCGGTCCGCGCATCCGTCCTGCGGGAGCTCCTCCCCGACGGCGCGCCGCCGCACGTCGGCGTGCTCGCCGACAACGTCCCCGAGTTCTCACTGCTGCTCGGCGCCGCGGCGCTCTCGGGGGCGGTCGTCGTGGGGCTCAATCCCACCCGCCGCGGCGAGGCCCTCGCCCGGGACGCCGCGCTCGCCGACTGCGGCGTCGTGCTCACGCAGGGCGGGCACGCGGCGCTCGTCGACCGGCTCGACCTCGGCGTACCCGTGATCGACCTCGACGGTCCGCGGTGGGCCGCGCTCCTCGGCGCACACGCGGGCGCCCCGCTCCCGAGTGCCGAGGTGACCGCGGACAGCCTGCTCGCCCTCGTCTTCACCTCCGGCACCAGCGGCGAACCGAAGGCCGTGCGGGCCACGCACGGCAAGTTCACCGGCGCGGGAATCATGCTGGCGCAGCGGTTCGACCTCAGCGGCGCCGACACCGCGTACATCGCGATGCCCCTCTTCCACTCGAACGCGCTGCTCGCGGGCTGGGCGGTGGCGCTCGCCGCCGGGGCGACGATCGCTCTCGCCGAACGCTTCTCGGCCTCACGCTTCCTCGGTGACGTGCGGCGGTACGGCGCCACCTACGCGAACTACGTGGGCACGCCCCTGTCGTACATCCTCGCCACCGAGGAACGCCCGGACGACGCCGACAATCCCCTGCGCGTCCTGTACGGCAACGAGGGCCGCGCCGACGACATCGCCGCCTTCTCCCGGCGCTTCGGCTGCCACGTCCAGGACGGCTACGGCTCGTCGGAGAACGGCGTCGCCATCGCCCGCACCCCGGACACCCCGTCCGGCGCGCTCGGGCCCCTGCCCGATGGTGTCGCCGTCTGGAGGCCCGGCACGGCGATCGAGTGCCCGCGTGCCGAGACCGCCCCGGACGGCACCCTGCTCAACGCCGACGAGGCGATCGGCGAGCTGGTGAACACCGCCGGCACCGGCGGATTCTCCGGCTACTACAACGATCCCGCCGCCGACGCCGCGCGCGCGGACGGCGGCGTCTACCGCACGGGCGACCTGGCGTACGTCGACGACGCGGGTTACGTCCACTTCGCCGGCCGCACCGGCGACTGGATGCGGGTGGGCGGGGAGAACCTGGGCGTCGCACCGATCGAGCGGGCGCTGCTGCGCCATCCCGCCGTCGCGGACGCGGCGGTCTACGGGTTGCCGGATCGCGTCGGCGATCAGGTGGCGGCGGCGCTCGTCCTCGCGCCCGGCGCGGAGCTCGACCCCGCGGAGCTCGCCGCCTTCCTGCGCGCGCAGCCGGATCTCGGCCCACGACAGCACCCGCGCCGCTGGCGGATCGTGGACGAGCTCCCGCGCACCCCGTCGTTCAAGGTGCTCCGCCGCGCCCTCGTCGCGGACGGGATCGACGTCACCGCACCGCTACCCGGGCAGTAGCGCCCGCACCGCGTCGATCGTGTCCGCCTCGGCGGCGGTCTTGTCCGGCCGGTAGCGCAGCACGCGGGCGAAGCGCAGGGCGACGCCGCCGGGGTACCGGCGCGAGACCTGCACCCCGTCGAGCTCGATCTCGACCACGATCTCGGGCCGCAGGTACACGGTGTGCTCGTCGCGGGCTCGCTCGTGCAGCGGGAACTCCTCGGTCTGCCAGCGCAGCAGCGCGTCGGTGAGCCCCTTGAAGGTCTTGCCCACCATGACGGGATCGCCGCCGTCCGGGTCGTGGGCGCCGAGGTGCAGGTTCGACAGCATCCCGGTGCGCCGGCCGTAGCCCCACTCCGCGCCCAGCACCACCAGGTCGAGCGTGTGGGTCTGCTTGACCTTCTGCCACGCGCGGCCGCGGCGGCCCGCGGCGTAAGGCGAGGCGAGCGCCTTGACCATGACGCCCTCGTGCCCCGCGGCGAGGGCGGCCTCGTAGTGGGCGGCGGCCTCGTCCGGGGCGGGCCGGGCCAGCGCGGGGATGCGCAGCCCGCCCGCCACCGACTGCAACGCGTCGAGCCGGACCGACAGCGGCTCGTCCAGCAGGTCGCGGCCGTCGAGATGCAGGCAGTCGAAGAAGTACGGCCGCAGCACCGTCTCGCCGGACTCCGACGATCCGAACCGGCTCATCGTCTCCTGGAAGGGCCGCGGCCGGCCGGCATCGGTCAGGGCCAGCGACTCCCCGTCGAGCACGACGGACCGGCACGGGAGTTCCCGCGCCAGCGCGACGATCTCGGGCACGGCGTCGGTGATGTCGCGGAGCGTGCGGGTGTAGACGCGCACCTCGTCGCCGAGCCGGTGGACCTGGATCCGGGCGCCAGCCAATAGTTGGTCATGACTCATGTAGTATTTGGCGCCATGACCAGCGCCAACGCCATCATCTACGCCCGCATCTCGAAGGACCGCACAGGCGCGGGGCTCGGCGTCGAGCGCCAGGCCGAGGACTGCCGCGCCCTCGCCGAGCGGCTCGGCTGGACCGTGCTGCGCGTCGAATCCGACAACGACATCAGCGCGTACTCAGGCAAGCGGCGCCCCGGCTATGAGCGGACCCTCGCCGCACTGGAGTCCGGCGAAGCGTCGGCGGTTATCGCGTGGCACAGCGACCGGTTGCACCGGCGCAATACGGAGCTGGAGCCGTTTCTCGACATCGTCGAGCGCACCGGCGCGCAGGTGGCGACGGTGCAATCCGGCCCCGTGGACCTCGCGTCACCGTCGGGCCGGATGACCGCCCGGATTCTTGGCGCCGTCGCGCAGCAGGAGGTCGAGCACACGACGGCCCGGATCAAGGCCCAGAAGGCGCAGACGGCCGCAGCGGGCGGGTACCGGGGCGGGATGCGCCCGTTCGGCTACGAGCGCGACGGGATGACGATCCGCGAGCACGAAGCGGCGATCATCCGCCGCGCCATCGCCGACGTGACGGCGGGCAAGACGATCAGCGCCGTACGGCGGGAGCTCAACGCCGCCGAGATCCGCACCTCCAGCGGGCGCGAGTGGTCGCTCCCGGGCGTGCGGAACGTGCTCACGCGGTGGCGCAACGCGGGCAAGGTCGAGCGCGAGGGCGAGCCGGTCGCGGATGCGCAGTGGCCCGCGATCGTGACCGTGGACGAGCTGCTCGCCGTGCGGGCCGTGCTCGCCAACCCCGCGCGGCGGGTGAGCCCCGGGAATCAGCGACGGTGGCAGGGCGCGGGCGTCTACATCGACGCGTACACCGGCGACCCGATGGTGTGCACCAAGAGCAGCGGGACCAACCCCACGCCGGTCTACCGTCCCGCTGCCCGCACGGCGGGGTGCGCGTCCGTGGTCGCCGTGGATCTCGACGAGTACGTGAGCGCGGCCGTGTGTGCCCGCCTGGGCCAGCCGGACGCCCGGGAGCTGCTCGCGGCCCCGGAGGTCGATACTCGCGGCCTGAGCGGGCAACGGGAGGCCCTCGACGCCCGTCTCCGGGAGGCGGCGAGCTTGTTCTCGTCCGGCGCGATCACCGGCGCGCAGCTCACCGAGATCACGGCCGACCTGCGCGCCCAGCTCGACACGATCGACGCGCAGCTTGACGCGGCGACGGCAGACCCGGAGTTGGCCGAGTTGCTCCGCGCCGATGACATCCGCGCCGCATGGGACGGCCCCAACGGGTTGCACGTGGACACCCGCGCCCGGCTCATCAAATCCCTTGCGCGGGTGACGGTTCACAAGATGACCGTGAAGGGCGTGAAGCGCACGTTCAAGCCGGAGTGCGTCGACATCGAGTGGCTTTGATCGCCAATTCTGGCATGACTCAACAGATTCCGAGCCCCACGCCGAACAGGCACTTTGTCGCACACTCTGGCACGGAGCAGAACAGTCCGATACAGTTCTTCTTGTCGGTAACGAGCCGACACCATCGGATACCGTGCGGCACAAGCTGAGCGGGACGAACGAGAGTCTGCGGGCCACGCGCCCCGGCTAAGCGGTGGTCTTCTTCCACAGGAGACCGCTATGCCATCACCGCCCACTACCGGGCCCCGCCACCTGCGCGGATTCAGCAACGTCCACGCCTACCTGCGCGACACGCTCGGTATGCCCGTCGGCCTTCGTGCGATCAAGCGGGCCACCCACGAGGGCGAGTTGCCCCACCTGGAGATCGCGGGCCGCCACTACTTCGCCCCGGAGGACATCGACGATTGGGTCGCGTCCCTGAAGGTCCGGGGCGCACGATGACCCGGGACGAGATCCGCGCGGCCGGTGCGAGGGCGGCCGAGGGCGCGCCGCCGCTCTCGCCCGAGCAGCGGGCCCTCATCCGCGCAGCTTTCGCCGCGCGGCCGGTGTGCCAGCCGACCTCACGGAGGGCCGCCGCGTGAGCCACAACCACGACACCGACATCCTTCCTGTCGTCAACCTCACGCCGGTGGGCCTCATCGAGGCCAGCTTCGGCGACCAGGTGATGACGCTGGACACCGAGGCCGCGCGGTCGCTCGCGGTGAACTTGCTCTCCCTCGTCGGCGTGCGGCTCACCGCCGATCCACCGTCCGGCGTGCCGTCGGCGATCGTGTTCCCGGCCCTGCTCGCGCAGGTCGCGGACGCCGCCGGGCAATGGCGAGACCTGCTCGCCGACGAGCCGGGCGCCGCACCGGCCCCGTAACCACCTGATTCACACCCCGCCTCGCCGAGGCGGGCCCGGGGAGGACCAGCCCGAAACGGGAGTCCTCAATGCACCACCACAGCACCACCACCGACGAGATCCACGCGGCCCAGATCCGCGTCCGCATGGCCTGCTGCTGCCGCGAGCAGCCGCACCCGGCCGACGTCGAGTTCCTGAAGGCCCACGGCGCGCTCACCGACGAGCTCGCCGAGATGATCTCGTTCGTCCCCTGAAACACCAGCTAGAGAAGGACATTCACATGACCATGAAGATCACGACCACCCCCGGCACCGGCGGCCCCGTTGACCCGATGGCGCCGCCCGCGAGTCTCGATTACGAGCCCGGCACCATGCCGGAGCACTTCGCGAGCAAGGAGAGCCGCGACCGGAACGCCAGGATCGAGCGGCAGAACCAGGACGCCCGCACCGCGAAGATCGCGCAGGAGACGAACTTCAGCGCGCAGGCCGCGCAGGCCCAACGACCGCCCACGCGCCCGCACCTGAAGGCCGTGGCCTCCGGCCGGGTCGCGGAGCTCTGGGAGCCGATCAGGGCCCGCGAGGTGGGCGCGTTCTCCCGCGTCCGCTCCCGCCTCGACGGGACCCGCGAGGCCGGGCAGACCCGCGAGGCGATCCTCACCGCCGCGCTGGAGAGCGGCCGCAAGAGGGAGGCGATCCCGGAGGATCTCGGCGAGCAGCTCGCGCGGGTCGAGCAGCGGGACGCGCTCACGGAGGCCAACCGCGCGGGCCTCCAGCTCGCGGGGAGCATGGTCGCCGACCGACTCACCCGCCTCGCGCAGGACCAGAAGCGCGACCTGTTCGCCGCCGTGCAGGCTGACCTGCGCGAGGTCGTCGCCCAGGCTCACCAGCTCGCCCGCGCGCTGGAAGGGATCACCGACGCGGAGACCGCGATCCGCCGGGGCGAGTCGGCCGTCATCGCGTGGGGTGCCCGCGAGGGCCTCCGGGAGCGGTTCCTCACCGTCGCGGCGTCCGCCCGGTTCGTGCACCGGGCCTGCGCCGACGGCTTCCAGTACGTGCTGGCCGGTGGCTCCCCCGACCAGCTCGGCAAGGCGGGCCTCGATACGGAGCGGATCTCGTCGACCTGGGAGCTGCTCGATCAGTGGATCGAGGACCTCAACGCCACCGACGCGGCGACGGACTTGCTGGTCGGCCGGTAACACCACTCACAGAACGGAGAAACACATGAGCAACAACGGTTTCGGCAAGTACCTGAGCGGCGAGCAGACCGACGCGCAGCGCCGCGCCACGCCCGGCTACAAGCGCGGCGTGGGCCGGTACCTCGACCCCACCACCACGGCCGCGAACGAGAAGCGGGAACAGCTCGCCCAGCTCCGGCGCCAGCGCATTCGCGAGTCGATCGACGCGGGCACGGTCCGATACGAGGGCGAGGCGTGGGGCAGCAAGAACGGCGCGCCGATCGACCCGCTCACCGGCGACGAGGCCGCGATCGAGAAGGCGTGGCGCGACGAGTTCGGCGGGGATGCCTCGTGATTACCACGGCGACGTGCGCGAGGTGCTTCGCGCCGGTCGGCGGGCGGGTGTGGGTCGAGACCCGGCCCGACGGGGTCGCCCACTGGTCGAGCCGGTGCTCGCGCATCGTCGGCGAGATCGCCGAGGACGTCGTCCTCGCGTTCGTGACGCCCGAGCGGGACGTTCCGATTGGCGTCAATCAGCAAGTGGCGTAACAGTATTCGAGTCTTCGTTCGAAGATTCGATGCTATGGTGACGGTGTCGCGCGGGTAGCTCCGCGAGCACCAACAACGAGAGCCAGCCGTCCCGGCCAGCTACGGCGGCCTTGCCTGGGGAGGCGGGATGGTTGGCTCGACTCACAGAGGCGAAACCGCATGTCAGACCACGAAAACAGCCCCACCGCTGCGAGCGATGAGGCTGAGTCCGAGCTTTTTTTGGCGACCAACAACGGGAAACCCAGTCCCGAGAGTACCACGCGCGCACAGGATGCGGCGAGCATCTATGTCGACCGAGGATGGACCTCGCCGCTTCCGCTTCCGCAGGGCCGCAAGGCGACTCCCCCGGACGACACCACCGGCAATAAGCCGTACCCCACCCGCGAAGGGCTCGGCGCGCTCTGGGCCGACGCGGACGAGCGGGACAACCTCGCGCTGAGGATGCCCGTCGCCGACATCCACGGAGTGCCACACGAGGTCATCGGCGTTGACGTCGACCACTACGACGCGAAGACCGGCGCCGACACCCTCCGCGAGCTCGTGGCGAAGTGGGGGCCGCTGCCCGACACGTACATGTCCACCTCGCGCGACCCCGCGACCGGTAGCGGCATCCGGTTCTTCCTCGTCCCGGCCGGGAAGAAGTGGGTCGGCAAGCCCGGCCCCGACATCGAGATCATCCAGCGGACCCACCGCTACGCCGTCGCGTGGCCGTCGGTCGTGACCTGGGACAAGGGCCCCGTCGAGCCGCCGAGGGTCTATCAGTGGTACGCGCCCGACGGCTCCCCGTGCGATCCGCCGCCCGTCGCCGCCCTCGCGGTGCTGCCCGAGGAGTGGCAGGACGGCCTGCGCAAGGGTGACGCCGTCGCGGCGCTCGACGTGGTCGAGTTCGCCGATGACACGGCCGCGCTGGAGTGGCTGGAGGCCACCGTGCACGGATTCCGCGAGCCGATGACGCCCGTGCTCGACAGCGTGGTGCGCAAGCTCTCCGACAACGTGATCGGCGGCGCGTACGACGCGATGATCCTCGCCGTGCACGAGATCGTGCGTCTCGGCGCGGAGGGCCACGAGGGGACCGGCCTTGCTCTGGAGCAGGCCCGCCGGATCTACTTCGAGGAGGTGCTCGGCGCCAACGACGGGGAGGCCCGGCGCGACACGACGACGGCCGAGGGCGAGTGGCATCGTTCGCTCACAGACGACATCGAGAAGCTCCGCGCGGAGCTGGACAACGGCCTCCGGCAGCTCTCCCCTATCGGCCTCGACGCCCAGAGCTTCGAGGTTGATCCGCGCGTGTTTCTTGACCATCTCCAGACGATCCGCGCTAGGCGGGAGGACCTGATGAACACCGACACCGAGGGCCCCAGCCATGTCGACGGCACCGTCGGGGCGTCCGAGTCCGACCTCGCGGAGATCTTCGCGGACGCCTACAGCGACCGGTTGCGCTGGCTCACCGACACCGAGCAGTGGGCCGAGTACGACGACACCGCGCAGGCGTGGACGCTCGGCGTCCCGCATCCGAGGGTGCGCGCGCTCTGGCACGAGCTGCGCAAGTCCCGGACCCTCACGTGTCTCAGCGGCGACGGCGCCGTGATCCCGGTCCCGGGGTCCCTCGCGACTGCTAAGCACGTCATCGAGTCCGCGCAGGAGAAGGCCGCCCTTGCATCGTCGCTCCGCGATTTCGACAACCTTCCCGAGAACGAGTGGCCTTGCGCGAACGGCATTCTCGACACCGTGACACGCTCCCTTCGCCCGTACACTGCGGCCGACCTGGTGACCAAGCGGTTCGCCGTCGACTTCGTCGCGGGTGCGACAGCGCCGAGCATCGAGGCGTGGATGTCCGGGGCGATGGCGCCGAGGAACGACGACGGCACGCCCGACCTCGCGCGGGGACAGCAGTACGCCCGCTTCGTGCGCCGGTTCCACGTCGCCTCGCAGGTACCGGCGGTGTGCTCGACGGTGCAACGATCGCTCGCGATGCACGGGCCCGCCGGGTCCGGCAAGGGCACCTTTGGCCTTGATCTGCCGCGCGCTGTTTTCGGCCCTGTGCTCGTGGTCGAGATGCAGCGCGGCTACTTCGAGAAGAAGAGTGCCGCCGGGAAGCACCGGGGCAACCTCGCGCACTACATGGAGGGCGCCGGGCTTGCCGTCGTGGACGAGAGCCTGGGACACGACGCGATGGTTGATACCGACTTCTACAAGGGCTTTGTCGGCTCTGCGGAGATGGACGTCGAGCCGAAGGGCGGGAAGCCGCGCAAGGCCCCTCGCCCGCTGGTCACGTTCATGACCAACGACGACGACCTCAATTTCGGCAAGCAGGACTCCGGTGTCCGGAGGCGCGTCGTCGCGGTCGAGCTCCCGTGGGGCTACGACTTCCGGGTCAGTGGGGGCGCAGGCGCGGCCGACGCCGACACGTCCGGCAAGTTCAACGCGCTGTTCGCGAGCGAGGGGCCCGGCGTGCTGAATCTGTACCTCGACGCCCTCGACGAGGTCCGGGCCGGGATGCAGCTTGCCACCCCCGACCCGCTCCAGATTCCCGCTGAGCTGGCAGCGGCAACCGACGAGCTCTGGTCGCATTCGTCGTTCATCGGGCGGGCCCTTGCGCACTTCCGGCCGTTGGGCCCCGACGAGGTCGACGGGCCGATCCTGAGCCTCGCCGGTATCCACGCCTTCGTGCATGATCTCGCGGAGTGCGACGAGACCGGCGGCGCGCGGGCCGTCGGCGTGAAGAACGCGAACCAGCTCCGAGCGCAGATCCTCGCGCACTTCAGCAGGCACAGCGGCGTCCGCATCGACGACGTGCGCGGGAAGATCCCCGGCGGCGGCCGGAGCGTCCACACGCGGGTCTATGGCCTCACGGCCGACGAGGACACCGGCGCCCGACGGATCGAGGCCGACGACGAGCCCACGCGGATCTCGACGGACCACCTGGAGCAGTGGCGCACCGACAACCCCCGCAAGGCCAAGCAGAAGGCCCAGCCCTCGCACAAGATCTTCGTCCCGGCCGTCAACCCCACCGAGAAGTAGGAGAAACCCACATGTCCCTCACCATCGACCGCGATTCCGGACTTGTCGTCGTGTACCTCACGAACGCCGAGAGCAGCACCAAGCCCAGAGTCGTGCAGACGCCAGTGATCGGCTGGGCCCCCAGACGAAACGAGCACGGCGACTTCGCCGGTGCGACCCCGGTCTATTACGACTACGACGAGTGCGAGATCCGGCCCGCTGACTCCCGCTACGTCGAGCACATGCACGTTGTGACGCCGGACCTGGTGGACGCCGCCGAGGCGCAGCTACTGGAGCTTCACGCTGACGTCCACCGGCAGCTCGCGGCGATCTACGACAAGTACGCGGACGACGAGAGCCTCGCGGACGCGGACGCTCGTGCGACCGATCGCCTAGATCGTCGGCTCGGAATCCCCGTGTACTGACCCGCTCGATCCGCAACCCCGTACCGCTCCGGTGCGGGGTTGCTTCGTGTCCGGGGCACAGCACGGGGGCAGGGGTCTGCACGCGCACGAGGACATGAGGCGGCACGGGCACAGGAGGGGTCTGCACACAGGAGGGGCCTATGTGCGGTACGGGTGTAGCCGGGTGCATGTCAGTGTTGGCGTGAATGGTGTGTGAGATAGCAATAGGGGTTAGCGTGAACACGCACATAGGGGTCCCTAATAACCCAGGGGTCTAGAGCTGGTATCACCAGGAACAGGTGAGTGGTGATACCAGATGCCCAACATATCACCGCAGGTCAGAGCGTTATCGGCCCTCGTTTGGTATCAGGTATCAGCTCGACCCCTATTCTCCCCTCAACGCAGGGGTCCAAACGGACATAGTGGACATGAGGGGTTGTGTTGACCATGTCCGATTCCAAGGGATTCCGTAAGAGCGACAAAACAGGTGATACCACTGATACCAAATGTGAGAGTTGACGTTATTTATGCAGTTCAAGAATGGTTTTTGAGTGGTATCACATCCCCGAATCGGTGGTGATACCTGGTATCAGGTGGTGATACCAGCACCAAGAGGGCAGCGCAGAGCCAGCACAAGAGCCCTATGCGCCATCGAGGGCCGCCAGACGGACACGGAGGCGCCGAAGGCGTGCCGATCGCTCAGCGTGGACGTGAGGGCGTGGCAGCACGCACGCCAGCACGGAGGACGACGGACGAGCAGACACTCGGGGGGTGGGCCCCTCCCCCACGGCCACGAGGGAGCCCCCATCGTGCTGTCTGGAATGATTCGTTCACCTAACTAAATCCTTCGATACAGCAAGCCGGAGGGTCGAATACGCCCCTGGCCTGCGGTTTTACCGTCAGCGCCGGACGCGGGCGAGCCCGGAGCGGTCCACGGCGCGCGCCATCCACGGCCCCCAGTCGCGGGATAGAGCACGAGATCCGTTCCCGCGCAGTCGATTCCAGATCCGCCCTTCGCGGGCACCAGCGGGACGCCTCGCGGGGATCGCGCCCACGCCCTCCCAGAGCCGCCCAGCGCACAGCACACCGGCACAGGCACAGTCGGGGTTGACGCCAACCACTACATTACTCGCCGCGCGGCGAGTAGGCTGGATGGACACCGCAGCACCGGGAAGGGGACCGCATGAGCACGCAAGATCGGCGCGCCGCAGCACTGAAGCGGTTGTCTGCGCGCTACGGAGATCGCGGCACCGAGACCGATCTCGCGGGGGCTGCACTGGCCGACGTGGCCGCCAAGGTCCGCGAGCGCGGGGAGGTCTCCGAGGGCGAGGCCTTCGCCGTCGCCGCCGCCGAGACCAAGGCGATCCGGGACGAACGCCGTCACGGCGCCTACGCCCGGACCTGGTAGGTCTCCCCTCCGTTGGCGATCACATTCGTGCTGGACACGAACACCTACATCAGCGCAGCTATCAGCCCCAGCGGGACGTGCGCACAGCTCGTCGAACTCGCCCGACAGGGCCGCGTCCGGCTCGTGGTGTCACCGCACCTACTCGACGAGCTGGAGACGCGCCTCGCGCGGGAGAAGTTCCGCCGGTGGCTCACCCTCGACGACGTCCGCGACTTCGTCGACGCCCTCACGCTGCTCGCCGACATGGTCGACGACCGGCCCGAGAACGAGACCCCGCACGTGTGCACCGACCCGGACGACAACTTCCTCGTGGCCCTGTTCCAGGACGCACAGGCGGCGATCCTGGTGAGCGGCGACAAGGCGGTGTTGGCGATCGAGTACCCCGGCCTCGACGTGCGAAAGCCAGCGGAGGCCCTCGCCGCGCTCACGTTCACGCACGAGTGGGGCGAGGGCTACCTAGAGGGCTCCGAGGAACGATCGTTCGCCCAGATCGAGGATGAGGGCAACAGGGGGATCTTCGCGGCCTACTCGTCCTTCGTCACGGTGCTGGAGCAACCGAACGCGCACGAGTTGCTGCCTTACGTCGTCGTCCCCGAGACGCTGAAGGCATTCCGCCGGGACCTCGCATGGCTCCGGGAGAACGTTCTCAATCGGGGAATCACTACGCGGCCGGACTACGCATCGCCCGACATCGCACACCTGAAGTTGCCACCAGATCCCGGCGTCAACCTTCGCGCGACCGACGAGATTCGGCTCCCGGACGACACCATTTACGCCACGATGCAGCGGTGCCCCGACCTGGACGACCTCCCCGGCGCGGAGATGGGGCAATGGCGCGTGTTCGGCATCGGCGCCCCGGTCCCACCTCAGAAGATCCGCCCGCGTCCCCGTCGCAACACCCGGTAGGTCTGACCAGCGGGAACCGGCAGGCCGCTGCGCCGCCGGCCTCGTCAGAATTGACGCCGACCCGAACGTTCGTATTGACGTAAATCCTTGCATCACAGCCTGATTCGTCGTCGGAACATTTGACTCCGCGTGCTCTACTAGAGCCATCGGCGAGCCCGGGGTGTCTTCGATTGACCTCCCAAGAACATCGGTCCCCCGGGCCCGCCGGTCACTCATCCGCCCCTCGCGGGCACGACCACGGGAGACGACATGGCAACCGCCGCAGAGCACAAGACCCAGGCCGAGCAGCACCTCACCGCAGCGGAGGCCGGACTGGCCGAGCGCAAGTTCGGTCTGTTCGACCAGTACGTGGCCCTCGCCCAGCTGCACGCGACCCTCGCGACGATCGCGGACTGACGATGGCCGCCCGGCGCGGGATGCCCGCGAAGGTTACGAGCGCGCAGCTCCGCGCGCACTACGACGCGGAGGTCGAGCGGCTCAATGACGAGCTCGACGAGCGGGGCGAGGACGGGTTCGAGCTCGACGACGCCGACCGTGCGTTCATCGACCGCCTCGCCGTCATCGCCGACGAGATTCTCATCCTGGAGAAGGACATCGAGCGCAACGGCCCGCTGGTCAAGTCGGCCGTCACCGGCGACACGAAGGCCAACCCGGCCGTCGCGCTACACCGGGGGCTCGTGCAGGACTTCGGGAAGATCATCGCGACCCTTGACCGGCGCCTTGCCGCGACGAGCGGGATCGAGCCCGCGACCAGCACCACGGGGCCCAAGCCGGGCACGCCCAAGGGGTTCCGAGGCGAGTACAAGCCCCGCGCCACCGGCACGGACGGCGGCAACGTCGTCGCCATGCCGCGCCCCGCACCGAAGCACAGCAGCGCAGGCGGTCGACGGATGAGGAACACGTAATGGGACGCCGCATCAAGCGCGCGCAGCACGAGGCGCAGCCCCGCCCACAGCGGGCCACCCGCACCGCACCGGCGGCCCCGGTCCCCGCCTTCGAGGACGAGCTCGCGGCCGTCCTGGAGACGTTGGGCCTACGCGCGGACGACCTGGAGCGCGGTGGGGTGCTCAACCCGTTCGCGGGCGAGGACGGCGATGGATTCCGGCCGTTCGCGCCGTGCGAGTTCGTGTGGCCGCACGCCGCGCTACGCCGGGTCGAGCACCGGGCCGCGATCGAGCGACACCTCCGGCCGCACCGGCGGTTCTTCAGCTACATCCCGCGTGGCATCACCGCATGACCACGCTCGGCACCACGCGGGAGCGGCCGACGCACTGCAAGGGCGGCCACGAGTTCACGGAGATGAACACGCGGATCGACCGCAACGCGGACGGTAGTTTCCGACAGCTACGGTGCCGCGCCTGTGCAGCGGAGGCGCAGCGCCGCGCCGTCGAACGCAAACGGGAATCCGGCAAGTGGGAGGACCACCTCGCCGCCCGGCGGGAACGAGAACGAGCGGGTCGCGCCGAGTCCGCGAAGGTCCACACCCGGCGGAAACGGGACGAGCTGGCAGAGCAGAACCGGCACGACGACCAGGAGGCACTCATGGCACACGCTCGCGACCACGCGCACGTCGCGGCGGGGCCGTTCCCGATCGCTGACCCGCTCGTGCGAGTTCCGGCGGCGTGCCGCCGTGAGCACGAGCTCACGGCGCGCACGGTGCACGTCACGACCCGCGTAGTCGACGGCGAGACGGTGCCCGGCGGCGTCGAGTGCATCCGGTGCCTCCGGGAGGACTGCTACCGAGCGCACTACCGGTTGAGCGCCGCCGCCCCCGTGCCGCCGGAGATCCTCGACGAGGGCGAGTTCATGCGGCAGCCGTGCGGCACCGGCCATGTCTCGCGCCGTGCGGAGCCGTGGCCCACCGGCGCGGGGTGGTGGACGCGCGTCGAGTTCGCGTCGGGGTGGGGTTTCTGCGACCCGGACCCCACGCCGGAGCTGCGCGCCGCCCGGGAGGCCGCGCGCAAGGCCGAACAGGACGAGCGGGAAGCCGCCGAGACGGCCCGCATCGCCGCCGAGCTCGACGAGCTGGAGTTGAAGGATGCACGAGCCCGCCGAGAGCAGCGCGCTCAGGACGCCAACGCCGCGACGGCCGCGATCCGGGCCGCGATCCGGGCCGCGATGACGGCCGCACGAGGCGGGGTCGCGGTATGAGCGGGTATCGTGGGGGACGAACCTCTGAAGCTCGCCAGAGCTCGCGCGAAACCCAGGATCGCCCCGCGACTTCGGAGGTTTCCCCGTGCGCCTAGCGCTTTTGATCTTCGGCTACGAGATCGTGGCCGTCGAGATCGGTCTCGGAGACGCCGGGGAGGCCTCCGAGACCGACTTCGACGACGGCCCGGCGTACGAGCTGACCAGCGAGACACTCCCCGTCGAGACGGATCTCGGGCTGGATGATGACGAGGATGCCCCGCGCCCGCTCGTGATCGTGCGCGGCGACCACAAGCGCGGGCAGACCACGAGGACACGCCGTAACCGGCCGCCGTTCACCGGCTCCGGCCTCACACGGGTAGACGTCAGGAATGGTGTCAAGCGAAGCACACCAACGGGTTTCGGGTTCCACGCCTGAGCGGAGTTTTGACCGGCTGTGGGATCATGGACGCAAGCGCCGGGCACCCGCCCGGGACCGGGGAGGTCCACCATCGCGTAGTTAGGCATCCCCGCACATGGCCCCGTTCGACGTCCACGCCGCCAACCGGCACACGCCCCGGGAGCTACTCGACGCGGGCGGGCAGCTAGCACTGAAGCGGGACATCTCGTCCCCGGACGAGGTGCTGAAGATCGCGGGCCAGATCGCGGCGCTCTTCGGGTTCGACCTGGAGCACTGGCAGGACATGTTCGACTTCGACGACCTGCGCGCAGCCATCGCGGGCGAGTACGTCGGCACGGACCCCGCCCTCAACGCGATTCAGACCGTGGTGGGGACGATCCGCCGGTTCGCCACGGGCATCATCGACCCGTCGCGCCTGCCGCTCATCCCGCTCTCCCACATCGGCGAGGCCAGCCCGAACCTGCTGGAGAACGGCAGCTTCGACGGGGACGACCCCATTGAGCAGACCGAGGGGTGGACCTTCAACCCCGCCATCGGTCGGACCAAGCCGGGCAGCGCGCAGACGACCGGCAAGGGCACGCGGCGGGTCCTGTTGTCCAACGCGGTGCTGTGCACGCCGGGGCAGCAGTTCGACGTGGGCGGGTTCGTCACGTGGTCCATGCTCACCGGTGGCGGCGCGGGGGCCTTCAAGCTCTCGGCGGTGGCCTACGCGGCCGATGACTCCCACGTCGGCGAGACCGTGGTTGCGTCGATCGACTCGCCGTCCGGCGCGCAGGCGTGGACGGGGCTACTCGGCACGTACACCGTGCCGGAGGGCGCCGCGAAGATCCGCCTTCAGATCGAGGTGGCCGCCACGGTCACCGGCGGCACGATCAACTGGGACGACCTGAGCGTCACGAAGTACGGCAACCTGCCGCAGCGCATGGTCGCGGGCCTGGTGTCTGCGCTCGGCGACCTCGGGGCCGGGATCGCTGCCGCCGTGGAGGCAATGGGGAACTTCTTCGACAAGCTCACAGGCAAGATCGGCACCACGATCGCCGACCTCCAGTCCTGGGCCGGGCAGTTGAAGACGATCCTCTCCGGCGGCACCGTTGGCTCGGGCATCTTCCCGACCCTCGACAACGGCCTACGCGGAGTCGTGTCGGGCGTGCAGGGCTTCGCGCAGGCGATCCTGGAGAAGATCGTGCAGGCGATCCGGGGCATCCCCGTCGTCGGCGCGGGCCTCGCGGACCTGTTCGACGACGTCGCGGGTCTCCGCAGCACGGCTGACACCGCGAACGCCACCGCGATCACGGCCGACACGAAGGCCGTGGCGGCCCAGGGCACCGCCGACGAGATCGTCGTGGGCGTGGTGGACGGCTGGGCCGGAGCGGGCACCAGCAACGGCGAGGTGTTCGACACCATGCAGGCGATCCGCACCGCGATCCTCAACGGGTACACCGTCGAGACGATCACGAGTTCCGGCAACTGGGCCAAGCCCACGGGCACCCTCATGGAGTTGGTCGTGGTCGGCATCGGATCGGGGAAGAACGGCACCGTCGGCAACGCCGTCGCCCCGCTCGGCGGTGGCTTCCTCACGAAGGCCTACGACCCCGCGAGCCTCCCCACGTCGGTCGCCGTCGTGATCGGCACGAACGGCAACCCGACGAAGTTCCACACCGACTTCCAGACGACGCCCGGCGCGGGTGGCATTGCCACGCAGTTCGGCTACTCGCAGACCTCGTCGATGCCCGGCAACGGCGGTCTCGGAGGTCTCCCGAACGACTCCCAGTTCAATCCCGGGACCGCAGGCGAGAGCACGCCGCTCGCGGTCGGTGGGTCGCCGGGCCTCTCGCGGGGCGCCTCGGGGCAGCCCGGCGCCTCGGTCGACGCTTCCGTGCCGACCAAGTGCGGGGGCGCCGGTGGCGGTGGCGGCGCGTCCGGCCGAAACAGTCTCGGCGAGACGAGCGGCGGCAACGGCGGCAACGGCGGCTTCCCCGGCGGGGCAGGCGGCAACGCCGGGGCCAAGTATGGCGCGTTTGGCTCTGACGGCACGCCGGGCCTCGGCGCGGCCGGTGTCCTGTGGGTCTTCTACCGATGATGAACGGAGCAACGATGCAGCACGTCGCGGATCTCGATTGGTGGTGCCCGGTGACCAAGCTCTACCGGGCCGACGACGGCCAGCACTTCGCGGTGCTGTGCGCTGACTTCTACACCGCGCAGCACACCGAGGTGTTCCTCGCCGACGAGCACGGCACAGCGATCGACGCCGACGGCGACCCCGCCAACGGCCTCACGGCCCTCGTGCGATGGGACGAGCAGCTCGACCACGACGAGGCCGTTGCTCGGCTCTCCGCGTGGCTTGCCCCGGATCTCGGGAAGGGCAAGTAGATGGCGACGAACATCGGCGCGATCATCCCGACGCGCACGGCCGCCGAGTGGCGGCAGCTCAACCCCATGCTGGTCAAGGGCCAGCTCGTGCACGAGAGCGACACACTGGCCTTCAAGGTCGGCACCGGCAACGACCGGTACAACGATCTCGGGTACTCGGGCCTCGTACAGAACTAGGGAGGAAGACGACCATGACCGGACGAGCCCCGAAAACGTGCTCACAGATCATCGACACCCCGTACGGGCGCGGCCCGTGCCCTAGGAAGGCCGTCGAGCACCGGGGCCGCGACTACCGGTGCGAGCAGCACCCCGTGAAAGAGAACCTCGACGCCAACCAGCGCGCCCGGCGCCGTCGGATCAAGCCGCTCACGACGGCCGAGAAGGACCACATCCGGGAGCGGGATTGGCACGTCTGCGCAGAGTGCGGCGCACCGGCGCACCAGGTCGACCACATCACGGAGATCGCCGACGGCGGCGACAACCGGCCCTCGAACCTCCAGTTGCTGTGCGATCGGCACCACGCGCTGAAGACGGCCCAGAGCCGACGGGACGGCGACCCCCGCGACGGCGCCACGAAGCGCCGGGAGCTCTCCGCGCGTGCCCTGCAGAAACGCCGCCTGCGCGAGCAAGGTTTCTACGTGCAGTAGCCCGGCGACGGCACGTCACGACCGACGTAAACTCAGACATAACAGCAGGTCACATTGGGTATGTAGGACTTGAGTCACAAACCACAGGTGGCACCATCCAGCTTGAACTCGACGCTCACCTCCGGTCCCAGGTCGGCCAGCGCGGCGGCGACGCCGTCCGCCGGCGAGGCGAGCATCGGCGAGACGCCGCGCAACACCTCGAGCCCGAAGCCGGCGAGATCCTCGGCCCCGCCGCGCAGGGCCGCCGCGGCGGTGTCGGGCAGCGATCCGGACAGCATGGCCGCCCGGCGCACCGTCTCCAGCGGCACCTCCGCGGCGCGCGCCACCGCATCGGTCACCACGCCCGCGAGGGCGCCCTGGCGCAGCTCACCCGTGACGAGTCCGACGAGGAACCGCTGCTCCGCCGCGGTCGCGCGCCCGAACAGCCCGGTGAGGACGGCGTCCCGTCGGGCGACGGACCCGGCGCCCGACGTCCCGGCCAGCTCGTCGAGTGCGGCGGTGACCTCCTCCACCGTCAGGGACGGCTCCGCGGCGGCTTCGAGAGCGTCGACGGTCCGCGCGACGGTGCGCCACCCGGCGCCGAGGCGGCCCTGCAGCAACTCCCCCGACAGCCAGGCGACGACGGGGCGCACGTCCCCCGGCCCGGCGGCGCGGATCACCGCGGCGAGCGTGGCGACCTTCGCGGTGCGCGATCGCGTGCCCGCGACCTCGGCGGAAACGACGACGACCTCGACGAACAGCACCCCGTCATTGTGGCGCACACCCCTGACAGGTGCGGCACGACCGGCGGCGACAGACCGCGCCAGCGTCACGACAGTCCCACGACAGCGGGGCGATGCATCGTGGTGGCCATGACGATCACCCAGATGAGGACCGGCCAGAGCCCGTCCTCCCCCACCGACCTCGCGATCGACGCCCGCGGCCTGGTCAAGCACTTCGGTGCGACCCGCGCGGTCAACGGCGTCGACCTCCAGGTGCCCACCGGCACCGTCTACGGCGTCCTCGGCCCCAACGGCGCCGGCAAGACGACCACGATCAGCATGCTCGCCACACTGCTGCGGCCCGACGCCGGCAGCGCCCGCGTCTTCGGCCACGACGTGGTGGCCGAGTCCACCACCGTGCGCTCGCTCATCGGCGTGACGGGGCAGTACGCCTCGGTCGACGAGGACCTCACGGCCCGGCAGAACCTCGTGCTCTTCGGCCGGCTCCTCGGCAAGAGCCGCGCCGCCTCCCGGACGCGGGCGGAGGAACTGCTCGGCGCCTTCGGCCTGGAGGACGCGGCGAACCGCCCGCTCAAGGAGTTCTCCGGCGGCATGCGGCGGCGGCTCGACCTGGCCGCCAGCCTCATCGACACGCCGCCGCTGCTGTTCCTCGACGAACCGACCACGGGCCTCGATCCGCGGACCCGCTCGCAGATGTGGGACACCATCCGCGATCTGGTCGCCCAGGGCTCGACGGTGCTGCTCACCACGCAGTACCTCGACGAGGCGGACCAGCTGGCCGACCGCATCGCGGTGATCGACCACGGCCTCGTCATCGCCGACGGCACCGCCGACGAGCTCAAGGCCTCGGTCGGCTCCTCCACGCTGCAGCTCACCCCCGCCGACCGCGCCGACGCGCCGATCGTCGCGCGCACCGTCGAGAAGGTCCTGGCCGAGACGGCGGCGTTCAGCCCCGAGGCGGCCCGCGTCACCACCCCGCTGCACCGCCCCGACCTCGTGCCCGACCTGCTCATCGCCCTGCGCGAGCAGGGTGTCGCGATCGAGGAGATCACCGTCTCCAAGCCCAGCCTCGACGAGGTCTTCCTCACCCTCACCGGCCGCCCTGATGACGCGGCCACCACCGACTCCGCCCAGGAGGCGTCATGACCACCAGTACCCTCACCCGCGCCCCCGGCCGCACGCCGGACCGCGCGGCCCCCGATCACATCGGCCTCGCCGAGACCGTCCGCCAGTCCTTCACGATGGGCTGGCGCGGCGTCCTCAAGATCCGGCACAACCCGGAGCAGCTCTTCGACGTCGTGCTGCAGCCGGTCGTCTTCACGCTCATGTTCACGTACATCTTCGGCGGCGCCATCAGCGGCGACGTGCACAGCTACCTGCCGGTCATCATCCCCGGCATCCTGGTGCAGACCGTGATCGTCGCCTCGATCGTCACGGGCACCCAGCTCCGCGAGGACATGAACAAGGGCGTCTTCGACCGATTCCGGTCGCTGCCCATCGCCCGGATCAGCCCCCTCGCCGGCGCGCTGCTCGCGGACGTCGTGCGCTACCTCATCGCCACGATCATCACGTTCATCGTGGGCATCGCGATGGGCTGGCGCCCTGATCCGGTCGGCGTCCTCGCCTCCACCGCGCTGATCCTGTTCTGCAGCTTCGCGGTGTCCTGGATCTTCGCGCTCATGGGCTGCCTCATGCAGAAGGCCACTGCGGTGCAGGGCGTCTCGATGATGATCATGTTCCCGCTGACGTTCCTGTCCAACGCCTTCGTCCCGGTCGAGACCATGCCGGGCTGGCTGCAGGCCTTCGTGAACGTGAACCCGATCAGCCACCTGGTCTCGGCGATCCGCGAGCTGTGCAACTCCGGCCACGCCGGCGTGCACGTGGTGTGGAGCCTGGTCGGCGCGCTGGTGATCATCGCGATCTTCGCGCCGCTCGCCGTGCGGGCCTACATCCGCAACGCCCGCTGACCCCGCGTCGCCGACGCAGCCCCGCACCCGCCGCGCTACGCCCTCCGGCGTAGCGCGGCGGTGGTGTCGCGGAGCAGACTCACCGCACGCGATCGGGAGAGGCCGGCGATGCGCTCGGTCTCCGCCCGCCAGGCCTCGGCGGAGGCGCCCGCGGGCGGGACGGCGAGCCGTCGCATCGTCTCGAACATCACCGGATAGTCCTGGCGCGCACCGAGCCTGCGGGCGAGCCCCACCATGGTCGCGGCCTCCTCGGAGGCGGGGTCGACGGCCGCCAGCCGAGCTCCGACGGCGAGGGCCATCGTCGCCGCCTGAGGCAGGTCCCAGTAGCCGGTGACCCCGAACATCGCCTCGTCGCCGGCGATCAACGCGGACACGAGCTCGCCGCCCGTCTCGGGGGCACCGCACGCCACGACGCCGAGCAACGCGATCGCGACGAGCATCTCGCCGCCGGGATCCCTACTGCCGTTGGGGATCCGGCGCACCAGCAGCTCCCCCGCCCGGCGGTACAGCCCGGCGTCGGGCGCACCCCTCAGCCGCGCCAGCTCGGCGGTGCCGATCATCATCGCCGCCACGGCTTCGGGGCCTCCGTCCGGGTCGGGGTCCGACGGTGCCCACGGCCCCTGCAGGGTGCGGTGCAGTGCCTCCGCCTCGTCGAGTCGGCCGAGGGAGCACAGGCTCGCCACCAGGTACGCGGTCGCCTGCTTCGCGTCCTCGTCCGCGCCGATCGAGGCCAGCTTCTCCGCTGCCGTGCGGTAGCGCCGCTCCGCCTCCTCCCACCGGGCCTGCTGGCCGAAGATGCTCGCGGTGCTCATCGCGAGCATCGCCTCGGTCCAGGCGTCACCCGGCCCGCCGATCGCGGCGATCGCCTCCGAGTCCGCCAGTGCCCCGGACAGATCGCCGCCGTTCTCCCGCAGGTTCATCCGCGCCGCGTGGGCGTGCAGGCGGACGTCGTCCGCGGGTGCGGTCACCCCCGCGAGCACCAGCCGGAGGAGGCCGAAGACCGAGGACTGGAGGAACGCGGCGCAGAAGTAGTCCACCGCGTCGAGCAGCGTCCGCTCGGGCCGGTGCAAGCGGCGGATCATGGTGCGGCCGCGCACGACGTGTCGTGCCTTCGGATCAGCCCCGGGGGCGGCGCACGCGGCGAGCACCGTCGCCTGCCACAGCTCCCGATCCTCGTCGGTGAGCCCCGCGGCGAGCGCGGCCCGCGGGTCGGGGAGGGCGTCCACGATGCGGATGCCCAGCTCCTGCACCTGCGCATGCAGGCTCCGCATGGACCAGAGGCCCGCGAGGAGCGGGAAGACGCGGATCACGGTCCACAGCGCGGCGCGGTCACCGGCGACGAGGGCGTCGACGGCGCCGCGGAGCACGAAGGCCAGGTTCTCGAGGTCCTCGGCGAGTCGGCCGATCACGGCGTGCCCTCCGACGGAGCGGTATTCGCGCCACATCCCGGCCGCGAGCGTCGCCGCCCACGACGCCATCGCACGGTCCACGACGGTGCCCTCGGGCGTCCCGTCCGCCGCCGGCGGGGCCTCGCTCAGGCGCTCCTCGCCGAACTCGCGCACCGTCTCCAGCATCCGGTACCGGGTACGGCCACCACTCTCGGCGACGTGCACCAGCGACTGGTTCGCGAGCGAGATCAGCGCATCGTCCAGGGCGACCGAATCCAGTCCGGTCGCCGCGGCCGCGGCGGCGGCGTCGACGCCGGCGGGGAACCGGCACAGCCGCCGCAGGGTCAGCTGCGCGTCGGGTTCGAGGAGCTCCCAGCTCCAGTCGATCACGGCGTGCAGCGTGCGGTGGCGGTCCGGCGCGGAGCGATCGGTGGAGCGCAGCAGGGCGAACCGCTGCTCCAGCCGGTCGGTGATCTCCTCCACGCTGAGGGTGCGTACGCGGGCGGCGGCCAGCTCGATCGCGAGCGGCAGGCCGTCGAGCCGCCGGCACAGCTCCGCGACGGCGGCCTCGGGCAGCGGCACGCCGGGACGCACGGCGCGGGCGCGCTGCACGAACAGCTCGACGGCGGCGGAACTCGCGCCGGCGGTCGCCAGGACGGGCAGCGGGTGCACCCGCTCCGCCCGGATCTGCAGAGGCGAGCGGCTGGTCGCGAGCACGCTCACGCCGGGCGCGCCGGCGACCAGGTCGGCGACCACGTCGGCGCAGGCGTCCACGACCTGCTCGCAGTTGTCCAGCACCACGAGGCAGCGCCGGCGGCCGAGCGTCTCCAGCACGCGCGCACCCAGGTCCCGGATCGTCCTGCGCGGCATGCCGTCCGCGCCGAGGTCCGACTCGGCCAGGCCGAGGACGCGCGAGATCGCGGGCAGTACGCCCTCCGCCGAGCGGACCGCGGCGAGCGGCACGTAGTAGACCGCCGTTCCCGCATCCGCGACGGCGGCGCCGACGGCCTCGGCGATGCGGGTCTTCCCCACACCGCCCGGGCCGAGCACGGTGACGACCCGTACCTCTCCGACCAGGCGCACCAGCTCGGCGAGTTCGGTATCGCGGCCGATGAGCGGCGTGATCTCGGCCGGAATCCCCACGGCGGCGGCCCGTCCCGAGGTCGACGGTGCCGGCGCCGCGTCGTCGAGCAGGTCGCGGTGCAGCCGCGTCGCCTCGTCGCCCGGTTCGGTTCCGAGCTCCGTGATCGACGTGCGCCGCAGGTCGGCGTAGGCGGCGAGGGCCTCGGCGACCCGGCCGGCCCCGGCGAGGGCCCGCATGAGGACGACGCGGGCGGGCTCGTCGAGGGCGTCGGCGGCGATGCGTCGCTCGGCGATCGCGGCGGCCGCGGCGTAGTCCCCCGCCGTGAGCGCCGCGGCGGCCACCCTCGCCTCGAGCCGGTCGAAGACGGCGGCCGCGCGCCGCGCGAGCTCGTCCGCCGGTCCGCCGTCGTCGAGGTCGTCGCCGGGGACGCCGCGCCACAGCCGCAGCGCGTCCGCCTCGTCGCCCGCATCGCGCAGCGCCGCCTCGGCGCGGGCGAGGTCGGTGTCCGCGTCGAGCCGGTAGCCGCCGGCCACGGCCTCGAGCGCCGCGGGGCGGACGATTGCGCGCACACGCGAGATCTGGGTGTGCAGTGCGGCGTGCGGCGACTTGGGCGGCGCGTCGCCCCACACCTCGTCGACGAGGCGGTCGGCGCTGACGGGCCGACCGTCGGCGAGGACGAGCGCGACGAGGAGCCGCCGGGCCCGTACCCCGGGCACGGGCCGACCGCCGGCGACGACCGGTCCGAGGACGCCGATCATCGCCGCGTCATCATGGGCGTTGCCGTCGTGCACCCGGCCAGCGTAGTCGCGGCCGGGCCGCCGGCCCGCCCTCGCGGTGGGCGGATCAGCGGATGCGCAGCTTGCGCATCCAGCGCAGGACCTGCTTGGTCTGCTGGGCGTACTGCTCGTAGCTCTGCCCCGGGCGCGGGTTGTACACCTGCTGCTTCAAGGTCGCGAGGTTGGTGGTGTCGGTGTACTTGAGCAGACCCGCGTCGCCGTGGCGCACGCCCACACCCGAGGCCTTCCAGCCACCCGACGGGGTGCCCTTGCTCGCGAAGGACGCGGCGAAGCCGTCGTTGACGTTGACGTTGCCCGCCTCGAGCTGCGCGCCGATCCGCGCGGCGCGGCGCAGGTCCTTGCCCCACACGCTGGCGTTGAGGCCGTAGCGGGTGTCGTTGGCGAGGCGGATCGCCTCGTCGTCGCTCGAGTACCGGAACAGCGCGACGACGGGCCCGAAGGTCTCGGCGGACGCGAGGTGCATGTCCGGCGTGACGCCGGTGAGGATCGTCGGCGCGTAGAAGGCGGGGCCGACGTCGGTGCGTTCCCGCCCGCCGCACAACACCGTGGCGCCCTTCGCCCGCGCGTCCTCGACGTGCGCGGAGACGCGGCGCAGCTGGTCGGGCGAGGCGAGCGAGCCCATGTCCGGCTCGAAGTCGTAGGTCGCGCCCAGCTTGAGGGCGCCCGCGGCGGCGACGAACCGTCGCGAGAACTCGTCGTAGATCCTCTCGTGCACGTACATCCGCTCGATGTGCATGCACGCCTGGCCGGCGTTGGCGAAGACCGCGAAGATCGCCGACGGGATCGCCTCGTCGAGGTCCACGTCGTCGAGCACGATCATCGGGTTCTTGCCGCCGAGCTCGAGGCTGCACCCGATGAGGTTGCGCCCGGCCCGCTCGCCGACGGTGACGCCGGTGGCGCTGGAACCGGTGAACATGACGAAGTCCGACTCGTCGATGAGGGCGGGGCCGACGTCCGGCCCCTGCCCGCAGACCACCTGGAACAGGCCCTCGGGCGCGCCGGCGCGGCGCAGCAGCTCGACGCCGTACAGCGCGGCGAGCGCGGTCTTGTTGTCGGGCTTGAGGACGACGCCGTTGCCGGCGATGAGGGCCGGGATCGCGTCGGAGAGGGCCATCGCGAAGGGGAAGTTCCACGGCGCGATCACGCCGATGACGCCCTTGGGGCGGTGCAGCTCCACCGAGTTGCTCACCACGGGGACAGGGCCGCCGCGGCGGCGCGAGCGGAGCAGCTTGGGGGCGGACTTGAGGTAGTGGCTGATCACCATCGGGACGTCGCAGGACTCCTCGAAGGCCATCCGCCGGTTCTTGCCGGTGCCGCTCTGGATGAGATCCACGAGCAGCTCGTTGTTCTCGAGGATCAGCTCGTGCAGGCGCCGGAAGACGGCGAGGCGCTCCTCGAGGGGCCGCTGGGCCCACTGCCGCTGGGCCTCCCGGGCGGTGGCGAAGGCCGCGACCACGTCGCTCGGGGTGGACTGCGGGAGCGCGCCGGTGGCGGCGCCGGTGAACACCTCGCTCATCGTGAACGGTTCGCGACTGCCGTCGGCCACCACCAGTGCGGTGAGGCGCTCGATCAGCTCGTCGGTGACGCGCGCGGGCAGGGTGCTGTCGATCTGCGTGGGCGAAGCCATACCGAACTGTAACCCAAACCCTAGAACTTGTTCTAGATTCGAGGAATGGTCAACGATCTCAATCTGGGCATCAACCTCGGCTACTGGACCCGTGGGCCGGAGGACCACACCGCGGCGGTGGTCGCCGCCGACGAGCTCGGCTACGACTACGTCTTCACCGCCGAGGCGTACGGTTCCGACGCCTTCTCGACGCTGGCCTGGTACGGATCCCGAACGAAGCGGATCAAACTCGGCACCGCCGTCGCGCAGATCCCCGCGCGCACACCCACCGCGACCGCGATGCACGCCCTGACGATCGACGGGCTGTCCGGCGGCCGCATGGTGCTCGGCCTCGGCGCGTCCGGGCCGCAGGTCGCCGAGGGCTGGTACGGGAATCCGTTCCCCAAACCGCTCGCCCGGACCCGCGAGTACGTCGACATCGTGCGCCAGGTGATCGCCCGGGAGGAGCCGGTCACCAGTGCCGGCCCGCACTACCCGCTGCCGCTGCCGGGCGGCACGGGGCTGGGCAAGCCGCTCAAGTCCATCGCCCTGCCCGTGCGGCCGCGGATCCCGATCTTCCTCGGCGCGGAGGGGCCGAAGAACGTCGCGCTGTCGACCGAGATCGCCGACGGCTGGCTGCCCCTGTTCGTCGATCCGCAGCAGGTCGAGGCGGTCTTCGGCGCGTCCCTGGCCGGTCGATCCGCGGACTTCGAGATCGCCGCGACGGTCTCGGTGATCGTCTCCGACGACCTCGACGCGGCGCTGACGCAGGCGAAGATCCCGCTGGCCTTCTACATCGGCGGGATGGGGCACAAGTCCACGAACTTCCACCTCGACCTCATCGGCCGGCTCGGCTTCGCCGACGCTGCGGTCGCCGTGCAGGAGAAGTTCCTCGCGGGCGATCGCGCGGGCGCCATCGCCGCCGTCCCCGACGAGCTCGCCGACTCCATCGCCCTGCTCGGGCCGATCGACCGGATCGCCGAGCGGCTCGCGCTATGGCGGGACTCCCCCGTCACGACGGTGCTGTTCAGCGGTGTTCGCGACGAGCCCACGCTGCGCGCGCTGGTCGAAGCCGCCCGGGGCTGACCGTCACCGTCGGCCGAAGGTGAAGGCGAGGTCCCAGGGATCGGCGTCCCACCGGCTGATCGCCTCGATCATCACGGTCGGGGCGGTCGCCACGGTCTCGGGGCCCGACGGTGCGCTGATCGTCGCGGTCCGGTCCCATTCGTCGACGTAGGGCGCCCAGAGGTCGGACTCCCGCGGCGGCGGCGCCGTCTCGACGACGGTGACGAAGACGCCCGGCTCGGCGCCCGCGGGGAGCACGGCGAACAGGCAGAAGGGCTCGCGCCCGGCGTCGCGCGCGCCGCGCTCCACGACGAGGTACTCGTCGGTGGCGGCGCAGTGCTCGACGGCCCGGGTGAGCACCTCGCGGAAGTCCTCGAAGGTGGAACGGGACGGCCGCTTCTCCGGCGCGAGCGCGATGGACTGGGCCTCCATCGTCAGGCTCCCGTCGTCCGCCCGGAGCGGGACGCGGGGCCGCACGAGGAGCGCACCGTCGGCCTCGGACAGCCGGGCCGCCTCGCGGTACCGGCCCTCCTTGCGCGAGACGCGGCCGATCCGGCCGGTCGCTTGGACCTCGCGGAGCCACGCATCGTCGGGCACCGACCAGAGTCGGGTGGCGCCGTCGTCCGACCAGGTGCGGACGAGGCCCCCGACGCAGGGGCTGATCTCGACGAATCCCTCGGGATCCTCGGGCTGCGCGTGCGATCCGGGCATCGTCCGCCCCTAGAGGTACGCCGCGGTGCTTCCGGCGACGGGGAGCCCGGGCATGCCGAGCTTGCGGTGGTCCCAGGAACGCACGCGGTCGCCGCGCAGGCGCACGGCGACGCGCTTCTTCATCATCTCGTCGATGGCGGGCTTGAGCTCATCGGAGTACGGGCCGAAGTAGCGCTCGTAGACCTGCTCGCAGACCGCGCGCACCGTCGCCTCGTCCTCGACGATCTCGGCGGTGCCCTCAACGGTGACGCCGCGGAGCTGGTCGTACGACTGGCCTGCCTCGATCGACGCGCTCATCACGGGGTTGCGGCGCAGGTTCACGACCTTCTGCGACTTGGCCTTGGTCTCGATCCAGAGGTCGCCGTCGATCACGGCGTACCACATGGCGACGAGGTGCGGCGCCCCGCTCGCGCCCAGGGTGGCGATGGTGGCGGTGCGGCTGCGCTCGAGGAAGTCCTCGATCTCCGCCTCGGTCATCTGGATCTGGCCGCGCTGATTGGTTCCCATGGGATCAGCGTGCCAGGTTCAGTCGGTCGACGGCATCCTCGAACTCGCCGACCAGCTCGGCCATGATCTCGGCGACCGGGCGAACCGCGTTCATCCGGCCCACGATCTGGCCGACCGGCATCGCGACGACCGAGGGATCCCCCGAGGCGTGAATCCGGCTGTGCGCCTCCCCCACCAGCAGGTTCTGCAGGGGCATGGGCAGGGCCAACGGTGCGCCGGGCTGCTCCCACGCCTCCGTCCACCGCGTCTTGAGCAGGCGGGCGGGCTTCCCGGAGAAGATCCGGGTGCGCACCGTGTCGGCGCTCGTCGCGGCGACCAGGGCGTCCTGCATGGTCTGCGACTTGGTGTGCGTCTCGAGGTACTCGGTGGTGGTGAGCCAGTACGAGCCCATCCACACGCCCTCGGCGCCGAGGGTCAGGGCCGCGGCGATCTGTCGGCCGGAGCCGATGCCGCCCGCGGCGACGACGGTCGCGTCGCCGCCCACCTCGTCGACGATCTCCGGCAGCAGCACCATCGAGCCGATCTCGCCGGTGTGGCCGCCCGCCTCGTAGCCCTGCGCGATGACGATGTCGACGCCGTTGTCGACGTGGGCGCGGGCGTGCTTGGCGCGGCCGGCGAGCGCGGCGACCTTGACGCCGTGCTCGTGTGCGGCGTCGATGACGTCCTTCGGCGGCGAGCCGAGGGCGTTGGCGATCAACGAGATCCGGTGCTTGAGTGCGACGTCGACGTGCGATCGGGCCACCGAGTGCAGCCAGCCGAGCACCCCCGCGCCGGCGGCACCGTCGGGCAGCTCCGGCACGCCGAGCTCGCGGAGGGTCCGCTCGACGAAGGCACGATGCTCCGCGGGGATGAGCTCGGTGAGATCGCCCGCGCTGCCCTCGGTGGGCACCTTGTTGGGCATCACGATGTCGACGCCGTAGGGCCGGCCGTCGGTGTTGGCGTCCATCCAGTCGAGGACGGCGTCGAGCTCGTCGGGGTCGTTGAACCGGACGCAGCCGAGGACGCCGAGGCCGCCGGCCCGGGAGACCGCCGCGGCCACGTGTTCCGACGGGGTGAAGGCGATGACCGGGTACTGGATGCCCAGGTCCTCGCACAGGGGTGTGCGCATGAATCCTCCTGAAGACTTCTTTCCTCCAAACTAGAACCTGTTACTGTTCTTCGGAAGCGGATTCCCGCATTTGCCGATCCTCGTTTCGGCGAGGTCCTCGACCGAAGGAGCCTCAGGCCATGACCGACGCCCCGCACGCCCTCGTCGAACAGCGCGGCCACACGCTGCTCATCACGATGAACCGGCCGGAGCGCAAGAACGCGCTCACGGGCGAGATGCTGCAGATCCTCAGCGACGCCTGGGACCGCATCGACGACGATCCGGAGATCCGCAGCGCCGTCCTGACCGGCGCTGGCGGCGCCTTCTGCGCCGGCGCGGACCTGAAGAACATGGCGAAGTCGAACCCGGGCGAGGCGATGAAGGAGGGCAGCGCCTTCGACCCGGCCCGGATCCCCGGCCTCATCAAGGGCCGCCGCCCGGGGAAGCCGCTCATCGCGGCGGTCGAGGGCGCCGCCATCGCGGGCGGCACGGAGATCCTGCAGGGCACCGACATCCGCGTCGCCGGCGAGAGCGCGAAATTCGGCGTCTCCGAGGCGAGGTGGAGCCTCTACCCGATGGGCGGCTCGGCAGTCCGCCTGCCGCGGCAGATCCCGTACACGGTCGCGGCGGACCTCCTGCTCACGGGACGGCACATCACCGCGGCGGAGGCCAAGGAGTACGGGCTGATCGGCCACGTCGTGCCCGATGGCGGCGCGCTCGACAAGGCCCTCGAACTGGCCGAGCTCATCAACGCGAACGGCCCCCTCGCCGTGCAGGCGATGCTGCGCACCATGCGCGCCACCGAGGGCATGCACGAGGAGGAGGCCTTCAAGGTCGACGCGAAGGAGGGCCTGCCCGTCTTCCTCTCCCGCGACGCCAAGGAGGGCCCGCGCGCCTTCGCCGAAAAGCGCACCCCGGTCTTCGAAGGCCGCTGACCCTGCAATTGAACACCGTTTCTGTTCACCCCGACCTGCGGTTTCTCCGAACAGAAACGGTGTTCAATCGGGATGATCAGGCGTATTGGGCGCGGAGCGCCTTCTTGTCGGGCTTGCCGAGGGGACTGACGGGGATCGACTCGACGAGGTCGACGGTCTTCGGCGTGTAGACGGCGCCCTTCCGGTCGCGGACCAGGTCGCGCAGTTCCTCGACGTCGACGGTCGCGCCGGCGCGCGGCACCACGACGGCCTTGACGGCCTCGCCCCACTTGTCGTCGGGCACGCCGATCACCGCCACGGACGCGACGGACGGGTGCGTCGAGATCACGTCCTCGACCTCGCGCGGGAAGACGTTGAAGCCGCCCGTGACCACCATGTCCTTCTTCCGGTCGACGATGTAGAGGTAGCCCTCGTCGTCGAACCGCCCCACGTCGCCGGTGTGCAGCCAGCCGTGCTCGGTGGCCTCGGCGGTCTGCTCCGGCTTGTTCAGGTACCCCTGCATCACCAGCGGCCCGCGCACGCAGATCTCCCCCGGCGCACCGGGTTCGACGGGGCGCCCGTCGTCGTCGAGCAGGGCGACGTTCACCCACGGGACGGGCTTGCCGCAGCTCGCCAGCCGCTCCGGCTTCGACGGATCGTGGTCGCCGCGACGCAGCACGGAGATGGTCATCGGGCACTCGGCCTGGCCGTAGAACTGGAAGAACACGGGGCCGATCCGGTCGATCGCCTCGGTCAGCCGGGTCGGCGAGATCGCGGACGCCCCGTAGAAGACGGTCTCCAGGCTGGAGAGGTCGTACTCGTCGAACTTCGGGTGGTCCAGCAGCGCGTAGATCATGGTGGGCACCAGCATCGTCGCCGTGATCCGGTACTTCTCGATCGCCGCGAGCACGGCCTCCGGCTCGAACCGGGGCAGCACGACCATCGAGCCGCCGGACATCGATGTCGGGTTCCAGAAGGCTCCGCCGGCGTGGCTCAGCGGTGCGCACACGAGGAACCGGATCTCTTCCGGCCATTCCCATTCCGTGCGCTGGATGCGCAGCAGCGCCGCGCCGCCGGAGTAGCTGAGCATGACGCCCTTGCTCTTGCCGGTGGTGCCGCCGGTGTACGCGAGGCTCGCCGTCGACGACGGGTCGGCGGTGTGCGCCGCGAGTGGTCCGGGCTCGAAGCCGGCCGCGACGGCGGTCAGGTCGACGCCGGTCTCCGTGGGCCCCAGCGACAGCAGGGTTTTCAGTCCCGGTACCCGTTCCCGCAGCTCCGCGGCCCGCTGTTCGTACAGCCGCGGGTCGTAGATCAGGGTCTCGATCCCCGCGTCCTCCATCACGTAGACGTGGTCGTCGAGCGAGCCCATCGGGTGCAGCGCCGCGAAGCGGACGCCGGTGATCAGGTTGGCCGACTGGGCGATCAGCACCTCGTGCCGGTTGCCCGACAGCATCGCGACGGGGCTGCCCACGCCGAGCCCGACGGAGGCGTACGCCTGCGCGTAGCGGCTGACCTCATCGCGCACCTGCGCGTAGCTCAGCACGGAGTCACCGTCAGCACCGGTGACGTGAACGGCGACGCGGTCGGGATAGGCGGCGAGGGAGCCGAGCAGGATGTCTCCGGCCAGCGGCTCGCGGTGCAGATCGTCCATGGAACACCTCGTGGATCGTTGCGGAATACCCGCGCGTAACGCGGTGGGAACTTTTTCCACGGTAAGGGCTGACCGCCGTTTCCGGGATACCCTTGCGCCAAAAAGTTAGAACATGTTTCACTCGTGAGGTGACCGCAGAAACGCAGACCCTCTCGGCGCCGATGCACCTGTCCTTCGACTACACCCGGTCGCTCGGACCGGTCCTGGGCGCGTTCATGACGAACCTCCGCGAGCGCCGCATCGTCGGCACCCGGGACGCTGCCGGGCGGGTGCACGTGCCTCCGCTGGAGTTCGATCCCGACACCACGGCCGCCCTCACGGAGATCGTGCCGGTCTCCGACACAGGCACGGTGACCAGCTGGAGCTGGAACGCGCACCCCGTCGACGGACAGCCCTTCGACCGGCCCTTCGCGTACGCCCTCATCAGGCTCGACGGTGCCGACACCGCTCTCCTGCACGCGGTCGACGTCGCAGGCCCCGAGGACATCTCGACCGGCATGCGGGTGCACGCCCGCTGGGCCGCCGAGACGACCGGCGCGATCGGCGACATCACGCACTTCGTGCCCGGCGAGGGCGACGGCGTCCCCGAGGTCGCCGCACCGTCGGGCGAGCCCATCGAGGTCCTCGTCACCCCGGTCGCGCTGCGGCTCGAGCACTCGGCCTCCGTGCCGGAGACCCGGTACCTGCAGGCCCTCGCCGAGGGCCGGCTGCTGGGCCAGCGATGCGGGACGTGCGGCAACGTCTACGTGCCGCCGCGCAACGCCTGCCCGATCGACGGCATCCCCACGACCGAGGAGGTCGACCTGCCGGACACCGGCGTGGTCACCACCTTCTGCGTGGTCAACGTGCCCTTCCAGGGCCAGCGGATCAAGCCCCCGTACGTCGCCGCCTACGTGCTGATCGACGGCGCCGACATCCCGTTCCTCCACCTCGTCCTCGGCTGCGATCCGTCCGAGGTGCGGATGGGCATGCGGGTGCGGGCCGTGTGGAAGCCGCGCGAGGAGTGGACCGAGAGTCCCGGCAACATCTCGCATTTCGAACCGACCGGTGAGCCGGACGCCCCCTACTCCAGTTACGAGAAGCACCTGTGAGCACACGCACCTGCACCGATCCGGACGGCTCCGTCGCCGTCGTCGGCTACGCCGCCACCCCGTGGCTGCGCGCCGCCCAGACCACCACCAACGGCGTGGAGATGCTGATCCCGCTGTTCGCCGACGTCTTCGCCCAGACCGGTCTCACCAAGTCCGACATCGGTTTCTGGTGCTCCGGCTCGTCGGACTACCTGGCGGGACGGGCTTTCTCGTTCATCGCGGCGATCGACTCCATCGGCGCCGTGCCGCCGATCAACGAGTCGCACGTGGAGATGGACGCCGCGTGGGCGCTGTACGAGGCGTGGGTGAAGATCCGCACCGGCGAGATCGACACCGCCCTCGTCTACGGCTTCGGCAAGTCCTCGGCCGGCGTGCTGCGACGGACGCTGACCATGCAGCTCGACCCGTACACCGTCGCGCCGCTGTGGCCCGACTCGGTGTCCGTCGCCGCCCTTCAGGCCCGCGCGGGCATCGACTCCGGCGCGTGGACCGAAGCCGATATGGCCGCGGTCGCCGCGCGCAACCTCTCCGATGCGACCGCGAATCCGGCGGCGCAGGTGTCGCGCACCGTCGACGCGGAGACCCTGCTGGAGGAACCGCTGTGGGCGGATCCGCTGCGCCGGCACGACATCGCGCCCGTCACCGACGGTGCCGCGGTCGCGATCCTGGCCTCGGCGGACCGGGCGCGCGAGATCCGGGAGAACCCCGCGTTCATCACGGGCCTCGAGCACCGGATCGACTCGCCCGCACTGGGCTCACGAGATCTCACCCGGTCGCCGTCGACCACCGCCGCGGCGCGCGCCGCCGGGGCGGACGGAGTGCAGCTCGCCGAGCTGCACGCACCGTTCACGCACCAGGAACTGATCCTGCGCAGCGCGATCGGGCTCGGCGACGACGTACGGATCAATCCGTCCGGCGGTGCACTCGTGGGGAACCCGATGTTCTCCGCGGGTCTCGCCCGGATCGGCGAGGCAGCCCGCGCCGTGTGGAACGGCGACGCGGAACGCGTCCTCGCGCACGCCACCGGCGGGCACGCCCTGCAGCAGAACCTGATCGCCGTGATGGAGGCCAAGTGATGGCTAAGCCCACCGCCGTACTCGGAACGGGCCAGACCCGTCACCGCGCCAAGCGCACCGACGTCTCGATGGCCGGAATGATCCGCGAGGCCGTCGACGCCGCGCTGCTCGACGCCGGCACCACGATGGCCGACATCGACGCCATCGTGATCGGCAAGGCGCCGGACATGTTCGAGGGCGTCATGATGCCCGAGCTGTTCCTCGCCGACGCGCTCGGCGCCGTCGGCAAACCGCTGCTGCGCGTGCACACCGCGGGCTCGGTCGGCGGGTCCACGGCCGCCGTCGCTGCCGCCCTGGTCAAGTCGGGCGTGCACAAGCGGGTGCTCACGGTGGCGTGGGAGAAGCAGTCGGAGTCGAACGCCATGTGGGCGCTGTCGATCCCGGTCCCGTTCACCGTGCCCGTCGGCGCCGGCGCGGGCGGCTACTTCGCGCCGCACGTCCGCTCCTACATCCGGCGCTCCGGCGCGCCCGACCACGTCGGCGCGATGGTCGCGGTGAAGGACCGGCGCAACGGCGCACGCAACCCCTTCGCGCATCTGCACCAGCCCGACATCACGCTCGAGTCCGTGCAGGCGTCCCAGATGCTCTGGGATCCCATCCGATTCGACGAGACCTGCCCGTCGTCCGACGGTGCCTGCGCCATCGTGCTCGGCGACGAGGAGGCCGCCGCCGCGTCGGAGGCCGCGACCGGCAACCGGGTCGGCTGGGTCCTCGCGACCGCCATGCGCACCGAGCCCCTCGCCTACGCGGGCCGCGAGCACGTGAGCCCCCGCGCGGGCCAGGACGCCGCGGCCGCGCTGTGGCGCGACGCCGGCATCACCGATCCACTGCGCGAGGTCGACGCCGCCGAGATCTACGTGCCCTTCTCCTGGTTCGAGCCGATGTGGCTGGAGAACCTCGGCTTCACCCCCGAGGGCGAGGGGTGGAAGCTCACCGAGTCGGGCGGCACCGAGATCGGCGGCACGCTGCCGGTCAACCCGTCAGGCGGCGTGCTCTCGTCCAACCCCATCGGCGCGTCCGGCATGATCCGGTTCGCCGAGGCCGCCAAGCAGGTCATGGGCCGCGCCGGGGACTACCAGGTCGACGGTGCGCGGAAAGCCCTCGGCCACGCCTACGGCGGCGGATCGCAATACTTTTCGATGTGGCTGGTGGGTGCGGACAAGCCCGCCTGACGCCCGGCAGCGTTCCCCCTATCCCCCGATGGGCTGGTGGGTGCGGACAAGCCCGCCTGACACCCCCGCGGCCGCCGCCGCGTACGGAGCTCGCCGATGTGACCCTTGACACATCCTCCGACTAAGTGATTTAGTCACTTTATGAATCAGACGACGGGGTCCCTGTCCGAGCGGATCGCGGACGGCATCGTGGAGATCGTCCGCACCGAGGAGCTCCAACCGGGCGACGCCTTGGCGTCCTCGCGGCAGCTCGCAGAGCGCTTCGGCGTGACCACGCCGACGGTGCGCGAGGCGCTCCGCCGACTCGAGGCCATCGACGTGGTGCGCTTCCGCCACGGTTCGGGCACCTACGTCGGCGACGGCGTCCGCCGGCGCGTGATCGGAAACCCGCACGCCCCGCGCGGCGACCTCCGCGCCGCCCTGGAACTCGCCGACGCCCGCCTGGCGCTCGAACCGTCGATCGCCGCCCTCGCGGCTCGGCATCGCTCCGATGCCGACCTCGCGCGACTCGCCGCGGCGACCGACAACGCGCTCCGGCCACCGGCCGGCGTCGCCTCGCCCGACCTGCACTTCCACGTCGTCCTCGCGCAGGCCTCGGGAAACCGGCTCCTCGGCGAGACCATCGAGTCGCTCCTCGAGAGCCGCCGCCTGGACCAGGTCGAGATCCGGCACCAGTACGCCGACCGTCCCCGGGACCACGCCGAACACCTCGGCCTCGTCAACGCCGTCAGGGACCGCGACGAGCACCTCGCGGAGAGCCTCGCCCGCGACCACCTGCAGCACATCCGCAATGCCGTCGCCGACGCCCTCGCCGCGCAGGAGGCCGGCCGATGACCAACCGACTCGCCTCCATGACCTCCGCCGAGGCGCGGCACGCGGCAGCCGCCGGCCCCGTCGTCCTCCTCGCCGCCGGCGCGCTCGAACAGCACGGGCCGGGCATGCCGCTGGGTACGGACACCGTCCGCGCCGAGGCCGTCACCGCGCGGGTTGCGGACGAATTGGGCGACGCCGTCGTCGTCGGCCCGACGATCCCGGTCGGCGTCTCGCCGCACCATCGCGGGTTCGCCGGCACCATGACGCTGTCCACCGCGACCTTCGCCGCGGTCCTCACGGAGTACGTGGACAGCCTCGCCCACCACGGATTCCGTCGATTCCTCGTGGTCAACGGGCACGGCGGCAACAACGCCGTCCTCGGCACGACCGCCCAGGACCTGCTCCGCACCCATCCGGACGTCGAACTCGCCTGGGTCGGCGTGTCCGCCCTGGCGAAGGACGCGGTCGCGCGCCTCGGAGTGAGCGAGGTCCACGGCCACTGCGGCGAGTCCGAGACGGCGCAGATGCTCCACGTGGCACCCGATCTCGTCCGGTCCGAGCTCCTCGAGCCCGGCACCACGACCCTCGCGCAGATGGAGCCCGTCGCGCGCCTGTCCCGCACGCCCGACTTCAATCTCGCACTCGCCTGGGAGCGATTGAGTCCCAACGGCGTCCTCGGGGACCCGACCCGCGTCAGCGCCGAGGACGGACGACGCATCATCGATGAGTCCGTCGCGAACCTCACCCGTCTCGTCCGGGAGTGGCGCGCCTAGCCCTCCCCCGATCAGCCACCCACACGCCCGGCGACCGCCGCCGGACGTCGGACGAGCGCGCCCGAGACCCGGTCGCGCGGAACGGAAGACCATGCAGAACCGTCGAACCACACGCTGGGCCGCCCTCCTCGCCGCGGCGGCGGTCGCCACCGTCTCCGCTCCCGCCGGTGCGCAACCCGCCTCGGCGCCGCGCCCCGCCCACCAGCCGCGGTGCGACGGTGCCGGCGACGTCCGGCCCGGCACCACCGCCGTACGGACCGTCGCGAGCGGCGATCGGTTGCGCAGCTACCGGATCCACGTCCCGCAGGGCTCCGACGGCCGTACCCCGCTCCCGGTCGTTGTCGCCTACCACGGCCGCGGCAGCACCGGGGCCGAGCTCCAGGAGTACTCCGGCCTCTCGGCTCTCCCCGCCATCGCCGTCTTCCCCGAGGGCGTCGTGGGCACCGGCGGCGGCGAACGCCAGGCCTGGCAGGGCGCGCCGTACGCGGCGCCGGGCGTCGACGACGTGGCCTTCACCCGGGACCTGCTCGACGACATCGAGCGGCGCGCGTGCGTCGACCGCGACCGGATCTACGCCACCGGCAAGTCCAACGGCGCCGGCCTCGTCAACCTGCTCGCGTGCCGACTGCCCGACCGACTCGCCGCGATCGCGCCCGTCGCCGCCGCGGTGTACCCCGGCGCGAACGCCGGATGTGACGGGGCCACGCCGAAACCCGTCCTCATCATGCACGGTGACGCCGATGCCACGATCCCGTACGGCGGCGACGCCGATCGGGGCCTCCCGGCGATCGACCGCTGGGCCGGTCAGTGGGCCGCGCGGGCCGCCTGCGCGGCGGAGCCCCGGACCGAGAACCTCGCCGAGGACGTCCTGCTCACCCGGTACCGCGGATGCGGGAACACTCCCGTCGAGATGATCACGGTGCGCGGTGGGGGCCACACCTGGCCCGGCGCCCTCGCCTACAGCGGCGGCGGTTACGTCACCCAGTCGGTCCGGGCCACCACCCTCGCCTGGTCGTTCTTCGAGAACAAGCGCCTCGCCCCGTCGAACGGAGGAATCCGATGACCGCGCCCGACTCCCTCGAGCAGCCGCCCGTCGCGCCGGAACGCCTCCCCCGGATCATCCGGGCGATGGGGGTCATCGAGCGTGTGGGCAACGCACTGCCGCACCCGTTCTGGTTGTTCTGGATCCTCGCCGCGATCCTCGGCGTGGTCAGCGCTGTGATGGCAGCACTGGACGTCAGTGTCGTCTCCCCCGCCGACGGCAAGGAGGTGGTGGTGCGCAACCTCTTCTCGGGCGACGGCCTCGCCATGGCCGCGTCGACGATGGTCGAGAATTTCGCCGGCTTCCCGCCGATGGCGACGATCGTCGTGGTCATCATGGGCGTGGCGATCGCGGAGCGGAGCGGCTTCCTCGCCACCGGGATGAAGGCGGGGGTCTCCCGCGTCCCCGCCTCGTGGGTCATCTTCGCCGTCGCGTTCACCGGCACGGTCTCGCACGTCGCGTCGGCGGCGGCGTACGTGATCCTGGTGCCGTTGGGCGGTCTCGCCTTCCGCGCCGTCGGCAAGTCGCCGATCCTGGGCATCGTCGTCGCGTACACGTCGATCGCCTCCGGCTACGACGCCAGCCCGGTGCCGACCCCGAACGACGCGATCTTCGCGGGCATCACGCAGGCGGCGGCGCGGGTCATCGACCCCGATGCCGTGGTCACGCCGGTGAGTAACTGGTACTTCAACATCGGATCCTCGCTGCTGCTCGCGATCGTGATCACCCTGGTCACCAAGCTCGTCCTGGCCAAGCGCCCCGACCTGGACGCCGATCCGGACGCGGACCTCAGCGACATGGGGACGCTCGCGCTCGAACCCGCCGAGCGGCGGGCACTGCGCCTGGCCGGCGCCACCCTGGTCGGCATCCTCCTGATCACGGCGCTGATCATGCTGCCCGCGGGGTCCCCGCTGCGCGGCGACAACGGTTCGATCACCGACTCGCCGTTCATGGAGGGCATCGCCGGCTTCGTCGCGGTCCTCTTCGGCGCCACCGGCGTGGTCTACGGCGTGATCGCGGGCACGATCCGCAAGCCCGCCGACGTCCCCGCCCTCATGGCGCAGGGCGTCAAGCAGATGGCCCCGGTCCTGGTGCTGTTCTTCGCGATCGCCCAGTTCCTGGCGTACTTCGACTGGACACACATCGGCGACGTGCTGGCCGTCGAGGCGGCGGAGCTCATCAAGAACAGCGGTGTCCCCGTGGCGGTCGTCTTCCTCCTCGTCCTCGGTCTCCTGACCGTCGTCAACATCATGGTCACGAGCGGCTCCGCGATGTGGTCCATCGCCGCGCCGGTGCTGGTTCCCATGCTGATGCTGGTCTCGATCCCTGCGGAGACAACCCAGGCGTTGTTCCGCATCGCCGACTCGGGATCGACCGCCGTGACACCGATGAGCCCGTACTTCATCATGGCGCTGGGCTTCCTGCAGCAGTACCGCAAGAAGGCGGGTATCGGCACCCTCGCGTCGTACACCCTGCCCCTCGCCATCGCCATGACGGTGTCCTGGACCGCGCTGTTCTTCGTGTGGTGGGGGCTCGGAATCCCGCTCGGCCCGGGCGCGCCCGTCCGCTGACCGGCGGAGCGCGAGCGCTCGGGCCCCCGGTCGGCGGAGCACCGCGCCGCCAAGGATCGCCGCGGCCACGACGACCGCGGCGAATCCGGCGGGACCCGCGATCCCACCGAACCGGTCGAGAGCGACGCCCGCGCCGACGGGACCCGCCACCGCGCCCACGTTGAGGGCCGCGGTGGCGTAGGACCCGGCCATCGTGGGCGCACGGTCCGCCGCGGAGCCGATCGCGAGGGTGATCAGGGTCCCGCCGACCGCGAACGCGAGCAGGCCGGCGACGGGCACGATCACCGGCAGGACGATCGCGTCGCCACCGCCGACGGCGAGCGCCGTCCACGCGCTCAGCAGGAGCGGGGCGCACACGACGAGAAGGGCCCACGGGCTCGCGTCGGCGACCCTACCGACGAGCGCCACACCGGCACACGCCCCGGCACCGAAGAGCATCAGCACCAACGGGATCCACCCCGCCGACAGCACCTCCTCCACCGGGACCGCGAGGAAGGTCAGCGCCCCGAAGGTGCCCGCGTTCACCAGCGCCGTGAGGCCGAGCAGCGACGCCGTCCGTCCGGCGCGCAGCGCGACCAGTTCGGCACGGAGAGAGGGTCGCTCGCCGCCGCCGGGGTCGATCGGGCCGGCGGCGAGGATCGCGAGGAAGGGCGGCACACACAGCGCCGCGACCGACCAGAACAGGGCGCGCCACCCCGCGGCGGCGCCGACGAGAGCGCCGGCGGGGACGCCCGCGACCATGGCGACGGTGGTGCCCGCGAGCAGCAGCGACAGCGCCCGCGCCCGCCGCTCGGGACCGACGGCCGCGGCCGCCACGGTGAACGCGACGGCGAGGAAGCCGGCGTTGGCGAACGCGGCCACCACGCGGGTCCCGAGCAGCACGGGGAGGGACGCGGTCAGCGCGCCGACGACGTGCGCCGCCGCGAACACCGCGAGGAAGCCGAGCAGGGCGGCGCGGGGCGGCCACCGTCGGGCGAACGTGGCCGTCGCGGGGGCACCGAGGACCATCCCGGCCGCGAAGGCGGAGACGAGGCTCCCCGCGGCGGACGGCGCGACCGATAGGTCGGTCGCGAGTGCCGGCAGCACGCCGGCGAGCATGAATTCGGAGGTACCCATCGCGAAGACGGCGAGGGCGAGGAACAGGACGAGCCGGGGCACGGAGGACTCCTGGGACGAGGGAAACGAGGACATCGTCTCCGGTCGCCGCGGCCGACTCGGACCGGCGGATCAGCGCACGACGGCGCGGCTCTGCACGGGGCCGACGGCGGGACCGGCGACCCCGACCTCATGCGATTCCGGCGTGCTCACGTCGGCCACGCTAGCCCCGGGCCGCCGGCGAGCGCCACCGGATAACGCGGCGCCCCGCACACGACGAAGCCCCCGGGACGTCCCGGGGGCTTCGCAGAGGATGTGCGCCTACTCGTAGGCGACCTTCCAGTGCTTGATGCCGTTGAGCCAGCCGGACCGCAGGCGCTGCGGGGGCTCCAGCTCGCGCAGGTTCGGCATGACGTCGGCGATCGCCTTGAACATCAGGTCCATCTCCAGCCGGGCGAGGTTCGCGCCCACGCAGTGGTGCGTGCCCGAACCGCCGAAACCGACGTGCGGGTTCGGATCGCGCAGGATGTTGAAGGTGTAGGGATCCTCGAAGGCGTCCTCGTCGAAGTTCGCCGAGGCGTAGAACAGCGCCACGCGCTGGCCCTTCTTGATCGTCTGCTCACCGAGCTGGACGTCCTCGAGCGCGGTCCGCTGGAACACCGACACCGGCGTCGCCCAGCGCACGATCTCGTCGGGTGCGGTGCGCGGCCGCTGCTCCTTGTAGATCTCCCACTGCTCCGGGTAGTCGACGAAGGCCTTCATGCCGTGGCTGATCGCGTTGCGCGTGGTCTCGTTGCCGGCCACCGCCAGCAGGAGCACGAAGAACGCGAACTCGTCACTGCCGAGCCCGTCGCCGTCGATGTCCGCCTGCACGAGGGTGGTCACGATGTCGTCCATCGGACACTTGCGGCGCTCCTCCGCGAGGTTCCACGAGTATCCGGTGAACTCGGTCATGGCGGTGAGGTAGTCGCCCTCGAACTCCGGGTCGTCGTAGGCCATCATCGAGTTCGACCAGTCGAACAGCTTCTTGCGGTCCTCCTGGGGAACACCGAGCAGCTCGGCGATCGCCTGCAGCGGCAGCTCGGAGGCGACCTGCTCGACGAAGTCACCGCCGCCGGCCTTGCGGGCCTCGTGGACGATCTGCTCGGCCCGCTCCGCCAGCGCGTCGTGCAGGGACTGCACCGCCTTCGGCGTGAAACCACGCGAGATGATGCGCCGTGTCTTGGTGTGCTGCGGCGGGTCCATGTTGAGCAGCAGCATGCGCTGCATGTCGATCTGCTCGCGCTCGATCTCCGGTCCGAAGCGGACGATGGCGCCGTTCTCCCAGTTCGAGTACTGCTTCGGGTTCCGGGAGATGGCCTTGATGTCCTCCAGCTTGGACACCACCCAGAAGCCGCCGTCGTCGAACCCGGTGGTGCCGGGCGGGATGTCCTGCCACCACACCGGCGCCGATCGCCGCAGCTCGGCGAACTCGGCCTCGGGCCGCCGCTCCGACCACAGGTCGGGGCTGGTGAAATCGAACCCCGCGGGGAAGTGCACGCTCACGCCGCCTCCTCAAGCGTCTCCACCCGGTCTCTGGCCAGGCGTATCTGAAACATGTTCTACTCATTGAAGCACACACCGTCCGCTCGTGAGCTAGATTGCGGAGGACGCTGGCAGCACAGCAGTTACACAGGGACGAATCAGTCGGGGCGCCACCCGATGAGGCTCGACAGAGCCGGAGATCGGCGCCACAATCGAGAACGTGCTCTACCCAATCGGGACGAGCCGAGAATGTGAGGAACGATCGATATGGGCATCCCCGTCATCGTCGACGCCGTCCGCAGCCCCATCGGCAAGCGGGGCGGCTGGCTGAGCGGACTGCACCCCGCCGAACTCCTCGGCGGCACCGTGTCCGCGCTCCTCGACCACGCGGGTGTCGATCCCGACCGGGTCGAGCAGATCATCGGCGGCAACGTCACGCAGGCGGGCGAGCAGGCCGGCAACATCACGCGCACCGCCTGGCTCAACGCGGGCCTGCCCGAAATGACCGGGGCCACCACCATCGACGCGCAGTGCGGCTCCGCACAGCAGGCCACGGGCCTCATCGCGGGCCTCATCGCCACCGACGCGATCGAGGTCGGGATCTCGTGCGGCGTCGAGTCCATGAGCCGCATCCCCCTGGGCGCGAACCGGCCGGAGGGCCTCGGCAACTCCCGGCCCCCGTCGTGGACCATCGACATGCCCAACCAGTTCCTCGCCGCCGAGCGGATCGCCGAGCGCCGCGGCCTCACCCGCGAGGACATCGACGCCTTCGGCCTCGCATCGCAGCGCAAGGCCCTGCAGGCCTGGCAGGAGGGTCGCTTCGACCGCGAGGTCGTGTCACTCAAGGCGCCCGCCATGGCCGACGGTGCGCCGACCGGCGAGACGATCGAGGTCTCGCGCGACCAGGGTCCGCGCGAGAGCACCGCGGAGGGGCTCGCCAAGCTCAAGCCCATGCTCGACGGGGGCCGGCACACGGCCGGGACCTCCTCGCAGGTGTCCGACGGTGCCGCCGCCGTCCTGCTCATGGACTCCGACCGCGCCGCCGCGCTCGGCCTGACTCCGCGGGCCCGCATCGTCTCGCAGGCCCTCGTCGGTGGCGAGCCCTACTACCACCTCGACGGCCCGATCCGCGCGACCGAGCGCGTGCTCGAGCGCTCCGGCCGCGCGCTGAGCGACATCGACCTGTTCGAGGTCAACGAGGCCTTCGCCTCCGTCGTCCTGTCCTGGCAGCAGGTGATCGGCCCCGATCCGGACAAGGTCAACGTCAACGGCGGCGCGATCGCGCTCGGCCACCCCGTCGGCTCCACCGGCGCGCGCCTCATCACCACCGCGCTGCACGAGCTGGAGCGCCGCGACGCGTCGACCGCCCTCATCGCGATGTGTTGCGGCGGCGCGATGGCCACCGGCACCATCATCGAGCGGATCTGACACGATGCGCGTAGCAGTCACCGGCGCGGCCGGATTCGTCGGCGGGAACCTCCTGCAACAGCTCGTCGAGCAGGGGCACGAGGTGGTCGCGATCGACCGCACCTCCTCGCCGCACGCCCCCGACGGCGTGCGCTGGGTGCAGGCCAGCGTTCTCGAGCCCGGCGAGATGCGCGCGGCACTCGACGGCGTCGAGGTGGTCTATCACCTGGTCGCCATGATCACGCTGCGGATGCAGGACGAGGCCGCGTGGCGGCTCAACACGGAGGGCGTACGCGTCGTGGCACGCGCGGCCCTGGATGCCGGAGTGCGGAAGATGGTGCACCTCAGCTCCATCCACGCCTTCGACCAGGACCTCGTCGACGTCATCGACGAGACTGCGCCGCGGTCCGAGCGACCCGAGATCCCCGTCTACGACCGGTCCAAGTGGGCGGGCGAGCAGGAGCTGCGCAAGGTCGTCGACGACGGCCTGGACGCCACGGTCTGCAACCCCACGGGCGTGTGGGGTCCCGCCGATCACGGCGCCGCGCTCTCGCGCCTGAACCGGCTCGCGCACACCGCGGCCCGGGGCCGGATGCCCGCGTTCGTCTCCAAGGCCGGCTTCGACCTGGTCGACGTGCGCGACGTGGCGACGGGCGTGATGCTCGCCGCCGAGAAGGGGCGCACGGGCGAGAACTACCTCCTGGGCGGCGAGTTCGCGCCGATCATCGACGCGATGCGGCTCTCGGCGCAGGCCGCCGGGAAGGCGGGACCGCGCGTGGCGGTGCCGATCGGCGCGCTCGCCGCGATCATGCCCGTGCTGGAGCCGATCAATGCGCGCCTCGGCTCGGACGTCCTCTCGAAGGCCGCACTCGGCCCGCTGTTCGCGTCGCCCCTGGTCGACATCAGCAAGGCGCGCAACGAACTCGGCTACGCACCGCGCTCGATGGCGACGACCGCCACCGAACTGGTGCGCTTCTTCGCGGAATCCGGCCGGCTCGGCGCCAAGGCCTGACCCCACCGACTCGGCACCTCCCCTCGCCGAGACGCGGCCGGCCGCACGGAGATCCCCTCCCCGTGCGGCCGGCATCGTCGTTTCCGGGTCAGGCCCCGTACACGGGCTCGGGCGCCTGCGCCTCGTCGAGGAGTCCGCGCACCACCTCACCCAGCTCCGACGGGGCCCAGCGGGCGCCCTTGTCGCGCTGCGGGCCGTGCCTCCAGCCCTGCGCCACGGAGACCTTGCCGCCCTCGACCTCGAAGACGCGGCCCGTCACGTCGGCGGACTCGGTGCTGCCGAGCCAGACCACCAGCGGCGAGACGTTCTCGGGGGCCATCGCGTCGAAGCCGCCCTCGGGAGCGGCCATGTCGTCGGCGAAGGTCACCTCGGTCATGCGGGTCCGGGCGGCGGGCGCGATCGCGTTGACGGTGATGCCGTAGCGGCCCATCTCGGCGGCGGCCTGGATCGTCATCTCGGCGATCCCCGCCTTGGCGGCGGCGTAGTTGCCCTGGCCGACGCTGCCCAGCAGGCCGGCGCCGGAGCTGGTGTTGACCACCCGGGCGTCGGGCTGCCGCCCGGCCTTGGACTCGTCGCGCCAATAGGCGGCCGCGTGCCGCAGCATGGCGAAGTGCCCCTTGAGGTGCACGCGGGTCACCGCATCCCACTCGGCCTCGGACATGTTCACCAGCATCCGATCGCGCAGGAAGCCCGCGTTGTTCACGAGCACGTCCAGCCGGCCGAACTCGTCGATCGCGCTGCGCACCAACGCCTGTGCTCCGTCCCAGTCCGCGACGTCGGAGGCGTTCGCGATCGCCCGGCCCCCGGCGGCGCGGATCTCGTCCACGACCTGCTGCGCGGGGCCCGACGAGGCGTCCGCGCCGTCGAGCCCGACGCCGTAGTCGTTGACCACGACGGCGGCGCCCTCCGCTGCGTAGGCGAGTGCGTGGGCTCGGCCGATACCGCGGCCCGCGCCGGTGACGATGACGACACGGCCGTCGACGATTCCTGTCATTGTTCTTCTCCTCGTTCGTGGTTCGGGTCTACCGCGCGCCGCGCGAGGCGGTCGCCGCGGCCAGGAAGGCGGGGCGCTCGCCACCGCCGTGGACGAGCAGGGTCGCGCCCGTGACATAGGACGCGAGCGGCGAGGCGAGGAAGGCGGCGCACGCTCCCACCTCCTCGGGGTCGGCGAGCCGGCCGAGGGGCACGGTCGCGCCGATCGCAGCGATCCCGGCATCGTCGCCGTAGTGCTGTTCCGCGGCCTCGGTGCGGACCATGCCCACGTCGAGCGCGTTCACCCGCACGGCCGGCGCCCACTCCACCGCGAGACTGCCGGTGAGCGAATCGAGTCCGGCCTTCGCGGCCCCGTACGCGGCGGTGCCGGGCGACGGGCGCGTGGCGCTGACACTGGACACGTTGACGATCGCCCCGGCTCCCGCCTCCTGCATCACGGCGTTCGCGTGCTGCGCGACCAGCAGCGGCGAGAGCAGGTTGAGCCCGACCACCTTGTCGTGGAAGCGGGGTGACGCGGTCGCCGCGTCCGAGAAGGGCGCGCCGCCGGCGTTGTTCACGAGCACGTCGAGTCGGCCGTGCCGCTCCACGATGCCGCGGACCAACACCTCGACCTGGTCGGGCTCGCGGACGTCGGCGGCGACGAACTCGGCGACGGCACCGTCGGCCTCCACCGGGCGCTCCGGCTCGCGCCGGGCGCACACCACCACGGTGGCGCCCTGCCGGAGGAAGACCCGGGCGATGCCCGCACCGATCCCCCGGACGCCGCCGGTGACGAGCACCACCGCGCCGTCGAGTCCGAGACCAGGCCCTGCAGGTGCGTTCGACACAAGAATCCCCACTTCCCATTCCGGCTGACCGGGCTTCGGTGGTAGCGTACCAAGCAATTGCTAGGTTTAGATCACGTTCTACCTGTCTACCTCGAAGGAGTCGGTGTGCC